>JBDRET010000046.1:0-21097 GCA_043819495.1 Candidatus Woesearchaeota archaeon | reverse complement strand
CGAGGAGAGAAAATAAAGCGGTATCGATTTAGGGCAACATTTCGAAAAAGCCAAAATAAGGGTGTATACAGCGATTTTCTATATAAATAAACCAGAGTTTTTCACCATTTTAGGATGTTGCCTGAATTCGGTACTATACACATTTAACTCGTTCACATAATCTTTATATACACATATTCTAATCAAAGCCCATGAAAAGAGGCATCACCTTAATCTTTGCACTATTCTTGTTATTATTATCATCTGCTCTCATAGTATATTCTCAGACAGGAAGCTGCACCTGGCAACCTGAATGCACAGTGAAGGTGCAATCATGCGGTTGCGGAGGGACGCAGACCCGTGCCACTTTATGTAATGGCGGCTGCGGGGAATGGTATGCCTGCAGCAAACCAGACAAGGAGACTATCTGCACGGATAATCAGGACAATGACTGTGATGGGATGATAGATTGCAGCGATCCTGATTGTGGCACTTCTACTGTATGTGATACTTCTACATCATATACTGCTCCGCCCACTGCTGAATGTACAGAAGGTGCTGTCCAGGAATGCGGCGAAGGAGGACTTGGCGTGTGCAGTAAAGGCGAACGCAGCTGCTTAAATGGTCAGTGGGGGGTATGCACAATGCACCTTCCAAGCACGGAAATCTGTGATGGCCTTGACAATGATTGTGATGGAGAGACTGATGAAGGATGTGATGCTACTGTTCCAGCTATTGCTTGTATCAATGGTAGCATAAGAGGCTGCGGCATAGATATCGGTGCATGCAAGAAAGGGACACAGGTCTGCATATCAGGAGTGTGGGGTGCCTGTGAAGGAGGGGTGCGTCCTATACAGGAACAATGCGGAAACAATGAAGATGATAATTGCGATGGCAGAGTAGATGAATCATGCAATATATCCCGATCAGGAACTGTAGATACAGGAGTACCACAGAATGATTCAGCTCAGCCAGCGCTAAGCCCAAGACAACAGATACTCCTCAGGCAGCAACAGCAGGCAGAGGGAGCAGCTCCGCAAGGCACAGCTCCAACAACCACTGTCGCAGGAAGGGAATGTATTGATGGTGATGGCGATGGATACGGCCAGTTCTGTCAGAAGTCTTTTGACTGCAATGATAATGATGCGTCGATACACCCTGATGCAGAAGAGATATGCAATAACATAGATGAAGACTGCAACAATCAGATAGATGACCACCTGTCAAGAGACTGCGGTTCCTTGAATATCGGAGCGTGCAGCACTGGAAAAGAGCAGTGCAGGGAAGGAAGATGGGTCGGATGCACAGCAAAGGGACCTAATCCGGAACGTTGCGGGAACAGCATAGATGATGACTGCGATGGTGAAGTCGATGAGGACTGCAAAGAGAAGCCAGTCTCAGTATCAAGACAGGCACTTATCAGAGCCCTTGATGCACGATTCGGAGAAGGCAAGTACAATGAGACAGACATAGTCAAGAAGCAGCAGAACACAAACCGATTCGTCAATATGAACAAGAGATCAGCAATAGCCAATGGCAGGACCCAGATCAGGATAAAGGTGACACCGGTACAGGGACTCAAGAATTTCACGATATATGAAGAGATACCCAAAAGCATAGCCCAGTCTGCAAAGGACATAATATTCTCAATACAACCAGAGATACTTGAAGATGACCCGTTAGTAGCATGGCATTTCTCAGAACTCACCCAAGCTACAGAGATAACCTATGAGGTCGCAGGAGAGCACGAGGATGCTGCTGAGCAGACCAGCACAACGACGATAGCAGAAGAGACAGAGGCATTAGAACAGTCATGGTTTGTCACCCTGCTGCCGCTCATGATAATACCTATACTAGGATTAGCATTCGTATTCCTGGTACAGATGACACACAGAAAAGAATGAAAGAAACATAATCAATACTTCGGTAATTGTTCAGCTTTTACCTCAGCAGCACTACGCTGCTAGGTAGCATTTCCGGCAGAAATCGATCAGCATATCGAAGAAGCCAAGCTTTCCTGCCACTCAATCAACAAGTGGTCGGTCATCCCCTCTTGAATCTACCTGCGCTAAGCAGCGCCACACTACGTGCGGCTGGTCTTCGAGCATAGCTCGAAGGAGTGGTAGTGCTGCTGATAGTCAAACAAACACCTTACTTTCTCTTCTTACCTTTATCAGAAAGTACAGCATTCATTATTTTCAGCTCTGCAAGCTGCTCTTGTGAGATCTTCTTGAGAAGCCTAGTCTCCTCGACGTGCTGGCCTATCATCTCTTTCAACTCTTCCTTTATCGACTCATTGCTGTCTGTCAGGATGATCATGAACAGCAGCAGAAGCCATAAGAAAGCTGCCTGAAGCACGGCCCAAGTCAGATGCCCCTCTCCTGTATAGAGCTTGTTGATGTAATAGAACCCGATCATGGTCACAGCAAGCCCTACAAGAAGAAGCATCTTCTCAAAGAAGTTCAACCTTCTTGTCAATTTCTTGAATATCTTCATCTGCGTAATGCTGGTGGGTGATTATTTAAATGTTTTGTTTGACCTGATATCATCCAATCCTTCGGTTGTCTTGCTTCAGATATTGTGCTTGATATGCGCTTCATAGATGAACATGAGATAGCCTCCGATATAGAATACGATTGTTATCGTGAAAAATATCAGGAGATGCATCGCTATAAAATATTGTCCTGCCTTGGCAAGCAATCCTATAGACTGCACATAATATCCTGCCACGTCGGTAAAAAAATAATATAGGTATAATCCGAGGTAGATGAGGACCACTGCGAAAACGAGCTTTAAGCTCCTGAATAGATTCTTCCTCGCGAGCACATGGAATATCCCCGCAACAAGAACTGCCGCAAGCAGGACAAGCCATATGTTCTCTGTACCAGGGATCACCTGCGTGGTTATGTCCGCACCTATCAAAGTCTCAGAATCCACTGATGACATCCTGAAAACGGGCTTCAGAAGAAACACCGTGATACATCCAAAGAACAACCCTACAATATTAGGCATCTCAGTCTTCTTCTTCATGTAAAACCGCGTCCACAGGTATGCAGGACCGAAGAAAAGCATGAGCACTGCAAACAGATTGGAGATATAGATCAACATAACCCCTATCTGTGCGGTGATGCCTGATGCAGAAGCGAAGTCTGAAACCATATGGGCAGCCAGAGGGACATGACCCGCACCAAGCTGGCGGAAATACCATGGATAGAGCAGGCCAGTGGTATAAGGTATGATGAAATGACCTATCTCCACGAGAAGATGCAATGCGAGCAGACCTGCGATCGCAACCGTGATTGTCCTCTTTGAATGGAACAAAGAGACGAACTTACCGTAGAACCCTTCACTGGATTCGCTCACTCTCTTGAGGAACGATTCTGCGCGCATACCCTTTCCCCTCTTCACTATGACAAACAGATAGAAGAACAGGATTATCATCAGGACAGGCGCATCAACTGTCAGGCCAAGCCATTCAAAAGCAAAAGTGAACACTATAAGATACGTAGAGAGCAATAACAGGTAGATGCTCACGAACCTGACAATCTTCTGCGTAATAGTTATTGCCGCTCTGTCTTCATGGATGATGCCCAGGACACAAGGCTTGCGCAGGTGCTCATTGACAAGCAGGGCAGAGACGACCAACATCATGATGCCGCCAATCCAGAATCCCGTCTTCTCAATGATCCCTGCATTCGATAATATCATCGTGTAAAAACTCTTCAGGATACCGCTCTCATGCACGACAGATATGAGAAAACCTATCAGAGTCTTTATCGATAATGACAGATACGCAATCACGATAAGGAGATCATAATTCTTCTCACTGAAACCGAAAATGATCTTCGTGATACTTGCCCGGTAGAACAGATAACATATCGCCAGGATCGCAAGAACCTTCTCAATATACTCTACCTGCGAAGGTATCACAGTAAAAAAATCAAGAGCTTCTATGAGTATAAGGAACAACAACAAGAATTCTTCCAGGCCGACTTCTGCTTTTTTTATCAGTGATATCATGATGCCTCTTTTTCTCCTATACTTACATCTCCTTTTTATATATGCTTTTTGAAAATCATGCTCATTTTCCATGCGATTTTCACGATAAAAAAGCAAAACCTTTTTAAATAACCAATCCGTTAACCAATCATAACTGTAACTAATCAGAAACGGCTTGAAAACCGGTTATACTGAGGTTTCAGGCTTGAAATAAAGTGGTGGACTGATGGCAAAAAAGAGGTTTTGGCTAGCGATCTTACTACTTACCACTCTATTCATTTCCTCATATGCTGCAGAAGCTGGTTGTTGCTATGGTATAACCGGTTGTGCAAGGGCTTTCTTTGAATCTTCATGTTCTTCTCTTGCCTCATTCAACACAAAAGAATGCGAAGATATACCTGAGTGCGATATAGTCGCATGCTGCCATTCAATCCCTGACATGCCAAAATCCACTTATCTTGGGATCTGTCATGCACTTGAACCTGCACCTTTAAGGCCGCCGATCCACATAAAATCATTCGATACCAATCCATCTTCTGAAGCTGCATATGCAGAATCTCTATGTGCAGGGAGTGCTCTGCCCAACTGCCAATATGTCAGTTGTGAGCAACCCAACTCTCAAGACTGCCAGTGCGGATCAGCATCATCAACTTCCACATCAACTTTCTGCTGTGCGCGAGACAATTCAGCATTCCCTAATTTTGGAGCATGTTCTGCCAGCCCAAGATGTAAAGTCACTGACTTCTACAACGTACAGGGCAGAGTAGAGACTCCTGATGGTACTGGTGTCGCTGGCGCTGATGTAAGGGCAGGAGGTAAGGAGACCATAAGTTCACCCGACGGAAATTTCACTGTACCGTTCCTTCCTGACCAGTCATCAGGTACAGTTGTGGTGATCAAGAACGGCACGATCAACTCATCAGCATACACGATAAACGGAGCAAATGTATTAAACCTGATAATCATACTGGACATACTCGCTCTTCCTCCTGAAGGCACCGAGATATGCACCAATGGATGGGATGACAATGGCAACCAATTCTTCTGGAACTCAACGCTTGAAGGCCTGGCCGATGCTGCGGATAAGTGCGATGTGGACTGCAATAAGAATTACCTGCCAAGGCCAGCACTCACAAAGACAGTAACAAAGACATACTACATACCTGAAGCAAAAGGGGAATATGATGCGACCCCAAGCGGCGTCCATGATGCATGTTCAGATGGATTTGACAATGACTGCAATGGATACAGGGACTGCAATGACCCTGACTGCGCAGACAGCCCTGCATGCATGAATACTATATGTGGAGATGGAATAATACAGTTCCCTAATTCAGCAGGGATATACGAGCAATGTGATTTCTATAATTCAGCAGGAGCTCCGATATTGAATGCTGATGGAGAACCTATCGGAAATGACACGCTCTGCCCTGAACAGTGCATACCACCAGGTGAGCAGAAGCAATGCACCTGCCAATACCAATCGATATGCGGCAATGGCGTCATAGACGAGCCGCTTGAAGACTGCGATGGAACTTTCATAGCAGCGATGGATGAATGGGACCCCGCATTGTACAATGTAGGATCTGAGTGCACGATCGACATGTGCGCAAAGCCTACAGAGATAAGGTCGTGCCAGTGCCCTCCACCTCAAATATGCGGAAATGGTGTCAGAGAGGAACCTGAGCAATGCGATCCCGGGCCTGCAGGAGGACCTACTGATGATAGCAGATGCCGTGGCCAATGCAGCCCCGACTGCTCCTGCCCACCACAACCAGTAGTGTGCGGAAACAACCTGCTTGAGACAAGAGAGGACTGCGATGGTACAGTAACTATGGCGGGAAATGCCTGGGAACAATTCAAATTCAGGAAGTTCGGCTGCAACCCTTCATTATGCGCATTACCTAAACTAGCTAATGATCCTACCAAGACACCATATATCGATCCTTCAGGATTCAACCATGGAAACAATTATGGAAATTACGAAAAAAATTATTCTCTTTATCTTACTAATCTTGGTGTAGGTGGGCCTTGCGAATGCCCAACAAGCTGCAGAGCAAGCCCTCCTGGTCCAAGGATAGAGGAGATAGAGCATAAGCATTGGGAACGAGAGCTCATGGTCAAATGGAATGATGACTGCATGTTCGAGAATGCTCGCGCATACAATGTCTACAGGTGCGAAGCGACAGGGCCGGGAGGAGCTGGCTGCGATCCTTTGACAGGGGTATACACAGTCATAAATGAAGCCCCTTTAGGAATCACAAATGAGTACCCTGACAGAAATTTTGAAGGCACAACAGATACAGAAGATAAATACTACTGTTACATGGTCGAAGGCCTGTATGGAGACATGGTAACCGATGAAGGCACTGCAAACTCATTCGGAGACCCTCCTACTTTAGACTCTGAGATAATGTGTGTAAAGGCAGGTGAGGAAGACTGCTTCTCATTCAAAGAGACATATCCTTTCGGAGAAGAATTCTGCGCGGGCTACAACTACAATGTAAGATCCACCTGTGATGAGAACAATACTGTCATCATGGTCGATGATCCTGATGATCTGGTCGACTGTAACGAAGTAGAGGAAGATTTTGGAGGCATCACAGAATACATCTGTGTAGGTCCCTATTCCGAGAATGAACCTGCGCTTGCGGGATTGACAAAATGCGTCCCAAAGTCAATATGTGACTACTGCAATGACCCATTCGGACTATTCGGTTTCTCAAGCAGCGATGGTACGATGTGGTATGATACATCAGATTTCCCTTCAATAGGTGACTTTGGTGAAGCACCAGAGAGTCCTCCTACTGATATGGAAAAAGCAAGCAGATTAGGTTATTTGACCTGTGTCGACCTTGAGATATGCTATATCGATTATTCATATACAAGCACAGATAAGTTCTATGCATACGAATCAAATCCTTCATGCTATGATTTCAATTCCCTTGCTGCATGTACAGAATTCAATGATACTGTCGGAGGAGGGGTATGTGACTGGGTATGGCATCCTGAGTTCAGAGAGCTTGGGATAGGAGTATGCAGGACAAATATAACTGAAGAACAGGAATGTGAACGATGCCATGATCCAGAGAATGAAGTCTTCAACAGATGCGACAGGGATTCATGCGCATTATATGGTAAATGTTATTATGATAGAGCAAATATAGGAAATCAGACTGCGTGGTATCCTCAATTGGCAAGGATGACTGCAGAAAATCCTACGAAAAGGGCACAAAAAGAGAGTAACAGTGCATTCTACAAATGCACACACGAAAGAGATATAGTGTGTGAGAGCTATGATTCTGAGATTGATTGTGTAGGATCATTCAGCCCATATTCTATAGCAGGGGTGGCAAACCTGACCACAAATGTCGTGATGGATGTATATGGAAATGTCACTTCAGGAAATTTCAACAAGCAGAAAGGAACAAACACAATCATAAATCAGAGCGATGACTTCTTTGCATTCGGCAAATGCCGCTGGGTATCCCCAGAGATAAAGAATGATTCAGACTATAACCCTTCAGGACAGATCATCAATAGTGAAGTGTACTCGCAACAGCCTATCTGCATGAAGAACTCTGATGGATCACCGCCTGAATACAATTTTGAGAAGCGCACATCTACAAGCAGACTCTCAATAAAATCTCAGTCCGACTGTGGTGGGCTGGTCACTGAACCTTCTCCTAGGTACGTCCTTGATGTCTTTGACTGTAGGAAAGATTTTACCAGTCCCCTGACAAACATACCGCATTATGAGAACCTTACCAGCCCTATGCGTATAGCAGGAGTGTTCAAGCTGCCTGCAACAGTACATGACAATTCATTACAGTACTCATCATACTATCCAGATACATACGCCTGCGTAGCAGAGGAAGGATACACCTGCTATCCTGATGGCAAAGCAGACAAACTAGGATACACAGCAGGCAATCTTGTAACTTACCTCAATGTCGGGTTTAATGTATCCTATAATCACAGCGAAAAAGGATTCAAGACAGGACGGCACGTCATAAAATATTTCTCAGAAGATATGTCAAACAATCTTGAGGAGATAAAGAATTTCACAGTATTCATAGATGCAGATCCTCCAAACATGAACTATAGCATGTCAAATGTCTCTTTTGAGCTATCTGAAGACATCTGGCGCACAAATCTCTCACTCAAGCTATATGTAGATCCACAATACCCTGAGGATGACCAGGCCGCATTCTGCAATGCCAAGATGTATCTTGGAAACGTATCGATATACCCATCACAGGACATCATAAATGAATACAATGACAGCTGGATCAGGGAATACGGACTCATGCCAGATGACTGGTACACATTCAACTATCAATGCATAGATAATGTAGGAAATCCTGCAAATAAGAACATAACCATCCAGATAGATGGCGACAAGTCAGTCACGAACCCTCAACCAAGAGGGACATTCAATCATGGAGACCTCACGATAAGCGTCGAATCAGGCACGAACGCAGAATGCAGGTATCTTGAATCTATCGATGACCTTCCAGAATTCTGGGACAACATAACATTTGATCCTGCAACATACGACACTATGACACCATTTGATATAACAGGTTCTGAAGC
Source organism: Candidatus Woesearchaeota archaeon (assembly GCA_043819495.1). Classification (GTDB taxonomy): domain Archaea; phylum Nanobdellota; class Nanobdellia; order Woesearchaeales; family UBA11576; genus JABMQF01. The sequence continues at coordinate 12,523 of JBDRET010000046.1, read as the reverse complement.
CATACCATCAACCATACATCGTGCAGCAGTCAGTGTAGAACACGGCTACCACAGATATTATGTGAAGTGTAAGATGTTCACAGATGGCAAGTTCCGTGGTAATAAAGCAGACCAGGTAAGGTTTGCAGTAGATACTGAACCACCAGTGACTCAGCACCAGGTAGATGTGACAGCATACAATGGCTGGTATAACCAGGATGTAAGGGTGACATTCAGCTGTGGTGATCCTCCTCTTATGGGACAGGGTCTGGAATGGCACTTCGCCTGCAATAAGACTTACTATTGCCTTGGCCAGGACTGCGCGCAGTTCGAAGATGAATTCAAGGAATACCAGTCGATAGCAGCACCAATATTACATTTCACAGAAACCACTTACCTGAGTTTCTATTCTACTGACAAAGGAGCAAATGCTGAGATACCAACAGAGAACGTGCTGTTCCAGATAGACAAGGAAGAACCCAACATAACAATAGAGTTCTTTGAGGGAGAAGAACATGCACAGGTACTCATAATGAATGTGCCCTACAAGATCATTGTCTCATCATCAAAGCCATTCATAAGCCCATCAGTAGAATCCCCTGTCATGACATATGCATCACAACCATCAAAATTCACAGGGGAGATAGAGCTATTCCCAACAGATGACCCTTCAGTATGGGAAGGAGTATTCTTCATCGATAACATAAATGCCAACAGAGGATTTGAAGGTGATGGAATATTCACAGTCTCAGGATCAGATCATCATAATGTCTCAGGGACAAGCTATATCACCCTATTTATAGATACCAAACCACCTGAGCCACCCATACTCAGCCCAAGCCTGACGGTACCTTCACCAGAAGGTTCAGAATATCAGCTGATAGGTTACGATCTGCACTTCTATAATGGCACATACTATACAAAGAAAGATAGCCTGTTCATAACCGGATTTACAAATGAGCTCCTGAACATGTATTACATGTACAGTTCAGATGGAGTGGTCAAAGAACATCCTTACACACAGACAGCAGCACATATGGGCCATAATGACTTCGCGCTGTCAGGATTCATAGGACAGAATGAGATAAAGATACAGGGCGATGTTACTGAGAGAGTGAACAACACGATGTTCATGGGTTTTGATACATTACAGTCATATCTTGGCCCTATGAAGACATATGAAAATTACGGTAAATTCTACCACATCGGAGCAGTGATGTACAAGGGAGGAGATGACGATTATACTTCATTAGTGACTTTCCCTCCTCTTGAAGAGAGCATACCGACTGACAGGAAGGTATTCTTCTATGATAAAGAGACTCCTTCGTACTGGTTTGGCTTGGATGTCCCTCTTGATCCTTTCCAGAATACTACATTATACCTTAAATCATATGATCAGTCGAAGAATCTCGTCCGCTTGCCAGTAGTACAGCAAGTACCGCCTTATTTTGTATTCTTCTCAGATACAGTAGCACCAAAAGTCATGAGCCATTCTCCAAGAGAGGGCTCTACAGGAAAGACAGAGATGGACATAGGGATAATAGTAAAAGAAGGGAAAGACGAATCAGGGCTGTTTGAAGAAGACATAAACTTCACAATCAATGGCTATGCAATGTCCTATGTGCTCGAACACGATGAAGTCCTTGAAGAGCTTGACCCTTCAAGCTATTACTATCATATCTTCTTCCCTGCATTATTATCAGAGGATGGAGATTACTTAGTATCAATAAAAGCAACAGACCTTGCGATGAACGACCTCAATGAGGAAGGTGCATCAGCGACCTGGCTATTCACACTCGACAGGAGCCTGCCTGCAGACCCATACTTTAAGCTCATAGGAGGATTCGCAGGACCGCCAGGAGATTCAAGATGGTATGTCGACCACTCACCTGATTTCATAGTCGATTTCAGCGCAGAAAGGAATCCTGTCCACATAGTGGATGTAGCAATGGAAGATTCACCTACAGAAGGAGGGGCTGCGACCTGTGAAGAGATAGAGACTATGAATATATTCCTGTGCAAGTTCACCACACCTAAAGTATCAGGAGATGCATTCTGGGCAGATTATGGGGTCATCGTCAAGGCATATAAGTCACTTGATGACGGAACTGATTCTCACATCGGCGAGTATGGCCCGCTCCAATTCACTGTAGATGATGAGGCACCGGATTTCACATTAGCACTCAAGACAAGATTCAGGGATAACATCAACATGACCATAGGAGCATTGATCATGAATGAACATCATCCATTATACATCAATATGGAGATATTAGGTGAGGAATATACTCCTCTGTATTCGTCTAATAATGCTGCATTCTACAAGTTCATATGGGAAGTGCCGGATTACAAGAAAGATCAGGAAGGTCCTACAAGCATGAGGGTGACCATCTCAGACTTTGCCCAGAACAAGCGATCAGTGACTGTCCCGGTCTACGTCGACCTGACTGCACCAAGGATAGAGAACATCTCCATAGATGTCTCAGATACCATAAAGATCGCTGATGAGAGATACACTGCCAATCCTAATGTCACCATATCAGGAACGTTCATCGATGATGATATAGAAGCGACATGGATATCTCCTGGAGATTTTGATGAGAAGACCAAGACCATCGAAGAGAACAAGAATGCAGAGCTCATCTATGCTGGAGCGATACCTGAATCATTCAAGGTCACAGTGCGCCTGATAGACCCTGGAGCAGGAAAGAAGATCACTGAACCGATAATACACAATTACATGCTCATAAACCAGATCAACAGCATGGTGATAAATGTAAAAGACATCGCAGGCCATATCAGCAACATAAGCTTAAGGGTGATAAGCGATCTTGCACCACCTTCTGACCCATTATTCTGCCTTGGCGACAATGCTGCCAAATGCATGTCAGAATTTGAAGATATAATCAACGAGTTCGGAACTTTCCTCAACCTGGATTATCTCGAAGACCCTGTTGATGACTCTCCTGTAGGGGACGGGCAAGTAGAGATATGTCACATCCCTGATGGAAATCCTGAGAATGCACACACAATATCTGTCGCTGAGTCAGCATTAGATGTGCATATTGCTCACGGGGATACGCTGGGGCCTTGTGAAGAAGCGACAGTCTAAGTCCAGGAATTGGCGAATAATAGCAGATCATACTATCACAAATCAAGATGTTTTTCAACAATGAGTCCAAAATCCGTCATACCACTGATTGCATTGATGTTCATTGTAGTGTTCAGCTCTTTCTCTTTTGCCATAGATACTGTAGACGAAGTAAGACCGAAGGTGACTGCAGTATTCAATGAAAAGGTAGTCCTGACGCAATACTTCCTGATACATGAGACCACAGGAACTCCTGTCCCTGTCTCAATAGTATCACAAAAGGAGGAAAAGACTTTCGTATTCGCACCTTCTAAATCACTCTCAAATGGACTTTACACCCTGACAGTATTCGCATCAGACCTTATAGGTAATGCTAAAGAGTATAAATACCAATTTGAAGTATTTGTCCCAGGCACACAGATATTCCTGATCGAACCTAACAGCATCGGTGTAGCAAACTCCACAAGATTCAGGGTATCTATATTCAGTTCGCGCGCTTCTGAATGCAAATATAGCGGAGTGGCAGTATCAACATTCGATGACCCAAGACTCAAAGCATTTGACATCACAGGGAACGCATCAAGCAATAAATATGTCAATGATCATTCCATACTCGAGTATACTGCAGAGCCGGGATTCGGCAAGCGGTTCTTTGTGATGTGCAAGGATGACCTGGGAAGAGAGAACTTCAAGGGATTCATGCTCTATGCCGATGTAGCACCTCCCATATTGACTGCGATAGCATTCGATCCTGAACCTGTTGTTGAGTACCCTCCTGAAGGCACCCTGACTTCTTTACTCAAAGTCACAGCATCTGAGCCAGTCCTATGCAAATATACCCTGAATGAGAACGCAAGCTATGCAGAGATGACACCATTCGAGGGATTTGACATAAATAATTATGAGGCATATACAGAACAAGATACTCACAGGATATACTTCCCGAATGAGATCATCAAAGAGACCTTCACATTCTATGTCCAGTGCGAAGACAGAGCACGCTTCCTCTCGACAAAGAAGATCAAGACACTGAATATCGACCTTACAGAAGGACTGAAGATAATGGTCACGTCCCCTCCACCATCATCAGGAAATTCAAACGTGTTCCTCAATATCACGACGAACAGGAGAGCATACTGCATCTACAAAGCATCCAAATCAGGCACAGGAGACCCTACAAGCTTTGATGATCCTGCTTCAAAACTATCATCATCTTTTGAGAACCTCGCCCGCAACCACTATAAGAATATAGGCATGAAGTCAGAAGGGAGCCACTCAATAACAATAAGATGCGATGTGCCAGAAGGTGTAGCTCTTGAGGCGATGAGCGGGTTACTCGATTATACTTATACCATCGATAAGACCCCTCCTCCTCCACCAAAGGTAAATGCGACAACCCCTGTATGCGGCAATACGCTATCTGCAGAGTTCTATTCCAATGACAGCTCAGGGATATCAGAATACCAGTGGAAGGTAGGTGCAGCAGGAAATATCATGGCCAATGGCTCTACCTCAGATACCAGCGTATCAGTATCAAAGAGCAACAATGGTACTGAATTTGAGCTAGATGCCACCAAGGCATACATATTCAGCGTCCTTGCAGTCGACGGTGCAGGGAATGCAGGCCAACCAGGGACGTCAAACCAGATAAAGTTTGACTCTACAGGAATAAGCTGTGATGTCACTCCTCCTGTCATAGGTATCAACAGGTCTGAAGATGGAAGATTAGTCACATTGACCTGTGATGATGATGCGAGCGGCTGTGATGAGCTGCGTGCACACTACAATACTGCATATGAAGAACCATGCAATTCAACACAGTATTTCCTCGCTCCTGTCATCGTAACACTGTTCAAGACGACAATCATATGTTGGGATGTATCAGACAAGGCAGGGAATATCAATAAAGGATCAAAGGTCATCGAATTCTCACTTGAAGACCTAAACATATCTGCAGGACAAGGATGTCCAAATGGAATAGATAATGATGGTGATGGTTATGGCGAGAGATGTCTCCTAGGCCCAGATTGTGATGATACTGATCCTGAATGGAGCATCGGATGCCTTAATGGCTGTGTGCAGGATGCTGATGGTGATGGATATGGTCTTGGATGCCAGAAAGGCAATGACTGCAATGGAAAGAATCCTGACCTGAATGTCGCCTGCCTTAATGGATGCTTATCTGACAATGATGGGGATGAGTTCGGATTGGGATGTGAAAATGGTCCTGATTGCAAAGGTGATGATTCATCATTGCAGATGAACTGTCCGAACGGATGTGTTGATGACAATGATGGGGATCTATACGGACAGGCATGTCCTGCAGATCTTGATTGCCATGGAGAGAACCATAAGAAAACCACTGGATGTGATACTGATTGTTTCCAGGACACTGATGGTGATGGATATGGGATGGGATGTACTCTGGGCCTTGACTGCAATGGTTTTAACCCTACAAGCGCTGATTCATGCCAGAATGGATGCATATTCGACGAGGATGGTGATGGTTTTGGGATGGGCTGCCAATCCGGAAACGACTGCAATGGACAGAACTTCTTCATGACTGATACATGCTCCAATGGGTGCTTATCTGACAATGATGGTGATGGTTACGGATGGGGATGTGTTGTCGGTGACTGCAATGACACCAATCCATATCTCAATATCAGATGCGATACTGAGTGCGTGAATGATCATGATGGAGATGGGTATGGGCTTGGATGCAGTGCAGGATCGGACTGTGATGATTACTTATACGAGGTCAATACCGGATGTGATGTGAACTGCACATATGATGAGGATTGTAATGGCCTGCCTGATGATTGGCAGATGAAATACTTCAACAATACAGTATGCGATGATACCTCTTTTTGTGGCGCTCTTGCAAACCCTGATGAAGATGGGTATAATAATATCGAAGAGTACAGGAGACGCACACATCCTCTCCAGAAAGATGATGTGGCACTCCCTGAAGAGATAGCGACAGAAAAATTCGATGATGATGGAGACGGCATGCCTGATGCATGCGAGAAGATGTATGGACTGAGCACTTCTGACCCTTATGATGCTGATAAGGATCCTGATGGTGATGGATTACCTAATTCTTTTGAGTGCAGATATAAGGAAGGGAGCTGTGTCAATTGGCTCAATCCAAAAAATCCAGATCACGATAATGATGGGTATATGGATAATGAAGAGATAGATGCAGGCACTGATCCTTGCGATCCTGAATCATACCCTTCTGCAGGACCATTACCTCTGATAATGATCATACTTGCTGTGCTGATGAACATAGGCAGTACAGGATATATGATCTATAAGCGATATTATCTCCCATTAGTTCTACCACCACCAAAGCCAACAGTTGTGCCCAGGCAAGTGGTACAAACAGCACCCAAGCAGACAAGAGCGACTCCGTCAGGTGTAATGCATACTGCAAGACCCCATCGAACCCCTCATAAACCAGTAAATACAGGGGTAACCCTTTCACGAAAGCGTTTTGAAGACGAACTAAAGAAACGTGCATCTGAGCGAGATAAGCTCCTCAGTGTCTTTGGTGAGCGGAAGCATATAGACAAACCTAAAAAAATCATGCGCATCCTTGCACAGAAGCCTGTTGAAGTCAGACATGTGCGTGTGACAAAACAAGAGCCATCTGTTATATCTCAAGCACAGGCAAAAGACCATGTCGAGAAGCTATCTAAATCGGTCAGCCAGGATAATTTCGAGAAGATATCAAGCCTGACCAAATCAGAAGCAGATTATTTCGGAAGGCTTGTCACGATCACCCAGAAAAAAGAAGTCCCTCTTGAGGATGACCAGGTATCAAAATTAACTGCAGTAACTAAAACGGTCGCGGATGATACCACCAAACAGAAAGAGCTTACGCAGGCATTCAAGAAATCAGATGTAGAACAGCTTGAGACATTCCTTTCATCAAGGCAAAAAGTGGATACGTTCATAAAAGAATCAGCACCCACACAATCTTCAGGTTCCACCAGGCAGGATACCTCTGCATCTGCCAAATCCCAGAAAGGCGATGATTCATTATCTGCACTCTCAGATATAGCTTCAGGGAAGAAATCCACTGATGCTCTTGGTAAGCTATCTAAGTCAGACAGGGAAGAGATGCTTGCCTCTCTGCTTGAGCTTGGCACGGCAAAAGAGAAGAAGGTCGCATTGACTGATATGGAAAAACTCTCTTCAGTATCTTCAAAGAAAGAGCTTGTCCAGGCAGTCGAGAAGATGTCAAGAGGCAAAGGTGTCGATAAGAGCGTATTTGAAGTGCTGCTCTCATACCTGCTCAATTCAGGAAAAATATCCAAAAGAGATGTATCTGAGATCATGTTTGACCTTGAAAAACAAGGAGTACTATCTAAAAAAGATATAGCAGAAGTATTCATGAATCTTGGCATGAAGAAATGATCATGAACAACACATAATTTCAAGAACAATGATGTTGACAGGAATATAATGATGAATAACACTATAACGATGAGGTGGTCATATTGAAAAAAGCACAGATAGCAGGACAGATATTCATATACATGATGGCAGTAGTTGTCGTCGGGCTCATAATCGCGTATGGCTATTCTGCAATAAAGAGCTTCTCAGATAAAGGTCAGGAAGTAGAATCAATAACACTCAGGAAAAGCCTTGAGAATTCAGTCAAGGCAATAACCTCTGATTATGGATCAATAAAGCGTCCTGATACATCAATCCCTGGAAAGTACGAATTCGTATGTTTCACTGACAAGGCCCGCATAGGAGACGCAGACAATACTGCATTCTGCGGCGCACCTGGTGGAGATCCAAGACAGTACTACCCGATAGCATGTGCTGCATGGAAGACGGGAAGAGATAACATATTCCTCGTCCCTGATGGAAGCGACAGCTTTGATGTCGGAGAGATAGTGATAAAAGACAACCAACCGTTCATCTGCCTGGAAGTAATCAACAATAAGATAAAACTACAGCTGGAAGGTCTTGGAGACAGGGTGCAGGTATCACAGTACAGTTAAGTGAATGAAAATATAGTCAGATGACTGAAAACCATGGATAGGATAAAGACTTTCAGAAGAAGCAAGAAAGCACAAGTAGAAAGCCAGTTCAACTGGCTGTTCGTCCTCATAATAGGAGTGATAATACTTGCGTTCTTCACAGTCATAGTACTGAAGCAGAAGACATCGTCCGAAATCAAATTTGCAGGCAAGATGTCACAACAGCTCAACACAATACTTGTCGGGGCAAAAGTATCATCAGGGACAGTACAGGAGATACCGGTGCCTGAAATGGACGTCCAATTCCAGTGCAATGATTACTTTATCGGCCCCGCAAGCCAAAGGCTCGGGAATCGCATAATATTTGCACCAGAGTACCTCAAGACAAACAAACTGGTCACATGGACACTTGATTGGAGCGTACCATTCAAGGTGGCAAGCATACTCTATGTATCATCTCCGTTTGTCAGATACGTAATCATAGGAGGGACTGCTGATGATCCAGATGCAACTAAACTTCATGGTCTCCTGCCAGAAAAAATGAATAAGCAGGTATTTTCCATATCTGACTATAGTTCAGGAGCAATACTTGATGAGAATGACCGTCATGTACGCTTCATCTTTGTCAACCAAGGCACGGTATTCAATATACCGCAGACATTCTCTGATTCAGAGGTGTCAGGACTCTCATTGAATACAAATACCAATGAAGCACAGTTCCTCGTCCGTTCGCTTTCAGACAGTTCAAGCTTCACTACCCTTGGTCCCAGGCATGTATATAATGAGCCTGAGATACTATATGCGGCGATATTCTCTACCAATCCAGAAGAGTATGAATGCCTCATGAAGAGGTTATACGAACGGCTCAATGTGGTCGCTCAGATATACTCTGCCAGGCTCAATGAGATGGCAGATGGAGGGGTAAGGTCAAGCTGTCAAGGGAACTACCGAAGCAATGCAGAACTCCAAAGCATCATAACGACAACAAACACATACCCTCCAGCATACCCTCTCCTGACAGCAGCAAAGACAAAACTAAGAGAGACAAATGAACGGTTACAGTTGCAATCCTGCCCGATGATATACTGAAAACATACTGAAAATGGAACATCATGAAAAATACAAAATGAGAATATCTGGAAAGCATGCCCAGATGAAGATGGGCGAAACAATCGCCATAATGTTCATATTCTTCCTTCTCCTCATAGCAGGCGCAGTATTCTACATGAATCTCCAGAGATCATCGATATCCCAGGATATATCGCAGGCATATGAGTTAAGAGCAGTAGAGATAGCACAGACAATATCATTCCTCCCAGAGGTCCAGTGCACTGAATCAAATGTAGTAAAAGCGAGCTGTTTTGACATATACAAGATGATAGGGATGTCAGTAGTATCACAGACCACTAAAGGCAACACATTATATTTGCGCGAGTTCGGGACAACAACGATAAAGCTAACAAAGCTATATCCTGGAGGAGGCAATTGGGTGTTGTATGACAATCCAAAGGAATCGTTCAGTTCAGCTCCTATCACCAATGTCCCTATAATGCTGTATAATTCCACTTCAGATAAGTATTATTTCGGAGTGCTGCAGATAACGACATACTCATGATATCATGATTAAAAACCACTACGATAGACATAACATAAAATGAATAACAGGAATGTGCGAAATATGAGGAACAGGAAAGCCCAGATGGAGATAATGGGTCTGATGATAGTAGTCATATTACTCATAATCGGGGTGCTTTTCGCACTGAAATTCGTCGTACTTAAACCACAACCAGAGACCAGGCAGAGCTTCACTCGTACACAGATGGCCTCAAATATGGGTCTTGCATTGATGTCATCAAGCACTGAGAACTGCCGCGGAACATCGATCAAAGACCTCCTGATAGACTGCGCAGAATGGCCTGAAAATGGAGGGACAATAACCTGTGATGATGGCCGCAAGTCGTGTGAATACGTGAATGGGACGATCGACTACATATTCAATGCTACACTGAACACGTGGAATGTCAAATATTATTTTGTCGCAGGAACAACAAAGAACATCGAAGACCAGATAGTCAATGTACATAACAAAGGGTGCTCAGCAGAGAATCCAGGTCCGGGAGAATCCGAATCATTCTTCCTACCATCAAGCAGAGGCCTTCTGTCACTCAAGATATTCATATGCCAGTAGAGCATATTTGGTGATGTTAAATGATGAATAAGAAAGCACAGATGTCGACAGGGATGAAGATATTCATAGCAATAGTGCTGATAATATTCTTCATAATCTTCGGCATAACAATATACCGTAATGTTGTCCAGGGAATGCTTGGAGGTGCGTGAGTTGAAGCGCATATCACGTTCCCGCAAAGGAGATTTCAATATACTCCTCGCATTGATAGGGACAGTGATAGTCGGTTTCTTCCTGCTAATCATAGGATATAAGATAGTCATGGGCGGCGAAGACATGAGCAATGATGAGAAATGCAGGCTCAGCATCTTTGCTGCAGATAAGGCATCTGCACTCAGGAGAGAAAGTGTAGAGTCAGTCTCTGTAGTGCCTGCGATAGACTGCAAGACCAAAGAGATCATAATCGAACCAGAAGATGTCAAGAGAGGGGGCAGAGGAAAGATAGATGATGACCTCGTGAAAGGCAAATTCGCTTTGGCATTACGCGACTGCTGGAACATCGTCGGTGCAGGCAAGCTCAACCCATTCCAATATGCCTGGCCCAGGAAAGACGTGACATTCTGCATGAAATGCGCAACGATAGAATTCAGCGATGCTTTCCTCAAGGACGCGAAATGGGAACCGATAGAATTCAATCTTCCTGAGAACTATGAGAGCAACTCTGATGATTTCAGCAATTGGGCGGATCTTGAGGCAGCCACGGCAAGTGCTCCTGCATATAACGGAGACTCGTATGAACTCCATGGTCTCCAATACTGGCTTGCTACAAGAAGGATACCTCTTGAAGAGCAGACATTCTATCAATACATGTATGGCAGGGCTCCGACCATAGAAGAGCTCACGAAGATGAAGACTGCGCCTGAATATTATCCTCTTGATAAGGAATACAGTGTAATATGGCGGTTTGTCAGGCTCGATGGGAAGGCTTCGTTATTGGCATTAGCAATCAATCCTGTCGGAGCGGTGATGGCAGGCCTGATGACAGGAACATTACAAGACATATATGATGGCAAGCGATCTCTCGGAAGAGTATGGGTGTACCAGGGAGCATACATACTCCAGACCGACTGGCTCAGCGGTAAAATAACATTCGGCGGAGGGGATGCTGTCGATGCATGCACTGTGATGGTCAACTGACTATATCCCTAGATGTTTTTTAATATGAAATAATGAGTATCATGAATAATATACATCTTAAAAAGAAAGCACTTGGAAATTTCACCATGCCTTTAGTAGTCATAGTAGGGATGGTTACACTTGTACTCCTCCTGATATTATTCAAGCAGATCGCTGATGGGGCTGAAGAGCACGCTATGGATTCTCGGTGCAAGGCATCAGTCACGGCATACGCAAAGATCAAGAACCTGCCTATCGGAGATGTCAAAGGAGATGCAGCAGACATAGATTGCCCGACAAAATTCGTCACCATAGAGAAAAGCACCCCATTATCGATGAGGCGTGAGGTCGCTGACCTGATGTACCAATGCTGGTATAATTATGGCGAGGGTAAACTCAGATTATTCAGCGCAAAAGACACTAAGTTCTGCGCAGTCTGTTCAGTATTCCAGTTTGAGGATAAGTCGACGCAACTTGACAGGATGGTGAGCTTCCTGATGTCAGAGAGGATACCTTCAAGGTTGGCGGATGGGACGCGGCCAACATATTTTGAATACATATCCAAGGTACAGACGAGTCCTACAGTGGTGGATGCAGCAAGACAGACAGATACTAATTTCTTATCAGGTACGCACAGGTATGCAGTGATGTTCACATACTATAAGCAGAGCTATTGGTCAAAAGTAAGCGGGATATTGGCAGGAGCGGCTGTAGGAGGGACAATAGCTGTCGCTACCGTAGCAGTCGCAGGAGTCATAACATATTTCAGCGCAGGTACAGGTGTAGTTGTAGCAGGAGCCATCGTCAAGGTAGGATTCACTACAGCATTAGTCGTAGGAGCATCTGTAGGAGCAGCAGTAGGAGGGACTGCTGCGGGCGGAGAAGTGTTCACTGAAGGTGCAGATTGGGATGCCCGACTGGTAATGACTCCATATTCACCAGAGGACCTTAAAAATCTAGGGTGTGATGAGATCCCCGTGAGCATGCTGGATAAGAAATTCAGATAAGTAGTCAAGGACATAAATCGTTTGTTTTATATAGTAGTTAGTTTTTGTGGTGTGTAGAGGTGATTTTTTTATGAAATCTGCACAGATTAAGGAGCGGGAGTTGATTGTAAAATTGTATGATGAGGGTAAAAAGCAGCATGTT
>JBDRET010000045.1:0-13319 GCA_043819495.1 Candidatus Woesearchaeota archaeon | reverse complement strand
CCAAGCGTATCAACATATATCCATCAAAAAATATGTACTTCAAATCCATAATATTTAAAAAAAGAAAACAGGACCGACTCCTGTCAGATAGAGGTGGTAACATTGAATCAGGAAATCAAGAAACTTACAAGTCAAGCACAGAAGTATTCTGAAGAGATCAACAAGGTCCTTGATGAATCACGCAAGATAATAGTAGGTCAGGAAGACATACTCAAGAAGCTCGTCATTGCACTTGTCGCAGATGGGCACATCCTCCTTGAAGGGGTCCCAGGCCTTGCAAAGACACTGATGATAAAGACATTGTCAGACACCATGCACTCCAAATTCTGCAGGATACAATTCACACCAGACCTGCTGCCAGCAGACATAACAGGAACTAAGATCTACGACCACAAGAAGACCTCATTCCACACAAAGAAAGGACCTATATTTGCAAATTTCATACTTGCGGACGAGATAAACAGGGCACCTCCAAAAGTACAGTCAGCACTGCTTGAAGCGATGCAGGAGAGACAGGTCACGATACAAGGAGAGACATTCCCTCTTGAAAGACCATTCCTTGTGATGGCGACACAGAACCCCATAGAGACAGAAGGGACATACAAGCTTCCTGAAGCGCAGGTCGACAGGTTCATGTTCAAACTCCTGATAGGCTACCCTTCCAAGGATGAGGAGAAACTGATAATCCAGAGGATGACCCGCGGCCTTAGCTTCGCGATCAAGAAAGTCCTCTCACCTGAAAAGATAAATCAGATACAGAAATTCAACACGCAGATCTATGCTGATGAGAAGATAGAAGAGTATGTCGCGACAATCATCGATGCCACAAGAAGACCTGATGAATACAAGCTCGATATCAATGGCCACATAGAATACGGCGCATCACCCAGAGCATCCATATGGCTCATAATGGGCGGCAAGGCAAATGCACTGCTCAACGGAAGAGGATACGTCACACCTGAAGATATCCATGCAGTTGCGCATGACGTACTGCGCCACAGGATACTCCTGACATATGAAGCAGAAGCAGAGGATGTCACGCCAGACCAGATAATCGACAAGATACTTGCGAAGATCAAAGTCCCCTGATGATCGCCCTGATCCTTGGGTATGCTTATGGGATCGATAAGGTGATGACAGCATCGAGACGAAAAAAGTCCTAAGAAAAGTCAAGAAACTTGAGATAAAGACAAAACGGCTAGTCGAAGGGCTGCTGCAGGGAGCTTATCATTCTATATTCAAAGGGAGAGGGATAGAATTCTCTGAAGTCCGCGAATATTTTCCAGGAGATGACATAAGGACGATCGACTGGAATGTCACAGCAAGGATGAACCATCCCTATGTGAAGGAATTCATAGAGGAGAGAGACCTCACAGTGATGATACTATTTGACATCTCAGGAAGCAGCGAGTTCGGCAGCGAGAAAGAGAAGAAACATGCAGCGACAGAGCTTGCAGCGTCATTGATATTTGCTGCGATGAGGAACAATGACAAAGCAGGACTTGTACTATTCACAGACAAGGTAGAGCGGTTCATCCCTCCAAGGAAAGGGAGACGCCATGCACTCAAGCTGATAAGAGAGATGATAACATACAAGCCCCAAAGCAGAGGGACTGACCTTAAGAGCTCTCTTGAATTCATATCAAAAGTAGTCAAGAAACGAAGCATAGTATTCATACTATCTGACTTCCTATGTGAAGGTTTTGACAAGCAGCTGAAGATGCTCAAGAATAAACACGATGTGATCGCAGTCAATCTCAATGACCTAAGAGAGCATGAGATACCTGAACTGGGATACATACAGCTTGAGGATGATGAGACAGGAGAGCAGCTCCTTGTCGACACATCAGATCCTGAATTCCAGGAGAACTATACTAAGCTTGTCAAGGAGCAGAAGGATGCGCTCTCCAAGAAGATGAAACGTCTCAAGGTCGATACGATAGATCTGAAGAGCCATGAGGCATTCGAGATACCGCTCAAGAGATTCTTTGCTATGCGGAGCAAAAGGATGGTGAGATGATGCCTGGATTCAACAACCCGACACTGCTGATATTCCTATCCATAGTGCCAGCACTCTACATAGCTTACAGGATAGCGATGGAGAAGAAGAAACAGGCAGCGATAAAGTTCAGCAGGATAGCACTGGTCAAGAAAGCAGCAGGAGGAAAGCGGAACTGGAGAGTGCACGCACTGTTCTGGCTTTCAGTGCTTGCGATCGCATCAATAATAATAGGTTTTGCAGATCCACACATACCACTTGAGCAGACAAAAGACGGGGTAAATGTCGTACTGGTGATAGATAATTCCGGCTCGATGAAAGCAGATGACTACAAACCCAACAGGCTTGAGGCAGCAAAAGCATCTGCAGAGATACTCATAGACAGCTTACAGGAGAAGGATCATGTAGGGATAGTGGTCTTTGAGAATGGCGCAACGACTGCAGCATACCTTAGCCCTTACAAGAAGAACGTAAAACAGAAACTCCAGTCGATACAGCAGAAAGATGGCAGGACTGCCATCGGCGATGGTCTTAGCCTTGCAGTAGACATGGCAACATCAATACCTAATAAGAAGAGAGTCATAATATTGCTCAGCGATGGAGTATCAAATTCAGGAGTGGTCAGCCCTGAAGAGGCAGCAGTGTTTGCAAAGACCAGCAAGATACAAGTATATACAGTAGGGATGGGTTCAGATGTCCCAGCAGTCTTAGGGTATGACTGGTTTGGAAACCCGCAGTATGCAGAACTTGACGAGAGCACACTGCAACAGATCGCTGCACTCACGAAAGGCAAATATTTCAAATCAGTGGATACAAAGACACTTGACAAGGTGTATAAAGACATAAGCGAAGATATAGATAGGGAGAAAGAAGAGACCAGCATAGCGAAATGGTTCTTCCTGCTCGCACTGGTGCTGCTTCTCATCGAGATGTACATAAGATACGGCAGTAAGAGGATAGTGCAATGAGAATATGGTCACTTATCCTCATCACATTGCTGCTTGTCGGGATCGTTGAAGCCCGCGAGCTTTCTGTAGAAAAAATTGTCATGGAAGACAATCTGAAGACCGGTGACAGTGCTACAATCGCGCTGAATGTCAATAACCCTTTCGGGAAGGAGATCAAGGTCACTGTCGTGGACAAGAATGTGTTCGGCGGAAATGGGATAGATATAGAATGCATGGAAGTGACAATACCTGCAAACCCCAGTTCTACAATATCTTACCAACCGATACAGCTGTTTGAGAAAGGGAAATCTAAACTTTCACCTGCAATCGTCAATTACACGAATCCTGATTCTGACTCTGTCGATAGTGTAGAGTCAAATGAACTGACCGTCGATGTGGCAGAAGGCAGCGGCTCTGCAGGTGGCCAGGGGATAACAACAATATACCAATGCAATGGCATGAACATGCAGTCCACATCATATTCCCGCAGTGGACAAGAACAGAAAGAACAGCAAAGCATGGATGAGATGACACAGCAGATGCAGGAACAGATGCAACAGCAGATGAGCAATGTGCAGAACAACCAGATGCCTCAGGACACCGGCGCACTGAAACAGGAGATGCAGAAACAGCGTGAAGAGTACAAGCAGATGCAGCAGGAGCTTGCCCAGAAGATACAGGACAATGAGGAGTTCAAGAAAGCGCACGAAGAGATGTTGGAAAAAGGATATAACATAACGAGCGGAGAGGTGGATCCTGAATCCAACAGCACAGGAAATTTCAACATGAACTACCATAACGCTGCAGGTGAGACCGCATCCATATCAGGGAACATGCAGGACGGAGAGATGCAGGAGCTGCAGAAGCAGTCCAGCGCTGAGGACAAGCAGATGATGGAACAGATGCAGAACAATCCTGAGTTCCAGAAGATGCAGAATGAACTTGCAGAGCAGGGATTCAACCAGAGCCAGCAGGTGCCAAGGTTTGACCGGGACGGAAATCAGACAGAGCTGACCCTGGAATACCAGAATGCTGAAGGGGAAAAAGCAGAGATAACTGCAAAATTTGATAATCAGACGATGACTTCAGTTGAGATGCAGCGGGATGTCAAGAAAGAGGAAGAAGAGAAAGATAGTGGATGGTATAGGAAACTGCCCGGAATATTATTCATGCTGGCGGGAATCGCTCTAGTGGCGTATTCCATAATCAAGATCAATAAGAAACGGGCTTTGCAAGGGAAAGATACGACAGGAACATCTGAACGGCCGATCAATTATCGCAAGGAAGCAAAGAAGCTTCTTGAAGAGGCGAAGATACTGTTTGGGGATGATAGGGCAAAAGATGCTTATGAGAGAGCGAGCCAGGCAGTGAGATTGTTCTACAGCCATAAGTATGGCTACAGGAAAGAACTTACCAATTCCCAGACGATAGATGTGCTGAAGAAGCACAACATAGGACATAAGGAAGTACAGAAGTGCCTTAATATGTGCGGGATGGTCGAGTTTGCCAAATACTCAGCGAACAAGAAGGATTTCTCAGAGATAGTGAAGATTGCTGAAGAAGCGATCAACTGACCATCAGTAAGCTGATACACCAATCATCGAAAAGTTTAAATAATAGTTATGCATATATATTCATAATATGGTAAGGCCAAAGATGTGCAGACGGGTAAGGTGCGGTCCAAGATCAGATATCTTCAAACCGCAAGGGATCAAATCCAGTGAAATTGAGAAGATAGACCTGCACATGGAAGAATTCGAGGCGATACGCCTCAAAGACCACCAAAGACTGGACCAGATAGCATCAGCAGAGAAGATGAAAGTATCACAATCAACATTCCACAGGATATACTCTGAAGCAAGACAGAAGATAGCAAAAGCTCTTGTGGAAGGACTTGCAATACAGATACACGGGGGTGCATATAAGATGCCAGGATGTGATAAGACAGGGCCTGAAGGAAAAGGTCCCATGACCGGAAGAGGTCACGGAAAGTGCGGTGAACATGGTTGTAAAGGCCGACGCTGGGCAGGCGGGGTCGAACCTACAAAAGAAGAGATGAGAAGCCTGCTTGAGGAGCAGAAAAAAAAGATAGAGAAAAAGCTTGCAGATCTGGGATAAATATTTAAAACCCTTAATTTTGACGGTGATGACAATGAGATACATTTCGCTATCAATACTGTTCGCAGCGATGCTGTGCGTAACAGCCTTCGGGGTGCAGGCACAACAACAAAAGACAGACATATTATTCTTCTACGGGCAGGGATGCCCGCATTGCGCTAATGAGGAAGCGTTCCTGGAAGATATGCAGGGAGAATATCCTGCACTTCAAGTCCATCTATATGAAGTATATTTCAACGATGAACACCGGCAACTGATGATTGATCTGGCAGAAGCATATGGCCAGGAAGTATCCGGCGTGCCGATGACATTCATAAATGGGAAGATCATCAAAGGTTTCAGCGACGCAATCAGCAGAAGCATAGAACAGGAGATAATATATTGTGTCGAGAATGGTTGTGCTGATCCTCATGAGATGATAGGGAAAGATGCAGGGACAGATATTGTCAGCATAGAAGGAGACATGTCTCCTGCAGATGACCCTGAAAAGAATTCTGCACTGGGACGATTGACACTAGGTGCTGTGGTGACTGCAGCAGCAGTGGATGCAATCAATCCCTGCGCATTTGCAGTACTGATAATATTGCTTACGACCATCCTATCTGCAGGAAAGAAGAAAAGAGCATTAGGAGCAGGATTTGCATTCTCTGCATCAATATACATATCATACCTACTCATGGGTATCGGTCTCTTCACTGCAATACAGGCCGCAGGGATGACGCGGATATTCTATAGCATATTCGCTGTGCTTGCGATAATATTAGGATTGTTCAACCTCAAAGACTGGCTCTGGTACGGCAAATGGTTCGTGATGGAAGTGCCGATGTCATGGAGACCCCATCTGAAAACTTTGATCAAAGGAGTCACTTCAATACCTGGAGCGTTTCTCATAGGATTCGCAGTGAGCCTTTTCCTGCTCCCGTGCACATCAGGACCTTACATAGTCATACTTGGCCTTCTTGCAAAGACTGCGACAAAGAACCACGCATTATCGCTCCTCCTACTATACAACCTAGTCTTCATACTGCCGATGATACTCATCACCCTGGCAGTATACTTCGGATTCACGACAACAGAGAAAGCAGAGAAATGGCGGACAGGAAGACTCCAGACGCTGCACCTGATTGCAGGCATGATAATGATACTTCTTGGGATCTCCATGTTCGTAGCGATGGGACTAGGGTATATCTGAGCGATATTGATGTATACTCAATATAGAAATATGGTATTTGTTTAGCTAGACCAGAGCAGCACAGCCACGCTGCTGCCTCGCATGAGGCATGCTAAACGCATTTCGTCAGGTCATTGCTTGCGCAGTAAACGCTTATCCTATAAGAAGTGCAGCCCATACAGCACAGTCTTAATTCGGACACGCACAGAGCGGTGGCTGTGCTGCATAAAAGCGCTAAACAAATACGAAATATGAAATGATGCTGAATATTTAAGCAGCCTGCCGCAATGACTTCTGCACGCGTATTATATCCTGCTGGCGCATATCATAGAGATGGTGGATCATATACTTGAGTATGTTGTCCTGCTTCATGAGCTGACTATAAAGTGCCTTCTCTGCCTTGAAATCCATGTAAGCATACTCAACAGATTTCTTGCCGACCGTTTTCTCAATGTCTGCCATCTCCTCCAGCCTGCTCCTATACTGGTCCATCTCAGGATATCCTACAAATACTCGGACGATAGGCACCACCTTGAACAGGACATCATGGGAATCCTCGACAATGTCCCTGATGAACTGCTTGATATCCTCCCGTATGCGATGCATTATGACCTCAAGAACCCCTTCCTCTTTCAACAGCTTTGCAAAAAGCTGAGGGAAGTTTGCTTCTATATGATCTGAAGACAGCTGGTGATCGACCTCTGCCTCAACCAGAGCGACCTTGTATTTCCTCCTCCTGGACTTCTTTGAAAGATGGAATATCTTTGATGCAAGACTCGCCTCAGATGCTATCCGGGTGAAGAATCCCTCTTTAGGCTTCTCACCATGAGCCATCAGCTTGTCATCCTTGACATCTTTCTTGATGAACTTTGCCACATACTGTTCAAACTCATGATATTCCTTCTCAAGATCAGCGATTGCGCCTTCTGTGAACACAGTCACATATTTATGGTCTGACCAACGCTCTACAATCTTGGATATCTTATCCAGATCGTCATATTCCTCTCTCTCAAGCTCAATGACAATAGAATCAGTCTCCTTGAATATCCTTTGGATCTCCTCGATGAACACGACACAGTTAGACATCAGCTCATTGAGCAGGTCTACTAGCTTTGCTCTTGCCTTCTCAGGCTTGTCCCTATACCTGAGAGTTATCTTGTTGACTTTCTTCTCAGTGACCTTCAGCATACGCTTCTTGGCTTTCTTGTAGAGCTTCTGATCAGCACGCAGAGCCTTACTCAACTTGTATGCTTTCTTGAGCTTATCACCCATATCAAGCGCGCTAGAGACATTATTCACTTCAGCCATAGGAAGAATCAGGCATTATGCGGTTTAAATATGTTTCGTTGGGATATGGGTGAAAAGTATCAGGGGCAGAAAGATTCCGCCCCCTCACTTTCCTATATCACTCCTAATAGTTCTGCATGCACTTTATCTGTCATGAATAATTCTCTGGCAAGGTCTTCTATGATGTAGTAGACATTCTTCTCCTTGACCTTGAACTTCTCATCGATCCGTTCCAGGAACTCATCCACTTCTTTTAAGTCCTTAAAGACAGTCTCAACAAGGAAGTCATACCCATTGTTTATCTTGTAGACAGAATTCACATTCGAATGCTTCATGAAGTAGTCCTTCATCGCATCCCGATCTTCCTTGCGCACCTTGAACACCATCTGCGCCCTGCAGTTGAACCCCAGAAGCGTGAAGTTCAAAAGACAGGTGAATCGCTTTATGATATCATCCCTGTTGTACTTGAGCCGATCAAAGATTGTTGAGACAGGCATGTTGATCTTCCTGCTTATCTCAGTCAATGGCTGCCTGCCATCCTTCCGAAGCTGCATTATCAGCTCCATCTGTTTCCTGTTCTGTCTGAACATGGTATCGCCCTCCACCCTTTTTTTTCCGGGTGATATAGATAATATCCGGAAGAACCTTATACTTTCTCTATAAGGTATATATATTACCTTAAACTATATATTCTGGAAAAGTTTAAATATGCTGAAGTATACTATACTATGGGCAGTTTCAGGGCGATGCCTAAAGGGCGATAAAATGAAACGTAAAGTCATAAAGCTAGCCAATAACACACTAGTCATGTCACTCCCTTCTGCATGGGTCAAGAGAGTAGGGCTTGTAAAAGGAGACCAGGTACAGGCAGAAGAATCTGGAGATGCTCTTCTGATATCCACGACAGGGTCAGACAAGACCGGCAGGTTTGTCCTCGACTGTAACAAGATAGACTTTGACAAGAACCTGCTATCATACCTCTACCAGAAAGGATATGATGAGGTGGAGCTTGTCAACATAGACAGCAAGTCATTCTCCAAGGTCAAGGAAAGGGTAAGCGACCTCATGGGATTTGAGCTCATCGATCACAGCGAAAAGCGGTGTGTCGTGAAATCTGTCTCAAAAGAGATGGAATCTGAATTCGACAATCTCCTCCGAAGGACCTTCCTGATAACCCTTGAGATGTCACGCCACCTTCTTGATGCAATCAACAAGAAAGAGTGGGAACGCATCCCTGAGATACGTGACCTTGAGAAGACCACAAATACATTCACCGATTTCTGCAAGAGGGTGCTGAGCAAGGGGAGATATTCTGACCCTGAAAACACGACATACATGTATGTCATCGTGCGGGACCTTGAGAAGATCGGTGATGGCTACAAGAGGATATGCGATGTGCTCATCCCATCCAAAGGTAAGTCAAATGCATCAAAGCTGTCAAAGAGACTACTCGAGACACTGCACAGGGCAAACCTGTTCCTTGAGATGTTCTATAAACTATTCTACAGATTCGATCCAGTGATGCTCACAAAGCTCAAAGCAGAAGGAAAATCAGTCAAAGAAGACGTAGAGGTCCTGCTCAGGAGATGCTCCCATGATGAAGCGCTGATAGCAAGCAATATCCTCTTTATCGTCAGCACAATATATGACCTTATAGGGCCATATATGATACTGAAGTTCGATATGATCAAGAACCCGTGAACTTAAAGACCATCAAAAGAAAATTATTTAAAGAAACAAGACACAGTCCGATATCATGCTGACCGTAAAGACCAAATTGAAGGAGATTCCTGGAAAAGGCATCGGTCTCATAGCAGATCAAGATATAAAGAAAGGACAGACTATCTGGAAGTACCACCCTCTCATCGACATAAAAGTCAATGAAAAAGATATCCCTGAAGAAGCGAAAGGATTCTTTGACACGTATTCAGTGGATATTGGAGGTGATGAACTCTTTCTCAACACAGACAATGCCCGGTTCATCAACCATTCAGACAATCCCAATACAAAGAGCCTGGGGCATCTCAAAGATAATATCGCGCTAAGAGATATCAACAACGGGGAAGAGATCACTATAGATTATACCAAGATAGATGTGACTGAACTAGACTTCTAGACATGACATCCATCAACATATCTTCAAGAAAGACCCTAAACCTCTCTTGAACAAGGAATAATTCTTCATATCCGCAGAAGGGAGCGTACCTGCATATTCCCTCTCAATCCTTCCTGCTGAATGCAATGCACTACGGAGATAATCCTGCCTTGTCTTACTATTCAGAGGAGAACTGCATGATGCACAGAAATAAGACACTGCCCTTATCAGATCAGCATTGAGCTTCCTGAACCTGAACTCATCGATGGGCGGGAGCGATACTTTGCAGAAAGCGAACATGTGATTATGATACGTAGTGATGAAAATGTCACGATATGAGTCCCCATCAAGATCTGCAGTGAAATGCCCTCCCATCTCAAGCAACTTTGAGAGATCATTCTCAGGGGATGTCGCTCCTCTGCTCTGGAAATCCAGAGCAGTCACCCTATGATCCTGACTTATGGTCCAGTTCTTACCATGCGCATCCTTGTCAAAGACATCAGGGGATGAACTGAGTACTGCTATAGGTGTCTCGCAGGCATCAAATATCATCGCGAATGCGGACTTGCAGATATCAGGATCAATACCAGAATCACAAAGATATCTCTGCGTAGAACCCATCCTTTCAGCCAAGTGCAGCAGCTCATCCCTCTTAGTCGCCTCACAAGGCATCTTGCTATGTATAGCTGCAAGGAACCTGACTACAGATTCAAATACGTATATGTCCCGCTCTCCCTTCATGAAATCAAACAGGGTCTCACCTCTCTCGTATAGCGAGACCAAAGAATGCTTTCCGTTCTTTGTCATGCTTATCGTCTTTACGATCGCAAACTCGTGCTCGTACCCATCATCATGTATCCATGACCCTACATGATCATGCGCAGCTCTTGTGACCCTGACCTCATCCTCAAGAGCCTGCCTGTCATCAGATACCTTTATCACAAATACATTATCAAGAACATCAGACTCATTGAGCTTGTATACTTCAGCGTCACCGATCCTCTCCAGGGTGATGCCTCCCTTCCCTTCATTCTCTTCACGCACCAACTTGAGCACCCGCTTCCACTGGTCCATCGCAAGATCCTTCTTCCCCATCGACCCTAATGCACGTCCGTATAATATGTTGATATCTATATCCCTGGGAAGATACCCTAATGCTTCCTGCCAGTACAGCATCGCATCATCATAGAAACCGCTGTACTGCCATCTCAATGCGGACTGTATCGCGAGCTTGTATGGATCCTCTTTCCTGTGCTGCATACGATCGATAGATTCTGCCAAGCTAAGTCCTGCCTTATGGAATATGCCCGTATCAAACGGTTCCGGCATGACAGCGATCACCTGTTCATACCTGTTGAATGCAGATTCAATCTTACCCTCAAGCATATCAAGTCCAGCCACAGTCTTAAGGTATTCTCCTTCAATATAGACATCCTTCAGTTTCGCTTCTAACTTCCTATACCTCTTGACATCAGCAGATCTTGATGGACCAAAGAAACCTGCAAGAGAGACAGAAAGTATCTTTGGAAGGTCTTTGATGGGATTCTTGAAGTAGCTTGCCAATGAGACCAGTGATCTTGTGATACCTGCACCTGCAACAGCACCATAAGCCAATGCCCATGAATTTGCATCGATCGATTCGGCAGTCATAGAATCAAGTTTTAGCGTACCCATCAATGCTCCGCCTGCGACAGCACCTGCTATAGTGACGACTCCCTTATTGTCCTTAAGAAACCTACGCACCCTACTGATAAGTATCACCCACCACAATAGCATATACCCCTGGATTATTTAAAATTGCCTGATAACCATTTAAAAATCCAGAAAACCTTAAATACAGAACATGAGCCATGGATGATATGCTAAAGAACCTGCTAGGCAACAAGGAAAAGACAAAGAAGCGCATCCCCGGATCACCTGTCAAAGAGGAATCCTCAAAGACAGTACCTACACAACGCTTCAATGACATGATAGAATATTATACTCACGAGCTCAAGTCACGGCTAAAGGAGATCCAGCAGCTCAAAGAAGAGAATGAGATGCTGATAAAGACATCACTCAAGAGCGCTTCCCGTTCTGATGAAGCAAGGGAACACCTGAGCAATCTTCAGGAGCAGGTGCGCAAACTGCAGGAACGGTTGCAGGAAGATAAGAAAAAGCAATAATCCGGCAGCACTACGCTGCTGGACCGCATTGCCGGCAGGAAACATAATACCTAATTCTGAGTGCGCTTACGCTTGACTGATCAATACTTAAGAAGTGGCCGGTTATCGCTTCTCGATTGTACCGACGCTAAGAGCGGTGGCAGCACTGCCACGCAGCCATATTGTTGTAGGCATGCAAGTCGTTGAAGAATCCTGCCATGCTTGCGCAATGATTGCCTATTCTAGAACAAGTGCAGCCATATTCGCTCATCTTATTTGACGCGCTTTCCCCGTTGGTGCTGGGCTGCCCTTCGCATTTAACAATGCTCTTGTCAGCGGACGCGCACAGAGCAGTGGCAGCACCGTCAATAAGGAAAGAACAAATAAAAAAAATAGATTGAAATCAGATGCTGCTCTTCAGCATCCTTTCTGTCGAATGTATCGCAAAACCCATAGCAAATACGTTCAGTGCTATCAATGCAGTATAGAACACCATGTAAGCGAAACTTGTGTTGTGTATCATGAATATTGCGACGATATCTCCCAGGATCGCTGAACCTGAATACATCAGAATCGGCCGGGTCCTGAAATAATAATGGAATTCCCTGTCCTCCTTTGTCCTGCCGCCAAGAAACACTATGTTAGCGATGACTGTGAATGCCGCCACCATTATGGCTATTATTGAGAACACATCCCTGAGTATCAATGACCCATCAGGGACATCCCGTATAAGGTGGAGATTCACTGAGGCGAACACCTCAATGACTATCACAACTACCAGTGCAACCAAGTAAGTCAGAAAAAGCTTAGGAAATCCGACTCTCTTCACATGCTTCTTCATAAGTTCCCGTTCTCTTTTAGATATAAGCATATTCACTTCTCCAGTTTACCGCGGATAAATCCTGACTCTGAATGTGGAAGTCCGCTATATCCTACATGAGTAATAGTTATACCCTTATTAATGATGCCTTTGGAATTGCTGC
The DNA here is from genome assembly GCA_043819495.1 of Candidatus Woesearchaeota archaeon. Taxonomy (GTDB): domain Archaea; phylum Nanobdellota; class Nanobdellia; order Woesearchaeales; family UBA11576; genus JABMQF01. The sequence goes on along the minus strand of JBDRET010000045.1, from coordinate 575 downwards.
ATCCGAACACGTACGTACCTTTTGTATTCGGCTTAAGCAGCTGAGACTGTTCATCATCACAACCATCTACCTTGATAGTTATGTTCTTATCCTCTTTGAGGTGATTACTCACCTCCATGCTTATGGAAGAACCAGTGATCATCAGATCATCACAATCTATCCCAGGCATCAGTCCGCACTCAGTCTTTACCTTGACATCCATGCTGAAGTAACCATACACCAGAGAGATGATGACCAGGATGACAAAGACAATCGCAAGAGTCCTTGTAGAAGGGAGGTATGACTTTTGAGGCTTTATTAGTATGTCCTCTATCTCCTTTATCTTACGTTCACGCTCTTCTTTCTGCTTCTTCCTCAGAGCAACATTCCCTTTAAGGCTCATAGGGAGTCCATATGGCCATATGGTTTAAAAACGTTGTGCTGTGAGATGGCAAGTGTATAGTACCGAATTCAGGCAACATCCTAAAATGGTGAAAAACTCTGGTTTATTTATATAGAAAATCGCTGTATACACCCTTATTTTGGCTTTTTCGAAATGTTGCCCTAAATCGATACCGCTTTATTTTCTCTCCTCG
>JBDRET010000044.1:0-7863 GCA_043819495.1 Candidatus Woesearchaeota archaeon | reverse complement strand
CATGCTGCTTTTTACCCTCATCATACAATTTTACAATCAACTCCCGCTCCTTAATCTGTGCAGATTTCATAAAAAAATCACCTCTACACACCACAAAAACTAACTACTATATAAAACAAACGATTTATGTCCTTGACTAATGTGCGGCAAAATTTAAATAAGGTCTGATAGTAACTTTTTCTTTATGGATGTAGAGATAATGGCTCCTGTAGGGAGCCATGAGACATTGCAGGCAGCAATCAAGGCAGGAGCAGGCTCAGTCTACTTCGGAGTAGGCAAGCTGAACATGCGTTCCAGGGCTGCTAATAATTTCACTTTGGATGATCTCAAGAAGATCGCTTCTATATGTTCTGAGAAAGGGGTCAAGAGCCATCTCACACTTAATGCAGTGATGTATAGTGATGATCTTGAAGAGATGCGCCACACATGTGATATCGCAAAGGAGTCTGGTGTGAGCGCAGTGATTGCCAGTGATTTCTCTGTGATCGAATATGCACGCAGCATCGGGCTTGAGGTCCATACTTCGACACAAGCAAATGTGTCTAACATAGAAGCAGTGAAGTTCTTCTCAAAATATGCTGATGTCATAGTTCTTGCCCGTGAGCTTTCGCTTGACCAGGTCGCAGAGATATGCAAAAGAGTCAAAGATGATGATGTCCGCGGACCTTCAGGGGAGCTTGTGAAGATAGAAGTATTCGTGCATGGCGCATTGTGTGTGTCTATAAGCGGCAAGTGCTACATGAGCCTTGCGACGTATAACCATAGTGCCAATCGCGGAGACTGCCTGCAGAACTGCCGTCGGGCATACAAGGTGACTGATGAGGAGACCGGTGATGAGTTGGTTGTGGATAACAAGTATGTGATGTCACCCAAAGATCTGTGCACGATCGGGATATTGGACAAGCTTGTCTCGGCTGGTGTGTCTGTGATGAAGATTGAAGGCAGAGGAAGGAAAGCAGATTATGTGTATACTGCTGTGCGAGTGTATACTGAAGCATTGCAGAACATAGCTGATGGGACGTATACTCCGGAGAAAGTTGCAGCGTGGACTGCTGAATTGGAAGGAGTGTACAACAGAGGATTCTGGCAGGGCGGATATTATCTTGGAGCAAAACTCGGCGAGTGGTCTGGTGGATACGGGTCACAGGCGACGAAAGAGAAGTTCCATATCGGGAAGATGCTGAACTATTATGCTGAGAAGAATGTTGGGCTGTTTCTTATTGAAGCAGGCGAGCTGCATGTCGGGGATGATGTTATTGTCACAGGACCCACGACAGGTGTGGTGGAGCATAAGGTTGCAGGGATAAGAGTGGATGACAAGGATGTCCAGGTTGCGCACAAGGGAGAGGAAGTCACTCTTGTGCTTGATGAGAAAGTGCGGCCTAATGATCTGCTTTTTGTGGTGAAGGAGAGGGTGAACATACAATGATCAGGTGCAAAGGTAATCGATATGCCTATTGAATGGTATGAGATAGTGGGTGCTACGACTGCAGGTGCCATGATGGCATTGAATGTCGGTGCTTTAGTGTACAGATTCGTGTACCATCCCATGAAGAAGCGGAAGGAAGCGAGAGAAGGCTTACCTGCTTCTGATCTGGAGCAGAATACCATTCAGTATACCCCTGCTGAAGGTCAAAAAATACTTACTTGACAGTGGTTATAAAGCGAAAATATTAAATACTCCCCTGCAGTCTCCCGACAGATGGTAATCTACCTCGAGAAGTTCCTGGAATCACCAACACTACAGCAGATGGACGCTACCTATCTGACAGGCACACTGGGCCTTTCAGGACACTCCCATTCATTATACATCAATGTGACTCCAGAGCAGGTCGAGATGTTGCGCAATGATGCTGGTGCAAGAGACAAGTTCACGAAGTTCTCCCTGTCTGCCAATGGACAATCATATTCTGCAAACACACATCTGGTCATCGAGCTACAATCAGAAGATGACACCCTGGTCAGCAAGCTGAAGAAAGACCTGGGATGCACTGTCGTCAGGAAGGATGGACCTGTCGAGATAAGTGTCGATGACATCATAGAGATGTGACCCTACAAATCATCTCTTTCTTCTCTTCTGGATATGCGTCCCTATACCTATCGCACCGAAACATAGGCCGATAGTGAGCAGACCGGAATCGCTTGCCAGTAGACCACCGATCATCCAGACGACTCCCAATATCAGGAAAGCAGTATGCTCCCTATTGGTCAGGTAACTTATCGGCTTCTGCCTGTGCTTGAGCATCAGACCTATGAAAGCGACGGAAATGATTATTGCAGTTATCATCAATTCTTGTCCCATGATATCACCTTATTTTTCTTCTGATGGCGCTTCAGGAGATCGCTCGCCAGCACATACCGGTTCGCACTTGCTCTCCTTACACTCTACATCAGGACATTCCACACAGCCATACATGCAGGCAACATCCACAGAATCAAGGAGGTTCATTATCTTACCGACCTTATCCTTATTGACATAGATGTTGCATCCGTAAGGACAAAGATCACCTGCATCACGGCAGTCCTCTTTTGTGTTACAATAGTTTGCCTGGTCAATCTCTTTCCTGATCTGGTCAGGGGTCGGAGAGCAGCCTACAAGGAATATGAACAGGAGCAGCATAAGCACCACTTTTTTCATGATGCAACCGGTAGTGCAATTTATATTTAAATATAGAGGTAAAAATCATAGACAAAACATTTTTATGCTGTCCTACCAGGAACAGTTCAGGTGATATCATGGGAGATTGGTCTGACTACGCTAAAGATTACGAAGAGAAAGTATTCTCACTTACCTCTGTACCTCAGAGGAGAAGACAGATAGTAGAAAGGATACAGAGCGGAAAGGTGCTCAATATGGGCTGTGGCAGCGTGCCGTACCTCAACCAGGACCTGATAGCAGCAGGAAACAGGGTCGTGGCATCAGACCTGTGCCCTGAGATGCTGAGAGAGTCTATGATACAGTATACCCATCCTGATCTCAGCCATATGCTTGCAGATTCCAGAGACATCCCGGAGCGAGACTGCACTTTTGACACAGTCGTATCAGTAAACTCAATACTCCCTCCTCAGCGCAGTGACGCAGATCACATGTTCTCTGAAGCTTACCGCGTCCTGAAACCTGAAGGGATACTGGTGGCATTCCTTGTCGCGTACAGCAATCCGAAACGGCTTGATGATATACTGGGCCTTGGACTGAAATTTGATGAAGAACAGAAACGCATGTGGGACACAGGAGAATGGCAGTGCTATCATGACCCTGATACGATCTCAAGGAATATGACCGAGTCAGGATTCTTGAGCTATACTCTTGAAAAAGTCTGGCTCAAGACAAAGAATGAGACAGGACAGCTGAGCAGGATATATGGGTATGATGCTGCAAAAACATTGTCTTTCGAATGGTTATTGTCTGCGGTGAAATGATGATAGAAAAGATCATAAAACAGCTTGATGGACTGCACAAGGAGATCCGGAAAGTCATGCCTCTGGTCCAGGGCCAGGTCAATGATGTGATTGATGGCAGAATGACTGATACTAAATATATAGAAGGCATACTTGATGACATTCTTGGAATTGTCCCTTTAGGTTATGGTGTTGAGGAGTTCAGGAAACTCAATCATTATTATTCTACTTTTTCTCCTGATAATTCTGCGGTGTATCAGAGGTATCTTGATGAATCGCTGGAATGATGTCCTTCGCATTAAGTTTATAAATACAAAAGATGTTCATAAGGGGTTATGGGAGCAACAACCTGGATATGGCTGACAATCACTATATTGTTTGTCCTTGTATGCGTATTGTGCGGGTACATGATAAAGCACAGGAAAAAGAACTGCCCTGCAGACCATTATTCATTCTTCCTCATGGGACTCGTATGGGTACCAGTAGGTTTTGCGCTTGACAATTATTTCCTCTCTGCACTGGGCTTTGTGCTCATGGTATTTGGGCTCATCCATAAGAGCGAGTGGAAGAAGAACAGGCACTGCTGGGGCAAGATAGATGCCAAGACAAGGAGAGTTGTCGTTGGTCTTGCAACACTTGTAGGCGCACTCGTATTCTTCGGATTTGTGATACTTTATCTCATGATGCAGGGATATATCTGAATTCTGTAAAATATCATTGAGATATGCTTAAATACGTTCCAGATATCCGTATGATAGGCGATACCTATGTATGATGAAAGAAGAAAGAACTATTACCTGACATTGAGTGTAGCAAATGAGCTCGTGAAATGGGGCTACAGGATAGCTGATTCTGAAGGAAAACTGGTTGAAGAGCCAAAACGGGATGTCATAGGACTTTTCAGGATAAAAGACACGCTTTTGGGCAGGATAGGATTCACAGAAGGCGAGCATGTCGGAAACATATGGCTTGATAATCGAAAAACAGGGGCAAAACCTGATTCATGCTGGATTGTTGAGAAGTATGATAATGCAGGAGACCTCAGTTCACTTATGCAGAAGCTTGGCAGGGAGTACAAGGTACACATCAGGCAGAGAAAAGGTCCGATAGCATCTTCTTATGAGAATTGAGCATTTTTAAAGATTGATAATAATTTATAAATTATAGAGTTCTCTTTTTTTATAGGGGTGTAGGGGGCGTTTTAATGGATTATGATCCTGAATCAATAGATGGTGTAATAGAGTTATGCAAAGGGGACCTTTTTGTGAAAAGTCCTGATGTCCTGCCAATATTATTGGAGCATCTTTCTAAAGTAGGGTATGAAGTCAGTGATGTGAGTTCTGGACAGAGAGATAGCGGAAAAATCTGGGAAGGTAAACTGCGTGATGATATCCACAGGAGCATGGCAGAATGCCTGTCGTGCAACAGCATCATCGAACCTACCGGAGTAGGCGTACATAACCACGAATGTGAAGTGTGCGGTGAGTATACCACCATAGAATACGTACCTGGAGGACAGGTCTGCTTCAGCCCGACAGATGATCTAAACTACCAGCTCACAATGGTGATACACAGTTATGCTGATGACAAGCTCAACCTATATGCTGATTACAAGGACTGCACCGAAAAGATCCTCCCTTTAACCCGCATATACAATGAGGCAGAACACTCGTTCAATAAAGTGGTCTGCCTTGCAAGCCTGTTCCCTGAGACATTCAGTGAACGGACAATACACGGTGTGAAGGTACTTTCTGTAGATCACAAACCAAGCGCATATCTTGCAGAACATGATATAGACATCCTGAGCATCAGCGGAAAAAATACGAATTACCGCAACATCGAAGTCTTCAAGGGTAAGAAGTTCACAGGAAGAAGATGGAACCTTCCGATACCTACCAATATCTCCATTGTCGAAGCATGGCATTGGATACCGCTTTCCCCAAGTCCTGGATTGTACTCAGAAGTGATGAGCATGGCAGGACAGGTATCCCGCAAAGATTATTATTATCAGGACGGACGGCCAGGACTGGAATACAGACAGGTCGAATTGATACTGAAAGCTGTCAGAGAATTCACGACAGTCGATGTAAACTCAGTGAATATCAATCACATGATGTCCGGACCTGCACTCATAGATAGATTAGCTGAAGCGACAGGGCACGATGCAGTGATCGAGACCCCGCCGAACATATTCAATGCAATAAATGTAATTGCAAAGGTGACTGCTGGAGAGCAGATGACTGCGAATGAGATTGAACAGGGCATGAAAAGCCTGAAAGCTGATGCAGAAGGTGATCAGGTGCTGCTCAGTGCGATAAGATCATTGAAGAAAGAAGCAAAACCCTCTCCTGTCGTGATCACTGCAATATTGGTGGATGAGTAATGATATTGAGATGGTAAACGGAGATAAGATTGATCTTGAGAAAGTAGTTGACGTTCCTGAAAAGCCAGTTGTTTCAGATGATACACCATATGAAGTAGTGCAGTATCACTCCAGAGTCTTTGAAGTCCCTGTGCCTATGCTGTTTTATCTCTCTTCCCTTCCTGAACGGATAGCTGGACATAACAAGATAGCTGAAGAGAATGGACTTGAGAATATAGACTCAGATGGCGGGTTCGGCTGCATGTACTGCAACCATTACGAGCACAATATCGCCAATATGTACGAGAAGCTGAAAAGTGGCGGAGCGATGACCCACAATGTCAAGGGAGAGACCGGAGTATTCGTCGATGGATGCTGGTATAGAGGGATTGATGGTATCGTATGGGCATCTGAATTCGCAGACCAGAAGTCTGGCAAGGTAAAACTTGCTGCACGCACACCATGCGCAATGTATGATGCGATGATCACTGATCTTGTCGATAGCAGGTCACTTGATGAGTTTGAAGTCTTCGGGAAGACTGTTGATTATCCAACTATAAAATCACTACTCCACATACCTGAATGGTACAGAAGCTCGACAACAGGGCTTGTGCCAAAGAGAAACAGATTATTCAGAGATGTGTATGAGATAGTGAAAGAATTATTCAGGTGGAACAATGTACAAAGATGAACATGGATTTATGGATTATCTTGCACGGTATGATTCAGGTGAAGTGGAACAGCAAGAAGGAGCTTATCATAGGTTTTTGTTACGATTGGCAGAACACCCTTCAGATGCTCTGCGAGTTTTCAAGGCACATAAGGATGTGCGAGCAGGGAATCTTGAGAAGTTTGTTGCTGAAGAGATCGTGTTTGATTGAGAAGAGTATTTAAGGGTTTTGAGATGTAAAAAATTAACTAGGAGTGGCCTAAACCACTCCTAGCAGAGCTCGTATTATAATCGCACCAACAACTAGCACGATTATAGCTCGTATTACATCTTCTATTTTATTTGCCATTGTAGAGTATGGTAAGACCTAGAAATATATCTTATCGCGCACCGAAGGTATATAAGTGCGACCTCCGAATACTTGTTCGGAGGGTTCCTAATGCGTAAGATTTATAATTTAAGTAAATCATGAAATCCTGATGAATATAAACTACAAAGTACCATACAAAGTATATTCAGACTATTTTTCTGACTACAAAGGATTCAGTTCTAGAGCCTCATTTACCATAGAAAGAGCACACACAGTTCTTGAAGATAAATCAATAACATATTTTACCGTTGTCGTATTAATATTTCTTACCGCATTAACTTTACTGTTGAGATTTACGATTAAAGTGTTAGTGTCATTATCTTTAGCAATCATAAATCATTTCGCAGGAATTAATGCAACAAATAATTTTCGCATATTAACCATATATCCACAAGACGTGTTAACCACAACATTCATTCTTCTGGTTGGATTTCTCTTCTTCATATTATTTAGCAGAGTCATCAAATTTGAAATGCCCTTTGTTCTTAGAGATATGATTAATGATAGAGAACTAATAAAATTGAATATAGGAGAAAAACAACACCCTTTTGAAGTAAATCGATTTAGCATTTTAGCATTTCTTAAAAACGATAAGGATGTGGGAGGTCTTCATAAATACATCCCGGGGCTGCATGCTTCAACCAGTTTATCAGATGCAAAAAAGAAACTAAAAGAAATGCAGGTGGAGGGCGTACAAATAATAACTGATGAAAATGAATACGTCCCTTGGACATTCGAAATAACTGAATCTGAAGGTAAAATAGATACTAAAGAAAAAAAACATATTGAAAAAATTTTATCACTTCTCTGGGATATTTATTTAGACGGAGAATACCATAAAATAAAAAGAAGAATGAAGCGTAAATGAGCAATCATAAACTACGTAATTCAGATGGATTATACATATTCCACTCTTCTGAATATAGTTACGGACATAAGTAATTGGTAAAATTGAGCGTGAAATCATATCTTTGCCAAAAATTCTCTAAACGTTCCTTTAATTGTTCAATTGTTGGAAAATAATTTGAGTTTGTTACGTCATGTCTCGTTATTTTCCAGCAA
>JBDRET010000043.1:0-33225 GCA_043819495.1 Candidatus Woesearchaeota archaeon | reverse complement strand
TGCTGGAAAATAACGAGACATGACGTAACAAACTCAAATTATTTTCCAACAATTGAACAATTAAAGGAACGTTTAGAGAATTTTTGGCAAAGATATGATTTCACGCTCAATTTTACCAATTACTTATGTCCGTAACTAAATAACAGAAATATATAAATAGAGTAGTGACACTATTCTTTAATAACAAAAAGACAGTCAAACTGCGTTTTTTGTAGAATAAAGGGGGGATAGTGTTTTATGATGCCTCAGGGCGAGTTCTGACACTCCCCAGACGTTATGAATCACAATTGTGCTTGATATCAAGATTATATTTTGGAGGGCTTGAAGAAAATGGTAAAAAAGCTTATTTTATACCTCATACTGGCATTGGCGCTTGTTTTAAGCGTTTCTGCAGTAGGAAATGTCAATATACAGGAGACTACAGTCGCTCTTTCAGGTAATCCTGGAGCGATAAATGCTACAGAGCTAGTCACTGTTGCAAACACTGGAAGTTCTGCTCTTACGGGCATAATGATGAGTGCTACAGACCTGACATCAGGCTCTGCGACCATCTCTGCCAGTGCACTGGTGCTTAACCCAGCAACACTTGATCTTGCTGCAGGTGCAAGCTCTCCTTCAGCGATCATACTTACAATACCTTCAGGCCAGAAAGCAGGAACATACACAGGACTGGTCAATGCTACACTGAACAGCACCAACAATGATGCTGTAACAGTCATGCTGACTGTGAATGAAGTCGCTTCATATGCAGCTTCTGCTACTACACCTACAATAGTGCAGGGCGGTTCAGGACTGATAACAGTCACCGTGACCAATGCAGGTAATGCTGACATGAACAGCCTGTCTTACACTGTTACAAGCCCTTTTACTTCAGGCACAAACAACATGGCAGTATCAGGAAGCACCACCGGCAACCTTGTTGTTGCACAGGGGTCAAGCAATAATTTTGTGATATCATTCAACCCTTCAGCTGCACAGCCTACAGGAACATACACAAGCCAGGTGCAGATGTCATACAAGGGCGTAGTCCAGACACTTACACTGAATGTTGTAGTGACTTCACCTACCTTTTCAGTATCTCTTCCTGTCGTCCAGCATGCAGAGAGTGAGAGGGATGTCAATGTCTCTACAGATGTCACGATAACAAACAATGGTGATCTTGTCCTTACAGGGATCACGATGTCTTCAACAGGCGCAGCTTCAGTAGTCACTGGCGCTGTACCTAGCACTCTGATACCTGGCGGTCAGTTCATCGTCAAAGTGTATACTATGGTCCCTCTCAATGCAGACTCTGGTATAGATACTGTCGGAAGCCTTGTCTTCAAGTCTAATGAACTGAACACAAGTTCAGAGATAAGGACAGATGCAGTCTCGCACCTTGAGTTCAACGCAGTCAAGGTCAGCATCGCTGATGGTTCATGGGACACTCTGACCAAAGGCAGCACTGCAGATGATGATGCACGCCCAGGAGACGTATTCGGTGTCCAGGTCAAGATGGAGAACACTTTTGATAGTGACTATGATGACGGAGACATGGGCGATGTTACAATCGATGCTATCTTCTTCAGAGCTGGAGCAGATGGCGATGATATAGAAGGCAATCTTGACCTGAGTCTTGATGCAGGTGAAAAAGGCGACCTTGAAGAGATTGATTTTGATGATGATTACATCGATTGGGATGTTGATGCAGGCAAGCTCACTGTAGAGCTGGTCGCAGAGGCAGAAGACGATAACGGAGCTATGCACAGGGCAGTCTTCAACTTCTCAATAAATGTTGATAGGGAGAACAAGGCAGATTTCACCTTCATGAGATTTGATGCGCCTTCACAGGTAGAATGTGGAAGGTCTTTCAGGATCTATGTAGAAGGAAGGTCAATAGGAGAGAAGAGTGATGATTCAGTTGTCCTCAAGATAGAGAGCACACAGTTCGACTTCAATGTCAGGGAAGAGTTCGCTATGGGCGCATATGATGAAGATGATGGATGTGACGCTCTTGAACGTGATGCTGATGACTGCACAGAGTTCAACTATTATCTGGACGTGGACGTGCCTGCAAATATGGCACCTGGAAGCTATCCGATCGTGGCAAAGCTGTTCAGAGATGGCGGCAACACGCAGACTGATGATGCTGACCTTCAGGTCACTGTAGCATGTGGCAGCAAGAGTTCAAGCTCTTCAAGCAGTTCAACCACACAGAGCACAAGCAAACCAAGCTCATCCACAGACACAACCAGCACTAAGGCAGCTGATGTTGAAGTCGTCGTTAGCGGCACTTCACAGTCAAGCACTCAGAGCTCAAGAGCTGTGGCAACAGGTCCTGCAAGAGTGACTGATACGACATCAGACTCTGGCGCTTTCAAGGAATCTGGAGCATACCTTGCAGTCCTTTCACTGCTGAGCATACTTGTGATCGTAGGCATTGTCGTTACGCTTGTATACGCGTTCTCAAAGCCAAAGCTTTAATTTTTTTATTTTAATGATTTTATTTCTATTTTCATTTTACTTCTGAATTAATGTCAAAGCCAACAACACAGACTGCTGCAGCATCATGACCGTAGCCGCCTGTTAGTATGCGTTCAGATTTACAAAAAGAATCAATAAATCAAGTACGCTTCGCGAACTTCAACAATTCAACAACTCAAGCATACGTGGCGGCATGGGAGGTTTTCGCAAAAAACCGGAGTAGGGCATGATGCTGCAAACTTCGTGACAGGCTTTGACACAAAATAAATAAGAAAAAAGAGAAACAATAACTATCAAGGCAGTTCATTCAACACTTCTATCCCATATTCATTCAGATAATTCTCTGCTCTTGTCGTGAACAGGTGATGCTTGTCCCTCGTGAGCAGATTAGCCCGAAGCTTCAATGCCTGGACAAAGAGCACTGCGTCACTCGCGTCAGGGACAAGACTCAGTATCTTTGGATCAAACTCCTGCACATAAGCGATTTCCTTATCACGCTCGCCAGGATTTACATCCACAGCGACAGAGCTCACCAGCTTCTTCTTCAGGAAATCACGCAGGTGATGGTTCAGTGTGCCGTCCATCTTGTGATGGACGTGCTCGATCTCTGCAAGGTTGAAGCTTGACATCCCTACAGAATGTGTAGAACAGAACTCATTCAACCGTCGCATCTTCTCTGTCTTCAGGAAATAGAATAAGAAACATGTATCGAGGAAGTAATCCGCCTTAGAGACAGAAGGCAGAGCATCGATGAGCGCTCTCATCGTGATTCACTCATTCCTTATCGAAGCAGGTTTGAGTTCAAGCACTTTCTTCTGCATCTTGTTCAATGAGGTGATATAGCCCGCATGCGTACCATGTCCCTTGAGCCGCATCTTCTCATCACGCAATCTTGCCAGGAACACCCTGATCTTCTCCATGAGGTCCTCTTCATTCTCGATGAGGACACTGATGAAGCTGTCAAGCACATCTTCAGGATCGAGTACCTTGTTCTGGGACTTCTCATATACATGTATCTTTATTATGATGTTCTTGACATCGTCATTGACATTGTCTAGCTTGGTAGAATACTTGAGGCATTTCTTTGCCCCATCATCAAAGAATATGTTCAGATCTACCCCTTCTTTCAGGGAGAACTGCTCGACCTCTACTTTTTTTACGTGGACCCTTATGCATTTCATAGTCAGTACCTATATGCAGATAGTATTTAATGTTTACTGCTCAGGTATGAGCTTATTCCCGATAGAATCTATGAGGTCCTGGGCTGATTCGTTCTTCTGTATGAATCCGGAAGAGCAGAACGGACAGCTGTTAGGCACCCTGTTTGTCTTTGGCTGGAATTTATATCCGCAGTTTGTGCATCTATACTTCATGTCTGGCACCTCTTTGTGGTAGGTATGGTTTATGGTCTGTTTTCGTTTTTATAAATTTTGCGTTCAAAATATTTATATATTGAATTTCCGTAACTTTTTCGATGGCAAGGAGACATGAAGAGAAATACCGTAGCGTGCTGGGCCAGATAAAGAAACGCTTCGGAGGTACCGTAACCGGCGAGCTGGAAAAGTATGTTGACAGGGCAAACAGCTACATAACCAAGGCTACGACGGCCAATTATGATCAGGACAAGGTCAAAGGGCTGGAAGCTCTTGCAGCAGTATACTCGCAAGGTTTCCTGAATATGACATCAGGCATGAATGACCCGTCAGATGTGCATTTCCTTGCTGATAAGTATAGTCATCTGATCGATGCAGGGATTGACCCATCTCTCCCTACAGTCAGATTTGGTACAGAGTCAGCTAACCGGCCTAATGAGATGACACTGAACATAATATCAGGATCTGATCAATTGGATATGGTCATAGGTTCGTATGAATTTGCGCTCTACAGCGGGATTACGCAACCCATGGATTGGATGGATATCAAGTTCGATAAGTATATGGCAAAGAAGAAGATAATAAAGAACGGCCACGGACCTTACCAGCAGCAGGAGCGCCGTATCATACGTATAAAGGTCAATATCTGAAAGAAAACTAGTTCTCACCACATAGTAACAAAGATAGTAAAGTTTATAAACCAATAGTTACCTCTTTTATGACTGGGGGATATTGGGATGTTTTCAATATTTAGGAAGAAAAGACCGCAGTCTAGTCTGGAGATTAAGAGCGCAAAAGGTAGTTCTACATACAATCACATAACACCGCTGGATGCTGATGAATTCAAGACCCCTTCTACAGCGATAATAAGGCACGATGATACGACAGTGCCAGCACACAATCAGGATGATGCTCAAAGTTCTTTTTCAGGTGATAATACTCAGATAGTCAGGATAAGAGATAACTCAATACCTTTGAGCCAGGCACAGAAGGAAGCGATAGCACTGGCATCAAAGCATGCACCTCAGGAAGAGATCACAGACAAACAGACTGTAGAAAGCATTGCAGAACAGATAGGTACAGTCAATGAAGGATCTGCAGACCCGACAGTACCTGTATTCAGCGAACCTATATCATCCGATATGCCTCCACCACTCCCGATAAAAGACCTTGCCGAAGATGTGCACTCAAGGCCTACATTCGATACAGGATCGAAAGAGCAGATGTTTGCACAGGCACCTGATGTGAGCATACCCGCACCCGCATTGATAGCACAAAAACCAAACGATACTGATGACAGCATTCAGCCAAGAGATACTGTCATGAACCATTCACCAATAGAACAGGCACTTGATGCTGCAAGCAGAGCGACTGAGACTGATCTTTCTGATAAAGCGAACCAGATACAGAGCGAATCTGATCTGGACAGCCTATTTGAAATTGATGAAGGAAGTCCGGAGATAATAAGAGGCGGAGCAGCAGCTGAAGCTCAAACAAGACCAACAGTCCCGGACATGACGCCCGCATTTGAGCGTGCAGATACTGACGTGATGAATAACCCCTTCCTGAAAGCACACATTGAAGAGACTGATGATGATTCGACTTATCCTTACACTGCAAGACTTCGTGTCGCAGCACAGACCAATATAGGAAAGAAACGGAATATAAATGAGGATAGGTACAATGTCAACCTCAACAGTGGATTGTTCCTTCTTGCTGACGGCATGGGCGGCCATACAAGGGGAGACGATGCTGCAGAAGCGACAGTAGACCTCATGAAGAATCATTATGCTGCAGAACTGACCGAAAAGACGGCAAACGCCAAGGAATTCGTCGCACCTAAATCATTGGAAGATGCTATCAATATTGCGCATGGAGCGATCATCGACCTCAATGGCATAGTTGATGCTCACAAGAATAACGTACCCATAACCAAACAGATGGGCACTACTATAGCAGCACTGGCATTCTATGGTGATAAGGCACACGTATCTAATGTAGGAGATTCAAGGGTATACCGTGGAAGGCACAACCCGATAACAAAGAAGGTCACATTCACACAGCTTTCTGAGGATCACACAAAAAAGGCATATAATCTCAAGAATGCAAAAAACAAGAAAGAGAGAGAATACTTCCTGAAGAACTCAAGCGGAACATTGCTTCAGGCAGTAGGTATCCCTCCAGGTGATGCAAAATACATGAGCAAGGGGCAGGCAGACAAGCTCAAGCTGCAGGTCTCCCACAAAGAACACAAGGTTAAAGGCGGCGACCTGTACCTGATATGTTCTGATGGCCTTACAGACACTCTCAGTCCGCAAGAGCTGGCAGGCATAGTAGATTCTGCCTCAGACATAGACGAAGCTTGTGACGACCTGATAACCGCTGCAAACAATAACGGCGGACATGATAACATAACTGCAATACTTGTAGAAGTCCAGAAGGAACCTGTTGAATATTTCAGGAAGGTTGTTGCTGGAGTCGCAGCTGCTGCTATGATTGCAGGCGTTGCCGCAATTGACAGACTAGGCGGCGATGAGCTATACCAAAAGATAGGCGAATACTTCAAGTCACAACCCAGTGTAGTTCAAGTCGTAGAACCTCCTGTAAAAGAAGTTGCCGTAGTCGCTGTAGCAGATACTGAAAAGACACAACATCCAGGATCAGAATCACAAGAATTTGATTTCTCTGATGAAGATATACAGGCTGAGATAGGTACTGAACCTGTAACTGAAAAGACTGCTGATCGCAAGATGATGATGACACCTATGGCAGTCAAATCTAGAGAAACACCCGTACCTTCTCTCGAAAAAAGTGTGGCAAGCATAAGAGAGAAGCTGCAGCAGAGTGATGATGTCCCTGCAGATGTTGAAGCTGTCGCTGCCAACGATACAGAAAGCAGTGCTGTAATAGACAAAGCAGATAAAAATGTGGTTGCCGCATATAGCAGAGTCGTAAAGAAAATCAAGTCTGACCATCCTAAATCTAAAGTTCCTGAGTATAACCTATCTCCTGATGCAAAGACAACCATCTCACACCAGGGAGTCATCAATACAGCATACTGGTTCGGCACAAGGACAGATAAGGATAAGTCTAATGATTATCGTGGAGGTCATGGTACAAAGACTATGCGAGGCATGGCAGATAAGTGGCTGAAAAAACACACAGGACAAGACATATCATACTTCATTGCTGATCGTAGCGCTGAATTGGTTGCAGCAGACATAGCTCATACAGAGCTGCCAAATGCAGATAAGGAATTTAAGAAGAAAGCAGGCAAGAAGCACACAAAACATGGAACTCTTGATGAGAACTTGCTCAACAATGCTCTTGCGCTTGAGCAGATAATAGACAAGAGTTACAATACCGATTCAAGACAGGCACTTCTCGGACAGCCAGTCTACAATACAGAGCCAAAGTACACCTCAGTCCAAAAGACTGTCATCGAGCATCTTTACAAGGAATTCAAGTTCGCGAAAGCGATCACTTCAGAAGAGATGTCAGCAAAAGCTGCAGAGTACAGCATCCAGAGCCTTACACCTGAACTTGCAAGCCAGGTCTATCTTGACATGGCAGCAGAGAGGGAGACCCAGCAGGACGATGGTCTTGGTGAAGAGATACTACTCACAGAAATTATTGATGATGTGATGCCTGTTGATGATGAGGTCACTGATGATAATGTAGCATCCGACAATGCAACTTACGAGCTGATCCAGTACTGCCTCAACAGCAGGGAATGCGCAGTTGTCCAGAACCTCCCTGAATATGAGGGGGATAGGACAATTGAATGGGAAGCTGCCCAGTCAAGCAGAGACGCACGCATGGCAGATTATGCTAACCAGAAGCTTGAACAGCAGTGGAAGTCAGGGACTGCAGTGCGTGATGCAGCATACAAGGCACAATGGGAACAGACCTGCAAGAACCGCAATCTCGCAGAGCAGTGGAAGACTGCGATGGCAGACACTTCCGACAGACAGATTGAGCATAAGTTAGCTGCTTAATTTTTTACGCACTTTTATGATTTATTCATTACACAAGTTCTACTGAGACCGTAACCACCTACTTAGCACGCCATCAAATTACGAAGATCATCAATAAGATAAATACGCCTTCGGCGAAACCACAAACTTCGCAGAAGTTTGGGGCGCCAGAGCAGAATTGCTCTGAGCGCTTGTACGTTACGTCCTAAAGCGTGCGTGGCGGTGCGAGAAGTTTTACGAACATAGTGAGTAAAACTGGAGCAGGTCTCAGTAGAACTTGATAAGAACATTAAGAAATAATAAAAGAAAAAAATATGAAAAAATTTACTTAGCCAGTCTCTTATTTGCTCTCTGGCTTGGTCGGATCTTCTCAGCACCCTTACCTTTCCTTGTAAGTCCTCGTGCTTTCCTTGCCGAGCTTGTGAGACCCCTGTATACTCTGCCTCTATGCTGTGGCTTTGATATCCAACCGAGCTGCTTATCATTAATGATCTGCGGATGGTCCTTGTCTACAAGTATGACTTCGTACCATACGTAAATACCATCTTCTGCAAGCCAGTATGAGTTGAGTACCTCGCAGTTTATGTGCTTCTTCTGCGCCCTCTGCTCTGAGACCTGCTGGTAATTTATTCCGACGACCTTGTCCCTTCGCATGGCCTTACTTCTTCGGCCGCCAGTGATCTTTGCACGCATCCTTCCACCACGGGGGACACGCTGTCTGATCAATACAAAACCCTGTTTTGCCTTGTATCCCAGTGATCTTGCCCTGTCTATCCTTGTAGGTTTCTCGACTCTGACACTGGATGGACCCTGTCTCCAAGAAATAAGTCTTTCACGCCATAGTTCTGGCATGCTCTGTTTTGGCTTTTTCCAAAGCTGTTTTACATACTTCAAATATCCCATTTTTAGTACCTCTGAAAATGGGGCTCAAAAATCTTTGATTTTTCATGTCTCATTTTAGGTAGCCTCCATTGTTATTTCATACAGCAGACATGCTGTATCCACCAAATTCAGGCAAGCTAGCGCCCACATCTTTGGGTAATTCGGAGAAGAAATAGGTGATTTATAAAGGTGTTGGAAAAAGCTTTAAAAACAGTCACATATTCAACAGTGAGTACATGCATAGGAAGGCTTTCTGACATGAATAAGAAGAATCTGGCGGTCATCGCCTCAAGACTGAAGTGTGTAGATGCTATCAGTGTCGAGGCAGACAAGTGGATAGACAAGTATGTTAGGCTGGGCTATGATGTGCACCTGATCTCAGGTAAGTTAGGTGAACCTGTGGAACTCAAGCACTTTGAGCTTCCTGAGATGGATTACAAGCATCCTGAGGTCAGAGGGATAAAGCGCATCATGTTCAGCACCCGGCTTGAGAAAGATGGCAAGAAGGCTGCAGAGATACTGCTGAACAATCTTGTGCGCAGGATAAAAGGTCCGCTGAAGAATTACCTGATCAAGAACAGGATACAGGTAGTCAGCATAGAGGACGGACTGGTATCGCTGAAGAACATCCCTCTCTGCATTGCGCTCGCGCAGATAGTGACTGAGTTGAACCTTCCGACCATAAGCAGGATACATTATCTTCCTTGGGAGAATCCTTACTTCACTAAATTTGATAATTTCAGCAAGATACTTCAGGGTGTACCTCCAAGTTCAAAGAATATAGTCCATATAACCAACACAGAATATGCACAGGCAAAGATGCGTGATGACCGGAAGCTCGCATCAAAGGTGATCCCGAACACTGTCGACATAGCAAAGATCGGGACGATAGATGATTACAATAGGGATTTTCGCAAAGCCCTGGGCATAGGTGAGGACCAGCTGATATTCCTTCAGCCTACGAGGGTCAAACGCAATAAGTTTGTGGAGCGTTCGATAAAGCTGGTCGCAGAGCTCAATGATGCGATGAAGAAAGACAACGTCCTTATAATAACAGGATCACCGATCTACACAAGAGGGAATTATTTTGAGGAGATAGTGAGGAAGATAGACAAGACAGGTGTAAAGGTCATATTCGCAAACGACAAGATATTCCTTGGACGGCACGAGAATCCTAACCAGAAATTCTATTCCATAAATGATGCTTACGCAAACGCAGACATCATACTCTATCCGAACACAAGCGATGCTTTCGGCAATCCTCTCATAGAGGCATTTGCTTATAAGAAACCTGTAGTGGTGAATTCATTCCCTAATCTTGCTGACTTTGAGAAGAAGGGATTCAGGTTCATCAGGATGGACCAGAAGGTCGATGCAGCACTGGTTTCAGATACCTATGAGCTGATCATGGATAAGGATAAGGCAAAAGAGATGACAGACCATAACTTCGAGCTGTTGAAGAAGCACTTCTCATCAGATGTCCTGGAAGACACATTGATACCAGTACTTAATGTATTTGATAACCAGAAGACACTGATATCTAAAGTGACTGGATTCATACCTGACAGGTTCTGGAAGAAGAACCCGCACAGGAATCAGGGAAGCCAGCCTAACGTAAAGAAAGTCACTGCGGTAAAGGTCACAGTCAAAGTGAAACCTACACCCGCACATAACAAGCCAGCGCATGATCCTGAAGAGGATTCAGAGACAAAGAGTGAGAGTGACTTGAGGAACAGGAAAGGCGGCTACAAAGAACCTACCAATTGAAGGATGAAGAGAAGGATGAAAAAAAAAGAAAGCCCTACAATCATTGAAGAGAGTGACATAATAGATTTCAATGCGCTTGAAGATGATATCAAAGAAGGCAAAGATATCGATCCTGAAGAGATTGAGCGTAATTTCATATTGATAATACCCCAAGGATGCCCTATCTGCGGAGAGGATGTGAAGGGTAATGACCATTATCTTTATTTCTGCAAGAACTGCAATGTGCTGTTTGAGCGTAAGGATATAATGGATAAGGAGTTCGGCAGAAAGCCGCTCAGCAGGATACGCTTGAACAATAGGCAGCGTGAAGAGCTGCAGCGCAAGCGGGACGAGCTTAAAGAGCGCATCCATAAGGCATTCTCGGGACAGGAAGTGACGGTAACAGGAGCGCCTCAAGAGATTCCTGACCAAGAAGATGATATTGGCAAGACTGAAGATGATATGAAAGAAGATTCTTTAGAGCAGCAAGGAGATGCTGCAGAGCATGATGAAGAACAGGATGATCAGGAAACAGATATTGAAAAAGACACACAGGAAAATGTTGCTGAAGAGATTGAAGCAGAGATCGTATCTCCTGGTGATAGAAGGATGCCCAGTCTTGATGACCTTGCAGGTGCGATATCAGGTCATAGATTGCATGATGTAGGTCCAGAAGTCACTGAAGAAGACACGGATTCTGAAGATACCAAAGGATCTGCGGATGAAGATGATGAGATGCAGGAAGAGGATGCCAAGCAGCAGGAAGATATGTCTACAGATGATATTGCAGATAAGGAAGAATACGAAGTGGAGTCAGCTGATAAGATAATCGCATCCAATCAATCCACAAAGATGCATAAGGGAGACTGCCACTTTGTCAGGAAGATCCATCCGGAGAACCGTATCTACCTTGATTCTATAACACATGGAGAAGACAGTGGTTATGAACTATGTGTCTGCCTAAGGCGTCTGAAAGCTATGAAGAGATAGACACCTGCACAGGATCAAAGCCATGAAAAGACAGCATCATTCTGTTAATATAACGTAAAAATCACGGCTTTTTCTTGAGGAAAGAGAAATTATTACGGCTAATGTTTTATAAAACCTCAAAGCAATATCACTACCATTATGGTGGGTAAAAAAGATTCTCAAGAGCTAGTTGACGTTCTTGAAGACATAAAGAAAGAAGGTAAGACTCTCTACATAGTAGGTCATGTCCCTCCTGATTATGATTCGCTTGGCGGAGGATTTGGGCTTGCACATATAGCTAAGAGCATGGGACTTGAAGCGAAGGTGTGCTCTGAATTCAAGCATGATGCAGGATATCTCCAGAATAATATATTATACAATGAGCTTGACCTGGCAAAGAAGGTCAGCCCGCATTCTGTAATAGGAAAAGATGACCCTATTGCATTTGTAGATGTGTATCCTCATGATACCAACTGCCCTGAACTTGAATGCACACCAAGGATAATAATCAACCATCATCCCATAGATGATGTAGAGGCAGCAAAGTACGCAGGTACTTTCATGGACGCTCGGCAGGCAGGGTCAAGCATAGCATTAGTCATGGATCACATGAATAACCTCGGAGTAGAGCTGACTTCTGCTGAGAAGGATCTTGCGACACTTATGCTGTACGGCCTTCGGGTTGACACGAAAAACTATCTCACTGCTACAGAACTTGACTTTACAGCATCACCCCTCCTACAGGAGCACGCTGACAGGGAGATGATAGCTAAGATAACCAACAAGAGATATCCACGGGAAGTCCTCAAGATGATAAAGGGGATGGATGAGAAAGAGGTAGGTAACTACAGGTTTGCAGTTGTCAAGGTATCGACAGGGGATCTTGTACGCCCTTTTGCTGATGCACTTGCAGAATATTCAGGATGCCCGATGGCACTAGCAGTCGCAAAGATAGAAGAGGCAGGTGAGAAGGACTGGCTTGTCCTTGGAAGGAGCAATAATTCTGCGCATAATGTGGCTGACTGTATACATAAGGTCTTTGATACTGGCAGGGGTCATTGGTATGCTGCAGGTGCGACGCTGACCACTAAAGAGATCTACACAAAATTCGGTATCGACGAGAGCAAGGACCTTTCAGTACTGAAACAGGTGCTCGGAGCCCTTGAGGAGAAGCTTAAGAAGTTATGATCCTGTTATGTATTGCCAGTGCGGGCTAAATCTTTAACAAAGCGAGGTGTTGAGATGAAGTCTTACAAAGATATCTGTGATGCGTTCCATGAGCATATGAGTTCTGACCCTATCGGATTGGTCTCAAATGAGGATTTCAGCAGGGCTGATGAGCTTCCAGATATTACGCGGGAAGATGTAGAGCGCGATATCAATGAATCACTATCTCTTGCAGAGAAGATTGCTGCTGCTCCTAAATACAACAGGAACATCGACAAGACTCTTGATATTGAGCTGGCACAGGACCTGTTGAATGGAAATGCATTATTTGAGGGAGCACTCATCGATGGGACTCCCAGCCATGCCATGAAGCCTAACGCGCTTCAGAAGGTATTGTGTCATACTACTGAATATATCGAACGTGATCCCCGAAACAAATCAGATATAGTTGGAGGGTTCATCAATAGATTCAATGATTTCCCGTTCTATCTTGCCAGCGAACTTTCCCGTCTTGACAGGCCTAATGCTGTCTGGACAGGACTTGAGATAGAGAGTGGAGAGGATTTTTCAAGCGTATGCAATGCAGCGCATGAGTTTGCACAGAGCATCGGCTATGATAAGATGTCTCATCTGGAGAATGCGATAAAGACTGCTGACTATGCTGTACGTGCGTATCTCGAGAGACTTAAGACCATGCCTAAGCGCAGTGCTATGAGCATTGGGGAATCAGCGACAAAAAAGCTGTTTGGATATGTGGGGATACCATACGAGCTTGATTACATGCACAATCTCGGCATGAAAAAACTCCGTGATACTGAAGAGCAGGTCGAAAAGCTCCGCAGAGACATAATCCAGAAGAGAAGTCTTGAGGATATGGACACGCTATCCCTCTCAAAACTCTTAGCAAAAGAATTCGCTTGTGAGAGCGGTAAGGTAGTAGATATATTACTAGAACAGATGGAGACCTCAAGGGATTTTGCATATGCGAAGGGAGTTGTCAAGCCATTGACTAACGAGGAAGCCAAGATAATAAGCACTCCAGGATATCTGAAGCCGATGGTACCTATCGCAGCAGTATTTACGCCAGGCAGCATGTGCAAAGGCGTCAGAAGAAGCACACTGTACATAACTGAATTTGAAGGCATAGAAGAAGAGATGAACAGCCTCATCACTCCAGGTTATCTTTCACATGAATTGATACCAGGACATCATTATCAGCTTGCACGTGCACAGGAAAATCCTTCTATGATACGGGCATGGGCAGACCCGATGGAACTTGCCGAAGGATGGACCACCTATGTTGCAGAAGATATCATGACCGAACTGGGATTTGGCTATGATCCC
Source organism: Candidatus Woesearchaeota archaeon (assembly GCA_043819495.1). Taxonomy (GTDB): domain Archaea; phylum Nanobdellota; class Nanobdellia; order Woesearchaeales; family UBA11576; genus JABMQF01. The sequence continues at coordinate 19,304 of JBDRET010000043.1, read as the reverse complement.
GAAAATGACATGGAATCCCAGCTGATCAATATTCTGGAAAACGCACGTATAGGTGCAAGGATGTGCTTCATACTCGCATGCATGACAGGGAATAAAGAATATCTTATGGATCTTGATGGCAATATGCCTGACAATCCTGACATTCTGGAGGGTTCCATAGAGTTCTACATGAAGACGACCGGATTTCCCGAAGTGAGGGCAAGGACTGATATTGAGGGGTTCTCTGCTGAAGGCACTTACGGCGCGATGTATCTGCTAGGCAACCATATGATGCACAGAATAGTTGGTATGGCAGAACGCAAACAGGGTGACAAGTTCGACAGGCCTGCACTCCTTGAAGCGATACTCCAGGAAGGACGGATGCCATTGTCATACATTGAGAGAGCATTAGGGCATAAAGGTTATCTGTGATTATTGTATTATTCTTGTTTTCCATTGAACCCTGAATTTTGGTAGCAGTAATATGTGCAAGAGTAAAAGCAGCAACACTTACAGTACCAAAATTTAACAAGACTCACTCGGTTATGAACTCACCAAACATTTTATGAGAAGTTACTGCTCTCAGATATTCTATTATAGCAGTAAATTCAGTAAATAGGTTTACCGTAAGCTGCGCTTGAAGAGATATAGTCAAATTCTGAACAGCGAATCTGATTGCAGACAGGCCAATACCCACCATATAATCAGAATTTAATTTTCTGTTATGATAAACAACCAATAAAAAAAATATTTATTGCCCTTTCATGAAGTTCTCTTTGATGAATGTGGCCATGGTGGTGTTGCCTGCAGCCTGGTATATATCATAGGCTGTCTTGACAAGACCTTGCTTTATGCATTCATCACCGAGCTTGGTAAGCCTTTCAGGGTCACCTGCAAGCTGGTATGCCTTTGCAGCATAGTTGAAGAAAGGGTGCTTGAAGCAATTGTCACCGAGCTCGACAAGCTTCTCTTTGCTGTCAAGGAAGGAGTATATCTCGAGCGCTGAGTCCCACTTCTCTCTCTTCATGCATTCATCACCTACAGTGAGGAGCTTATGGCGGTTGTTCAGCTTCTTGAATGCCTTTATCGCATCAGGGAATTTGCTCTCCCTAAGGCAGGTCTCACCGACTCTTGCGAGCTTCGAACTGTCCTCTGCAAGCACGTACATATCGACAGCGTCAGAGAATAGCCCTATGTTCTCATAGTTCTCTCCGATCTTTGAGAGCCGTTCCTTGTTACCTACGAACATGAAAGCCTTGACTGCCTGTGCAATCTTGCCTTTTCGTATGCATTCATCGCCGACTTCATTGAGTAGCTGTGTTCTTGACTCTTCGTCGAACATCGACAGGTTCACTGACTCTATCCCTTTCTCTATGAGTGCAGGGACAAGCTTTCCGAAGTTCTTTGTCGGATTGTCTTTCAGGGTCTCTCTGCTGCTCTTGACCATATTATCCACTACCTTCTGAGCATAAGAATTCTCGTTATCTTCCTGCATTTTGCCTACCTCTCTATCCAGTATTATGGGTTTCCTACACCAATGCCAGTTGCATCTGTTGTTTATAAAAATATCTTTTCGCTTTTATACACTTAATTACTGTATTTATAAGCAGCATCCTATCGACACATGGATGGCTCTATGGATGATATATCGATGGACATATGATCTTGGGAAAAGCCCTAAGTCCAATTAAGATAGAATATATGATGGATAAAAATAAAGAAATAAAAAAATTAAAAATCATAAAAATTCAAAAAAGAATTTTTAGGATGCCAAAAAGCGTAGCTTTTTGAGCATATTTAGAACTCAATCTCGACTACAGGAGCCCTGTTCACGTCATTGACCTTTACAGTCACTTCCTGTGAGACTGTTGAGATACCGTCGGTGACTGACACCACGACCTTATGCACACCTGAGTCTGTGTAGCTTGCAGTCTTTGTGCCGCTGTTCATCCATCCTGAGAATGAATAAGACAGCTTGTCACGGTCAGCATCTGTTGCCTGTGGAACGAGTGTCACTGTCTCGCCTTCATCTACCTCTACATTAGGTATGAACTCAAGCACTGGCTTGTTGTTCTTAGGCTCAACAACTATCTTGATCCTCTTGACTACAGTCTCTTTTCCGTCTGAGACAGTTATCTCTGGGTAATATACATCTGCATCACCGACGCTTGTCTGCCACTCACCGTTCTTATCGAGCGGTTCTGTGAACGTATATGACAGCTTGTCGCCATCTGCATCAGTTGCCTTGACTGTCAGCTTGACCAGCTCACCTTCCGTAACGGTCAGTGTAGGCAGGTCTTCTGTGACGATGGATCTGTACGGTGACTTCTTGAATGAATCATCCGCAGCTACAGCTTTAGTTGGCTCAGCAGCTATTGGCTTGAACTTGTCAGCTGCAACAACATTACCTGTCACGCCTTTAAGAGATTCCTTGTCACTGTCTTCCTTAGCAGGAGCAGCTTCCTCATCTGTCCAGAAGTCATCTTCTTTCACAGAATCAGCTTCTGCATCGTCTTCTGCCCAGAAGCCGTCATCCTCAAGATCACTTACGTCGATCTCGACCTGTTCTAGTCCTTCGTCGTCTGCTGGTGATTTGTAATCTGGTGCTTTGTAACCCTGGCACCCAAAGATCGATAGCAGCATCACCATTATACCAAGAACTGCAAATAAAGATATATAATTCCTACTCATCATACCACCTCAGTATTAACTATCATGAATTTTTTATCATTCATGAATAGAGAGTTCGTATATAAATTTTGTGGTAGTGAAAAACGTAAAATCATCGTCACTTTTTGGAGACTATGTAAAAACAAATGATTTCGTCTCAAGTGTATAGTCATAAAAATCAGTCAAGATTCCAAAAACTGATTTTTAGGACACCAAAAACCAGAACGCCAAGTGTTTATAAATTATCGACGAGCATCTTCTGGTTTTTGTGTGTAAAGTTGTTCGCAGACGTTATAAACGATTATCTGATTTCATAAGATTGACAATTTTTTGGCAATCTATTTATACGGCACGCACTTTTTAGCACACCATCAGGATGCAAAGAAGTGATAGAAAAAGTGATTGACTATGAGTGATGAACTATGATTCTTAAATCAATATCCCTCAGGAACATACGCAGCTACCGTGAAGAGCACATAGAGTTTCCTGAAGGTTCCATACTTCTTGCAGGAGATATAGGGAGCGGTAAGTCATCCATATTACAGGCAGTTGAGTTTGCCTTGTTCGGTGCAAGAAGAGATTCCATCACAGGTGATGCTCTCTTGAGGAAAGGGGAACAGGAAGGGAGTGTTGAACTCGCATTCATGATCGATGGAAAAGACGTGAAGATAAAGAGGAATCTCAAGCGCCAGCAGGGAGCAGTAGCGCAGGATTCAGGATTTGTATCTATAGATGGGATGAGTATTGAAGGTACTGCTACAGAATTGAAAGCAAGAATCCTTGACCTGCTCGGATATCCTAAAGGTCTTCTCACAAAATCCAAGTCGCTCGTATATAGATATACTGTCTACACCCCTCAGGAGCAGATGAAGCAGATAATATCTGAGGATGATGAGTATCGTGTGGATACACTCAGGAAAGTCTTTGGTATAGAGCGTTATAAGCGCATAGCAGAGAACGCTACCCTTTACGTGAGAGATATCAAAGAGAAGAGACGTGAACTATCAGGGATGATACAGGGTATAGATGGTAAGAGGTCCGAGCTTAAGGAAAAAGAGAAAGAGATCTCCAGTGCAAAGACATCAAGGTCAGCTCTGATTCCAGTGCTGGAAAGTATCCAGTCAAAGAAGAGGATATGCAGGCAGGAGCTGATATCAGAAGAGAGCAAGGTAAAAAAACTCAATGAGCTGAAAGGATGGATGCAGGTGCGTGATGCAAGATTAGGTGATATCATCAAGAACAGGAGCAGGAACAGCTCAGAGATTGAACTTGTGTCAGAGCAGATAGTGCAGCTCCAGAAGAAACTGGACAGCAGTTCAATGGAAGATAAGGATTACCCGTCTATTGATAGCATAGAGAGCATGATATCTGTAAAAGAGAAAGAGCTGATGCGGCTGTCATCCAGAAAGACTGAACTTACCGAACGCAAGAGCCAGTTGGATAAGAGGGCAGAGGAGATTCAGCAGGATCTGGAATCAGCGACAGGCAACACATCATTGATGGCCGAGAAAGAGAGACTATACCAGGCACTCCTTGAAGACCTGAAAGACAAGAGGGTCATTGAAGGGAATCTGAGTGAACTGAACATGCAGCTGAAAGGTACTGAACGCAGTGTGGCCCATCTTGAGGCAAGCAGGAAAAGTTCAGAGGAACTCAAACAGAAAGTTACAGCACTGCAGACCTGCCCGACCTGTATGCAGGATGTGACTGAATCACATAAGGAGAGGATAATCACTCAGGAAGACCTGAAGATGACCAGGATATCTGAAGAGCATGTAAAGCTGCTGACACAGAAAGAAGAGCTTGACAACATGCTTGCAGAGCATAATAAGAACATGGGACTCATGCAGGAGAAAGAGAGGAAGCTTGCAACACTCAAAGCAGAGCTGGTAGGTCTTGATTCTGTGAAAGAATATGTCGATAGGCTAAAGAAGCTCCGCATCCAGAGTGATGATGAGCGTAAAGGCATAATGATAGCACTTGAGAAGCTCGATGATGCAGTCATCACAGAGCTGCGCACAGGCATAGAACAAAAAAAAGCTCTGCTTAAGGAGATAAACATACACAACCTGGCACTCAAAGAGAAGAAGCATAATATTGATATGATATCAGAGAAGAACAACAGGAGAGAAGAGCTTCAGGTAGACCAGTTACGGCTCAAAGAAGAGGTCAGATGCATCAATACTGAGAAGATGTCTTTTAGTGATGAGATATCAGGACTCTCTGCGTCAGAAGAGATCTACATGAAAAAGAGACAAGATCTGGACAGGATAGCTGATGATGAGAAGACAACAGAGGTACGCATAGGTGAATTCAACAAGGTGATAGAAGGCCTTGAGAACCAGGCAGGAATGTTGATGACTGATATCAGAGCAAAAGAATCTGCCAATGAAAGATATATCAGGCTCGGTTCTGTGCAGGAATGGATCGAGGAACTTTTCATCAATATGATGACGACAATGGAGAAACAGATGATGGCTCGGGTGTATACCCAATTCAGTGAATTATTCTCAACATGGTTCAACCTATTGATTGATGATGAGAATATATCTGTACGCATAGATGATACTTTCTCTCCTATAATCACACAGAACGGTTACGAGACTGACATCTCGCACCTGAGCGGAGGGGAAAAGACCTCTGTAGCACTGGCCTACCGTCTGGCGCTCAATAAGGTCATCAATAATCTTATCACAGGCATCAAGACAAGAGATATAATAATCCTTGACGAACCGACTGATGGTTTCTCTTCTGAACAGCTCGACCGGGTGAGGGATGTGCTGGATCAGCTTGATGTCAAGCAGACCATACTTGTATCCCATGAGTCAAAGATAGAGAGTTTTGTAGATAATGTCATCAGGGTCAGCAAGAACGAGCACGTGAGTAAAGTGGTATCTTAGAGAATTCTTATACGCTATTATAGACTCTGGAATCATAAATATGGGGCCACGGGGAAACTCGCCTCAAACAGGTTTCGAACCCCGGTTAGAAGCTATCCAGAGATAAAAAGAAGCACTTTTTAGCACTCCCCGAGCTCCAGTGATAGTTGCTCCAACGCAACCCAGCAAACCGCAGGTTTGCGCTGTCCAAGCTACACTATGGCCCCCATATGAAAATATTGTACGGTCGGACGGCTGAACACAGTGAACGCCGTCCTTAGCCTTGCGTGCCAGCTGAGCATCATAAAACGGGTACGCCCGTTTTAGGACACCAAAGACAAAAGGTCTTTGCGTGTAATCAGCTGCTACCCTAAGGCTCCATATATCCAAAGAATAAGCTAAGTCGTATTTAAAATTATTTAAGTGTTATTGGTCCCGTTTATTGATCTGCCGGGTCACCATGAATATGAACAATCCAAAGAAAGCGAATATCAGCACAAGTATTGATGTCATCCCTGAGAACCGTTCTGTGTCCTGACTCTGGGCATCTACCACAGAATACCCGCTGATTGTCGGGTTTGTTATGAATGTATTGATGAATGTGAACACTAAAAGGACTCCGATGACTACTACCATACCAGTCTTCCAGTCAAGGTACTTCCTGCTTAGCGGGCTCAATTTATCTGGAGGAATCTCTTCTGGAGAAGGGGTCAAGTTCTTTTTCCACAGCCATTCAAACATTTAAGCACCTCTTGGCATACCAGTTGCCTGTCAGATATTTAAACTTTTCTTAGATAGGGCAAAGTCAAGTTAAGTGCTGATGCCACCTAGCGAGCATTCATGCTAGAAGCGATAAGATATGCAGTAGGGCGTAATGAATCGAAATACTAAGCCTTGCGAGCGTGGCATTGGCACTTAAGAGATGCAACTTGACGTTATCTTTAGGTTATTGCCTTATGTTTTCTTAGATATTGCCTTGTGCTTTGCGTGATTCCTACAGCATTCCAAAAATACCTAACCGAAATGTTTAAATAGACTTTTCACTGTGTAATAACTATAGTAAGAGGTTCCAAGATGAAAAAAAGAGCTTTAGTCCCCACCCTATTAATAGCTATCTTCTTGCTCTCAAGCATTGCAGCTTATGCACAGGTAGTCACACCGACAACATTCTTCGTCACTATCGACTATGTTTCAGACAAGATAGCTAATCCTGCAAAGGATTATGCAGACCTTTACGTCGTTGTAGAGAATAAAGGTAGCGAGAAGGATACATACAAGCTCTTGTATCTTGATGATCCTAAATGGTCTTACCAGGTACTTCCAGAACCTATAAACAAACAGATCACTATTGCACCAGGTGAGACAGGCGAATTCCACCTGCTCGTGAAAGGTAATGTCGCCCCTGGTTTCTATGGTGTCAAGGTCAGCGTACATTCTGAGAAAAGCGGCAACACGATATCAAATGTGATGCGATTGCGGGTAGGTGCGCAAGAGCCGAAGATCCCATCAAAGCCTGACTTTGATGTTGATGTATCTGTCCCTGCACAGATGGATCCAAGAGGGACATATAATATCCTGATCACGCTCAAGAATAACAATGATCTCCTGCTGGAAGATATCATGATAAAGCTTGCCAGTAATGTACTTACAGAAGAGACCACAGTCACCGTCGAGCCTAATGATGCCAAGACGATATCATTTGCTGTGCTTCTCATGGATAACATAAAGCCTCAAGCTGACCAGATGCAGGTCACTGTCAAATATGGGGATGAAGAGTTCTATTCACAGGCCCACAATTTTGAAGTGGTTGAGTATCTTCTTCCTTTCAGGACAGATGTAAAGGTGAATAAGGGTTTCCTGAGACAGGAACGTACGATAACTGTGACAAATGATGGCAATACCCTTAAGTCTGACTCGATGAAGCTTGAGACATCATTGAAAGAGAGGCTGTTCTCAAGTTCAGATCCTAAGTTCAATGTCATGAAGGAAGGAGGAAAAAGATATTTCTCTTGGGATGTATCTCTTGAACCTGAACAGTCTATGACAATAGAGCTGAAGACCAGCTACAGATTGTTGATACCTGTCGCGATATTGCTTATCGCCCTGTTGATATACAAGGCAATCATGTCCAATCCGCTCATAGTCAAGAAGAAGAGCATGTCTGTCCATAAGCATGGTGGTGCCATAGCAGACATGTCTGTAGTTGTATATCTCAAGAACAGGAGCAAGGAACCGATCACTAACCTGCGCGTTGTTGAGCGGGTGACAGGCATGGTCCATCTGAAGAATGATTCATTTTCAGGATCGATGCATCCTGTGAAGATGCATGATCATCATAAGGAAGGTACCCTGCTTGAGTACAGGTTCGGAGAGCTCGCCCCGGGTGATGAACGCATCATAAAATACAGGGTATATTCCAAGCTGGACATATTCGGTGATGTCGTGATAAAACCTACTGTTGTCGAGTTTACCAAGAAGAATGGTGCAAAGAAGAAGTCGAAGTCTAATCAGATAGTGATATCCACTGAGGAGCCTCCGATGCCGATTAAGCAGCACGCACCTAAAGAGCACAAAGAGCATCACTCACATGGGCACAGTGAACATCATTCTCACACGCACCATAAGAAAGAAGAATAAGAAGATACAGCAACTTTTACAGCACTGCCACCGCTCTACGCGTGTCCTAAAAATACACCTATTAAGATGGCTGCACTTATTTCTGATACATGATATTATTGCGCAAGCATGGTATATGGCTGAATCGATCAGCATGCCTACAACGATATAGCTGCGTGGCAGTGCTGTAAATTCAGAAAACTGACAAATAGTATAATAAAAAAATTAGTCAAGTATCGCGTCTTGTCTATTTATGTCCGTAATAGAAGAACTTCTCTATAGACACATCAGCAGAGTTGAAGTTTCCGGTCCTTGCATGACCATCACCTTTAGGTCTGCCTTCTGCAGGTTTGACAGGAGTAGGCTCTGGCCGAAACTGTGTCTGGCCTTCTCTAGTCATCTTTGGCTTTAGTGGTGGTGCCACGACAGGGTTCTCTCTCAGGTTCCTGACCTCTTCTTTCAGTCCTGCAATCTCTGCAATGAGACTTATCAGCTTGCCGTTCAGGTCATCTATCCTGACAGAATGCGCATCTACTCTTGATAGTATGTCGCTATGATCACAATCAGGCACTTCATCTGCCTGCTGGACATCAGTAGATGTCTCTGCAGCATATTCAAATTCCTGTTCTACAGCTTCAGGTTCTGGAGAAGATCTCTCCTCTTCCTGCTTCTCGATACTCTGGAGCATGTCCTGTATTGCCATAGCACTTGCCTGTGCAGCAACATCACCTGCTGGAGCGTATTCCACAACCTGTGATGATTCCTGTTCATGATGTGAGAACCGTTCTGCTGCATGTGCTGAAGAATCAGGTGATCTCAATGATACTGGAGGTGCAGGACGATGCATCTCATGATGTCCGCTTTCCTCTACCTGCTTCAATGCCAACCTTGTCGCCTCTTCCATAGAACGGGCCTGTCCATGCCTTATCAATTCACGGGCGATGGTATTGACTTGCTGGATCTTAGAAATATCATTCATTGCTATACACCTCATATCTACCTCTTTATAAATCATGAATCAGGCCACAATCTCTTCCTACAAAGATTGCACGCCTCTTTTGATTATTCACTCAACCTATCCAGCATTTCTAGGTCTGTTAATATATTAATCTTTTCTTTTTTGAAATGATCAAAGACAAGATGTACTTTATTAATGTCGACCTGTTCTGCGCGTGCCTCATCAGCAAGAAGACGGTGCATATCCTCCCGGGATATGTTTCTTTTTTTTAGTTTCCTGTGCTCTTTCTTATCGATGATTGTCCATCTGTCAAGGTTACTCAGTATCTGCATGAGATATTTCCTGAATGTCTCAAGATTGGCTATATGTAGGTCCACGAGTTTATCAAGATGTTTTGGGTGTCTCTTGCTCCCGTGCTTTTTCAACAGCCGGATGAGGTGGTTGATGTCCTCCAGCTCTTTCCTGATGAGGTTCTCTTCCTGCAAGAGCATCCTGGAGCTGAACTTCTGATCCTGTTTCCTGAATATCTCATTGAATGTCGCTTCAGTGCTGCCTAGAGCTGCAGCGATCTCCTGATCGTGCTTCTTGAGTTTCGCGATGCTGATGAACCAGCCATCACCAAAGCTCTGCGCAAGCTTATGCTCACCTATCTCTTCTATGATATAACGCATCGCCTGGTCCCGAAGGTCATGTGCATTGCGCATACCAAAGACTCTTTTCACCATATCTTTGTACTGGTTCTGGCAGGTGATGAGTCCATACAATCTCTCGTCAGGATGGCTGGCAAATGACTGGTAGACATACCATTCTGCTGCTATGAACAATGCCCTCTGCTTACGTACATGATTATCATCAAGTCCTCTTGTCACAACAACAATGCTGCCGACATCCCCTTTTGCGGCCTTAGCACGTGCGTTTGGCAAAAACTCCCACATCTTTGTGGCACCGAGCGATGCGTGCTTCATATGGATTTCGTGCAAAGACACTGAAGAAGGAGACAGCTTTGACTTGTGCTTCATCACAGAATACATCTTGTGCAGGTATGAATTTATCTCAAGTGCAAGGACCTTCTGGTAGCTGGCTTTCTCGTCCTTTCCCATCAACCCATATAGTCTCTTGAACATATTGATTACCTGTGATCATAATGTTGACGTAAACTTATTTCCGCCGATATGGAGAAGGCGCTTCCGGTCGTCATTTGTATTCTCCTTGATTACCTTTCCGACATAGACTATGTGATCTCCGGTCTCAAACTGGTCGATGACCTCACACTCCATATATGCTGAAGCTTCTTTTATCCTGCAGCAGTCGATATGGCTGCACTCTTCCTTTGTAAGGCCTGCGCCTGAAAACTTGTCGACAGCAGCACCTGAATTCTGGCCGCAGTAGATCACCTTATCCTGCATCCCATATGCCATGAAGTTGATGGTAAACACTTTGCTGTCATCTATAAGCCGCCTTGAGAACCTGTTCTTGCCTATGCTGATCCCGTATAGTTTCGGGTCAAAGCTCATAGGCATGTGCCAGGCAACAGTCATGACATTATCTTTTGATAGTGTCTTTCCTAACAGTTCTGCTTTCCCTCTCGTGCTTACGAGGATTACTTGCTGTGGTTTATCATCAGCCATGATATACCTTCAGATCTTTTTTGTCATGTCGACATAATGGCCATGCTTTCCTTTCTTCTTACTGTGTCTCATCCCTTCAAAATCCCCTACCTTTATCACTCCGACAATGAAGAAGATGAAGAACGCTATGTATTGCGCATAATAGAGATTCAGCCCGAATGGCAACCTGATGAGGTCTATTATTATCATCGGTGTAGCTGCAAGCAGTCCTGTCCTGAATATCTCGCTGAAGCTGGCATCGAATTTAACCAGCCTTATGATCACAAAGCAGACCAGAGTTGCAAGCAGGATAAACAGGAAGATTTTGATTGCGTATAACAGGTAGAACAGGAAAAGTATGGATGGCAGCATGAGCAGGACAAGTGTCATGAGTATCTCTTCATTCGCTACAAGGTCCTTGTAGCCGCCTACCGCCTCTTTCTTGACCTTGCTGAGTGGCATCTTATAATATAGATTATCATCAGTTATGAGGATTCTGCCTTCTTTCAGTGTACCTTCAGACTTTCTCGTATCAAGTGTCACAAAAGGATCGCGTTCAGGAAAGACTATCGCGCTATTCATTGATGTGTTGAACTTGACCTCTAATCTGTCGAAGTGTGACATCTGGGTGCTTACGAATCCTGCAATCGTAGGCAGCATGAGTACGACAGCTGCAATGAATGCAAGAAGGACAAATGAGAAGAAATACTTCATCAGCATCCAGGAAGTCTTTTCTTTGAGCTCACCATATCGCCATGGATTAAGGGCAAGCCAGACTGTCTTGAAAAATGGTATAAGTTTATTCATCAGCCACACCTCTTTTAGGAATATGAATATGCAGAACATATGTGGCAGGTATTTAAAAAGCTTACTGGGGCAAAGTAGATAACTCAGTCAATATAGCGAGTACGAGCACGGCATCTAAACTGGAGTAGGACGTGCTCGTACTCGCTCAGTAGAATGAGTCACCTTTCACTTCTGAAGCTTCTCACAGATGAAAATAAGGTCTTTATCTTCCATCAATATCTTATTGACCTTGAAATTTATGATTATGAGCTTCTGTATCTCTTCCAGCTTTGCAGACTTGCGAAACGCAGTTATCACGAACTTATCGCTCCCGACCCTTTTAAGTTCCATGATGCCCTGTTTGACATCATCAAAATTGTGTATTGCTGTTATGCTCACTACGAAATCAAAGCTGTTGTTCGGGAACGGCAGCTCTTCTCCTTTTGAGACTATGAATTTCCTGTCAGGATAGTTCTCTCTTGCTATCTTTATGAGCTCTTCGCTGGGATCGATACCTGTGCATGTGCAATTCCAAAACGCAGTTGATATTCCTGTCCCGCAGCCCACATCAAGAAGCAGGTCGCCTTTCTTGGGCAAACTATTTCCAAGGGCATCCTTTATCTCATTAAGCTTCTTCAGCTGCTCTTCCTTATGGAGATTGTCATAGCCAGGAGCTATTGAGTCGTAATAGTCAGTCATACTGTGACTGCAAGATTAGGTGTTTATTAATTTAATTGTATTTGTTTAGCTCTTTTAGACAGCGCTGCCACCGCTCTGTGCGTGTCCGCTGACAAGAGTATTGTTAAATGCGAAGGGCAGCCCAGCACCAACAGGGAAAGCGCGTCAGACAACATGAACGAAGATGGCTGCATCTGGTAGGAGATGTGCAGTTATTGCGCAAGCACAGTATATGGATTCAGCGGTCAGCATGCCGACAACAATATAGCTGCGTGGCAGCGCTGCCAGGATTCAGCTGAACAAATACATTTAATTGTTAAATCAACAATGTACCTCGCTCCATCTGTGCTGCTATGACCATTGCCGCCAAACAACACGCCAACAGATACTGAAACTGAACAATGAACAATGTACACCTACGGTAAACAGTTACAAAGTACTCATCTTTAAAAGCACAGAAACATTTAAATAACGACTTCCCATAATTCAAGACATGAATTGGCTGATGAAAAACAAGGCAATCTCAATAGCGATCCTTGTAATCATAGGATCTGTATTCTTGCTGGTGCATGCAAACTCAAAATCAGCAGATTGTGAAAGTCTTGGAGGAAAACTGATCCAGGTCTTTGACAGTGTCTCCAGACAGGGCTGCGCGCAGGTGCTGACCATGCAGGTGATATCATTTGCAGGCTTAGCGATAGGGATAGCTTTTCTGATAATAGGTTTTGTAAGGAGAGAATGATACTATGGTAAAGAAAGACTCTCCTACGCCTGAGAAAAAATTGCTGAACTCTGAGCAGGACAAGCAGACGATATTGGATCTACTGTCAACATACACTAAGCACAAGCACGTGAAACTCGTGCAGAGAGGCAACGCGGCAATCTTCGCTGCGCTCTACATCGCAAAGAAGATGAACTCCAAGCCTTTCATCCTCATACCTGATCAGGGAGGCTGGTTATCGTTCAAGACATATCCTAAGATCCTCGGTTTTGATACCCGGGTCGTGAAGACTAACAGGGGGCTGATAGATCTCATCGACCTGGAGAAGAAGGCTGAAAGCGGTGCTGCATTATTGGTCACGAGCTTTGCAGGATATTTCGCTGACCAGCCGATGAGCTACATATCAAATATCTGCAGGAAGTATAACTGTCTCCTGATAGAGGATGCATCAGGTGCGGTAGGTGATGAGGACCTTTGTGATGGCGATTATGCAGACATTATCGTCGCAAGTTTCGGGAAGTGGAAACCGATCAATGCAGAGTATGGCGGGTTCATAAGCACCAATAAGAAAGAGTTCTTCGAGTCTGCAGGAGATATATTCTCCACCACCAATCATTATCCCCGTTATGATATATTGCTCGAGAAGCTTAAAGGTGCAAGGCAAAGGATGAAAGTGATGCTCCAGAAGGCAAAGGATGTCAAGAAGGACTTAAGCGAACGCCTTCCGCACCTGAAGATACTGCATCAGGACCTCCGCGGCCTGAATGTTGTCGTGAAGTATATGGACAAGAAAGAGCAGGATGCGCTTGAAGGGTATTGCAAGGCGAATGGTTACGGGTATGTCCAGTGTCCTCAGTACACCAGGATTGAAGAGGATGCTATGAGCATCGAGCTCAAGAGGCTCGATAGTGCGGGTGGATGATCAGGAAAAAAAGACAGATAGAGGTGATTGGCATCGTAAGAGAACCTGAAAGTATGGATGAGCTCATTTATTTCACGCAAAGGCAGCTTGGTGATAAGGGGAATGCCAAAGCATGGGTATACAAAGGCATGTGTGAGAAATGCAAGAAAGGTCTTATGGGCAAGCCACGTGATGAGAAGACCGGCAAGGTCAAGATACGCGCAAAAGAATATGTCTGCCCGGAATGCGGGTTCATGATCGAGAAGAAAGCACATGAAGAGATGCTCAACTGCGAGATCAAATATACCTGTCCTGAATGCGGCAATTCAGGTGAGACTGATGTCCCTTACATACGTAAGAAATGGCAAGGCGTAGATGCTGTATTGTTCCAGTGCGGCAAGTGCAAGGCAAAGCTGGGCATAACAAAGAAGATGAAGGACAAGAAAGGGGAAGCTGACGTAGACGATTGATTTTTTATTATTTCTTTTTTATCAATTGATTACAGAGATATTCAGTCAAAACATCACATACCTATTCTATAACAGTACCGCACTCTTTGCAGACCTGGGTCTCTTTCTCATCTGACCATTCGGTGTTGATTCCCCAATCTACCTTGATGTTGCAATTTGGGCATCTAGGCTCCAAATGCTGCATAGAGTTAAAGAAATCTATTCCTTTTACCATGTATAGCATCCTGTATGTTTCCTATCAAAGATTACCTGTCTGCTGTAGGATTCAGGAAGAATCACCATTAGCAAGTACTTATATCTGATCGTCCCCCTGTTGAAATTGAGTTTCTCGTGTATATTACGCGAGGTGAGTTTAAAAATCTTTTGTTTAAATATTATATAATTTGGTAATACCACCGAATATCCTGTTAAAGATCAGAAATACTGCCCTAATTTACTCTGTTTCTTCCCGCCCGTAAGCTCCTCAGAACCATAACCAAACACATCCAGGATGGTCTCGACCGCAGGCACTACCTGGTTATTTATATAGTAATCCGCATCGTACTCCCCTTGTTTGACCTCTTCAGGGAGTTTTGCCCTGTCACGTATCTTCTCTTTGCCTGATGTGACCACATAGCTCACTATCATTCCCGGATAGATATCTACCCCTTTTGCCTTCATCCTTTTTGCCGCAGCGACATGAGGCCCTATTGAATCATATGCATCGATAGGTTTAGTCAATCGGGTAGGGATCGCGAGATCTTCTGCAGCCACTTTCTTTTCAGTGAGGTCCTGCACAATATTGCGGACATATTCATATGCCTTTTTTGGATCATTCTCCTCAAGCACTATGCGTAACACTTCCTGCTGCACCCTTCTTGCGATAGGGCTGACATTCCTGCGCACAGTCTCAAACCCTTTTATGGTCATCTTATTGTCCTTATCGATCAGCGCATACTTCTTCTTTGCACCTAGATCAGAATCCTTGATCGATACGAACAATGCTCGCTTATACGTGCCTTCATACTCAAGTTCCATCATCCCTGGAAGGGTGGCATTTATGTCTTCACAGAAGTTTAAAGCATCCTGTTCAGGATTGTCTTTCAGGTGGATGAATATTGAATCAGTATCAGAATACAGGACATCAAAGCCTTTCTCTTTTGCGCTGTCGATGACCTTATGGATGTAATGCCTGCCGTATGCTGTAACACTTCTCGCGCTGTCCTGACTGTACCATCTTGCTGCATAAAATCCAAGATAGCCATAGAATGAATTTGAGAGTACTTTGAGTGATTCCTGTCTCGCATCAAGGAATGGTCTCTTCTTCTCATCGGCAGTCTTCATTATCTCCTTGACTCTTGTCCTTCTTGTTATGATGTCCTTCAGGACTGTCGAGAAGAATCCTTTCTTGTTCCTGCAGAACCAAAGGTTATGGCCTTCTACCGGGACCTGTTCTTTTCCCCTGCAGCAGTCGCAGTTCAGCGTCTCTATGCTTATGTTATGAGATACTATTATTGATGGATACAGGCTCCTGAAGTCAAAGACCACAACATTGTCATACAGTCCCGGAATCGGCTCAAAGACGAATGCTCCCTTTATCCTGCTCGCCATCCTGTCTTCAAGAACTCCATGATGCGGCTTGTTGGGTATGAACTGGTTAAAGTCAGCTGCCCTCTTGATTATGTACCACTCTACGAGCTGGGAGAATGACATCCTGTTCACATCCTTGATGCTCTGGCCGACAAGCTTGACCAGCTCCAGCAGATTAGGGAGGATCTTCTCGCACAGGTCGTGCGTCAATCGTGAATCCTTGAGATTATATTTTGCGAAGTCGCTGAGTTCATCTGATGCGGCGTCCCATGCAGGTGCAAGCCTGTCAAGGTCAACATCATCCTTCTTCTCTCCGAGAAGTTCAGCTGACACTTCATCAAGAGTATAGACGTCTGTCTTCAGCTTCCTTGATATGACTCTCCTGATGAAATTGAGGATATCGAAGTGGACTATGCCTACAGTATCGACTGTCTGTGTCCTGCCCCGTCCAAAGGTTACAGCATCATCATCCAGGTTTATGTCGATCTTTATCTTGTACTTCTCTGCTCTCTTGATTATGTAAGGCATATCGAATCCATCAGAGTAATATCCTGCCATGACATCTGGACCGTATTCTTCGACAAGTTCCTTGAATCTCTCGATGAGCTGGGCCTCTCCATCCACAAACTCGACATAGTCCAGATCCGTCTTGAATCGTTTCCAGGTCAGGACTTTCTGGAAATCAGTCCCGTACAATGAGAGCATGACTATAGGATGTTTCTCAGGGACAGTAACCTTCCCTTGAGGGTTGTATGTTTCTATGTCAAACGCGAGTATCCTGAGGTCATTCAATGATCCATCTTCTGTCTGGCTTATGCTAGTCGCCTTGAATGTAGGTACTTTCATGCGTTCCATGCGGTCATCTATCTCTTCGACCTCTGCATCAGTCAGGACAAGAGGGGTTATCTTCTTGTCTACAAGGTACCTTCTTGCATAGAGTATATCGTACTCAAGTATAGAATCAACACCTGCAAGCTCTTTGATCTGCTCCCTGAGTTCAGGTACTGCTTTAGGTATGTTGACTATGACCTTTATGGCATTGCGCTCCTTACCATCGAGCATCTTCTTTGCGTCTTCTGTCCGTACGACCTTGAGCTCTTTGCCGTCTTTGGTGTCCTGGATATTGGATAGTTGCTCTTTGAGCGATATGCTGCTTGCCCCTTTTGCAGGCAGTACATAGAGATATGGCTCAAAATCAGGGTCAACTACACATATCTGCTTACCATCAATGGTCCTGCCGAATATGTAGATGTCTGCCTTTCCCCCCGACACCTTGTATGTCAGGTCTATTGGATAAAACTGGATCTTAGCCATTATTATAGTAAAAAAGCCCGCTTTGTATATATAATTAATCAATACTGAAAACACCCAATTATCCCTCCTACAACCAAAATAAGTTATTTTTATCACCTATTAGTAACACTAAACATTTATATATAAGTGAATAATACTATTCATTAAGTGAATAACTATGCGTAAGGAAACACTGCTGAAGATCATGACGTTGTTCAGGGAGAACCTGGACAGGGGACTTACAATAAGGCAGGTCTCCCAGACTCTCAAGATAGGTTACAGGCCTGCCTACAACCACATCACGAGCATGGAAGAGCAGGGAATCATAACCATAGAACAGGTAGGCAATGCAAAACAAAGCCTTTTGAACCTAAAGAGTGAGAATTGCAGGCACTTGCTGGAAGAGGTGGGGATGCAGCAGAAAGAAGAACTATTCAATAAACACACCAAACTGAAGAACATCATTGAGAGCATCACGAAAAAGCTCACAGAAAAATACATCTCAGAGATACATTCGATGATACTGTTCGGAAGCTATGCAAAAGGCAAGCCCACAGCAGGATCAGACATGGACATCCTGTTCATAGTGAGCGACATCAAAGACAAAGCATTGATGGAGGGGATAGAGCGGGAATGCGCGAGCTTTCAATACTCCCACAACATACAGGTCAGCCCTGTCATAACTGACATTCCAGAACTCAAGAAAATGCTTGAAGCAGAACAGCTTACAGTAGGTAAGGAGGCAAGGGAATATGGGATTCCGCTCTACGGCTCTGAAAAATTCTGGAGGGCAGTCACATGAAAAGGCAAGACCTTCTGAAAAGGAAGATAAGCGCATACCGCCGCCAACAGCAAAAAACAGCACATCATACATATTAATGCCAAGAAATCCAGAAAAAGGGGTTATTGGGAATTAATTTATTTAACTCTCTTTAAAGGAGAACCAAGTTTTCCTAATCGAAACATATTTATATAAGTTTATACATATTGTTATATAACTTAATATATTTGTGAGTTGATGATTATGGAATCAGAAGTTGTTTTGCATTATCCAAGCCTGAAGACTGTGTTGATGGTAGAGAAGGCTCTCAAGGAGGCTGATGGTTTGGTGAATAGGGAGGAGTTGAAGCAGATGCTGCCTACTAAGGTGATGCATCAGACTTTGAATGTCATTCTTGAGTATCTTGAGGAGTCTGGTAAGATCTTGGATGGCAGGAAAGGGATCTTGTGGATCCATAATCCAAGCCCTAAACTTGACAAGGCGATTAAGGAAGGTGTTGAGCTGTGACTTTCAAGGGCAAGCAGGTTAAGGTCGTGATAGTTGGTCAGGCTAAAGAGGATTATGCTGAGCTTAACAGGCTCGTCGGTGAGGAGACTGCTAAGGGCATCACTAAGAGTGAGCATCAGACTTTGTTCAATTCCATCAAGCAGAAGGTTGAGTTCTTGAAGGAGAATCCTGAATATGGGATACATGTTGAGAAGAGGAAGATTCCAAAGGAGTATGTCCTTGATTATGATGCTACAAATATCTGGAAGGTGAATCTTTCTGGATATTGGCGGATGATATACACCATTAGAGGTACAGAGGTTGACATCATTGCAGTGGTTCTCGATATCCTGGATCATAAGGCTTATGACAAGAAGTTTGGTTACAAGAGTAGATGATGTGGTTTCCAGCGTCTCAAAAACTCAGAAAATAACAAGAGCCTTTAAATAGCAGGAAACTATATTATCCGTATGTTGAGACGTTATCGGCTCAACAGATTTTGAAAGCCAGATTGAGCCAAAATGCAAGAAAAAAGTTCGCAAAAATTTAGGCACATGAAAAGCGAATTATCGCTTCTAGAGCAAGAATTCTGCGGTTTAAGGGTTGTCAGTACTTATAAGTAACGACAATTCCGAAACATTTATAATTTCAGAACAATTGAGACAAGGCTTGTAGAGCTTGGATTCTGGTCTTTCAGAGGTTGTTTTTCTTGAGGTTCTTTGAAATTTCGCAAAAGGTCTCGCATATGATTTTGCGAAGTCTTTTGAATTGTTTAGTATCGATTTCAGTTTACACTTTTGGCAGGTATTTAAATAGGGTCTTGTATGCCTGTTTTTCTTGTGGAGGGGATGTTTTATGGCATACAAGTTAGATGAAAAAAACGTAGGTGGATTGTTAGACGCTTAAAGGC
>JBDRET010000042.1:0-2923 GCA_043819495.1 Candidatus Woesearchaeota archaeon | reverse complement strand
GTAGGTGTATACTATAACATAAGAATATGATTTACCGCTCTTTCCTATTGTCTGTGTGCTGATGGGTTGTGAATTTCTTAGAGGAGCAATAGTATAGGTATCTCCATAACAAAGCTGCTTTTCATAATCAACCTCGTCGCACATGATCCCATTATCAATATATTTCCGGGCTTCCCTCAACCAATAATAAGAATCGATATCCCCCAGATACACATACTTGCTATCTCCAGATTCATACAGGAAACGTTCCTTGAACTGTTGCGATGTCCCTGCTATCTGCTGGTCAATCATGTCCTTGTTCTGTTCAAGGACCTTTGCAAACTCAGATTCTATCAACGCATTCCTGTTCGCATCAGGAAGATTAGGATATTGTTGATTCACCTGGGCTGCAATCTGGTTCCTGTAATAGTTGAGAACAGTATTCTGTGCCCATTCATCAGTCGCATGCAGGTCCATCGGTTGGACTCGCAGGTATATTGTCAATATGACAGGTATCAGTATCAGGAGTATTGTTGAATATCTCTTGAAGAAGTTGAGGGTTGCTTTGTAATCGAAACTTACTGATTCATCATCTGAATCTTTATGTTCAGTATCATGCTTGTGTGCATGTCCGGTCTTGCTCTTCTTTTTGGTGAACCAGGATTTTATCTTTGAGAAGTCTATTGCTATATCTTCATCGTCTTTTTTATGGTCTTCTGTCATTTACAACCCCCTCAATATTCAACAGACTCGAGGAATTGGCTCTGTTTATAAACGTTTTGCTCTGAGGAGAACTCGTGCAAAAAGCAGTGATTCGGGTTTATTAAGCAGCGTTTTAAAGAGAATTTTTGTGGGGTTATCCCGGTCTTCTTCATCGAGTATTTTCTGCATCTCTTTTGACTTTAGCATACTGACCATTTGATTGTAATCTTTCTCATTGAATCTGTCAAGCATTTTCCTCAACATAAGACTCATCCATAGTTCTCTGTTGACAGAGCGTATCTCTGATTCATAATCTGTCTTATCAATTATGGATCTTGCCAATCCTTCAGCTGCTTTCATTCCAGGCACAAGCCCACCGCCTGTCGTCGCCTTGACTTGTGTTGCAGCATCACCAATAACATAGTTGCTTCCTTGTTGCAGTGTAATGAACGGATCATAAACAGGTATCAATCCACCTTGCCTCTCGAGAATCTTATGTTTCCCTATTTTCCGCATGAGATGCTCGAATACTTTGTTAGGATTCTTCCCAGCTGCAACCCCTACTCTGGCAACTTCGTCATTTTCAGGAACTACCCAGCCAAAGAAACCAGGAGAATCATCTCCGAAATAGACAGAATAAGTATCTTTATCGACGGGCATTTTCACCCGTGCTTGCGTACCAACTAAGAACTTAGGTTTTTTATTTCCGATGTATTTTGAAACAATAGAATTCGGTCCATCTGCTCCGACCAATGTATCTGCGGAAAGTATCTTCTCTGATTTTGTTATCTTCACTCTTGTAGAATCTCCTTTCCGATCTATCGCTTCAACTTTTTTATTCAGATCAATCTTAGCTCCTGCTTTCTCTGCCATATCAGCTATATGCTTATCAAAAGCGGTCCTGCATATCACAGTATCATCGATCCTGATCTCTGCAATATTTCCATCAGGAGCATGGATCCTTACTTTTTTCAGCTTATTGACAACAAATGACTTATGTGATGGAATCACATCAAAAAGGCTCTTGGTAACTATTCCTGTACACTGTACAGGTTTGCCTATCTCGGAATGCTCTTCAAGTACTGTGACTTCTCTTTCTTTTGCCAGCAGTGCTGCTGTGTAGCAACCTGCTGGACCCCCTCCAACAATAAAATCCATTTTCGTAAAACCGTTGATGGAATGCTTTATAAGCGTGTCTTTTCCAATCATTCTAGAACGGATTTGTTAGGCCTGGTGAATAGTAACAAAATGGAAAGTTTTAAATACGGATGGTAGCTATTTAGTGCAGGTTTACGAGACATTAGATTCGGCTGTTGGGGGTCTTTCCGGGCGTTTAAAACCTTTTCAGCGGTTTCAAGCAGTTTTCGTATCTGTTTAGGAAAAAAAGGGGAATTTAGTCTATAAACTATAATGATACGTATGATTACGGAGGGATTTTAAAAATGAAGTTTCCAAATGACGCTTTGAAGGTTTTGCTCCCTGTAGTAGGTATTGCTGCAGGAGCAGCAGGTATTTTGGGCGCTGATACTGCTCGAGCTAGTCCTGCAAATCCAGCTTCTTTTGAATATGCAACGAGTGAGGCAAAGCTATCACAGAAGCAGAAATTGAATGATAATAGGGTCAGGAGAGCTCTTAGAGAGACAAATCTCCTTGACCTCAATAGCACTTTGGTAGGCATCTCAGATGGCAATTATGATGCGATGAACTCCGCAGATATCTGGGACATCGTGACTGGTGCCGGTCCAGCTGATAGACATCAGAGACCTGTAAAAGCAACACTTGTAGGTATACCTGGTGCAGTCCAATACAATCCAGATGTGCACAACGGCACACATTACAGGGTTGTTGAGTATGCTAACCTGGGAAACATCCTTGGTGCAGAAAGGGGAGTCCTCCTTACGAATGATGAGCTTGTCAGGCTCGCAATGGCTAATGTCGATAGGGGAGAAGGCACTCTTGACCCTAACAAGGCTGTTGTCTTGAGATACAATTCTGATGATCACAGCAGGACTATACAGGTATCTGCTGCACAGGATGGTGGCGACCTTTTCTGGGACCTGATGTACAGGTGCCCTGATACAGGAGTCTGCAAGGGTATGGATGGTAAACCTATAGCACACATTGCAAAAGGCAGCCAGTACATCGACCTTCCAGGACCTGACAGATTAGTCCACCTCATGATAGAGGGCTGTGAAAAGCCTAAGATGATAATGAATCCTGCAACAGGAAAGATGGAAGCATA
>JBDRET010000041.1:0-4641 GCA_043819495.1 Candidatus Woesearchaeota archaeon | reverse complement strand
TATGCTTTGGCAGAAGACGAGTAAATGATTTGATTTTTTTATTTTTATTTTTTATCCATTTTTCTTGAGATATTCAATAAGCCTATCCAAAAGTTTTTGGTAAGGCCTTCCTGTGTTTGCCTTGATCCAGACGTCACGGGTAATGGTGTAGAACGCAAGAAAATCCTTGTAAGAATCATCAAGATATGCAGCTGAGTGCACTGATTCATAACCTTCCATAAACGCTTCCTTCTGCTCTTTGCTGAAGTGTGTGACAAATTGGTTCATCATACCAAAACCTTTTATCTTATGTTTTATGCCTTCTTCATCTATCAGTACCATCTTTCCTGTTCTAGGATTCACTGCCAAGTTTGCCAGATTAAGATCATATAATTCCAGAACTACCTCTTTCTTGAACTTTTTTGATTTTTCTTCATAAATAGCGGTTAGTCTTGAATGTAACTCCTTGTCTATTATCCCTTCTTTTAGCAGGCCATTAATGCACCAGTCGAAAAATTGTCTGACTTTTTTAGAATCCCCTTTTTCGTCAAATTCATGCACTTCTCCGCAGAGTCTGCCTAATTCCTTGAAGTGTTCTTCATCAAGTCCTCCCTTTTCTTTGAGCTTCTTCAGATCAGGTGCGTCAAGCCATTCAAACAGGAGATATTTACCTTCTCTTCCATAGAACCTTGGAAATATGTGCTTTAACTTCTTTACATTCCCCTGAATACGCCAGGCATCCCTTAGCCACCTGCAATGCCTAAGTTTGTAGAATTTACCCTCTGCAGATCTTATCTTGAATGCCTCTCCTGAGATTGAAACATCATTCTTGAGACACTCTATATCTTTCACATCATTTATGCGTAATACATTACGGAAAGGTGCTTGCCTGAGTATCTCATCCTCCTTACTCATCTGCTCACCTCAACACCAACTCTATTGCAATACTTCCTTATCTTACATATACTGCACATAGGAGATATCGGTTTGCATACGTTCTGGCCCCAGGTCACGAGAAGGTCGTTATAGACTATCCAATGCTCCTTAGGAAGCTTCTTGCGCAGTGCAAACTCTGTATCGTTAGGTGTCTTGGTCTTCACATAACCGAACCTGTTAGATATCCTGTGGACATGGGTGTCAACACATATCCCTGGCTTGTTATAGCCAAGAGTGACTACAAGATTTGCAGTCTTTCTTCCGACACCGTCAAACTTCAGGAGATCATCAATCTCATCAGGGACTCTTGAATTGTGCTTATCGACCAGTTCCTTGCTTATCGCCTTTATCTTCCAGGCCTTTGTCTTATAGAAACCTGCAGGGTATATGAGCTTCTCGATACGCGATACTGGGAGTGCTGCAATCTTCTTTGGGGTATCCGCGACATTGAATAGCCTGTGGAATGCATCTCTCGTCACCTCATCCTTGGTACGCAGGGAGATCAGGCAGGATATCAGAACCTGGTAAGGGTCGTGGGTATCATCCTTTACCTCTGTGACTATTGGTGTCGTGTAGTTCTTCACTTCCTTCTTGAGTATTGATACTATCTTATCTACCTGTACAGCCATCATCATGCCCTCGCGGATCCAGCAGTAAATTCAGTCTAATTCTCCTGAATCTATGTTCCTGAACTCTACACTGTCTGTGTTGTAAAGATTCCACTTGTCTGCGAATCCTGCATTAGTCTCCAGGACGTATTTCGCATTGACCTCTGGAGAGAAGATTTCACAGAGCTCTACATGACAGGGGACAGCATATTTCTCTATGTGCTGTATCCTCTGGTTCTTTCCGATCCATAATATATCTATTGAGAAATCCATATCTTTCATCCAGATGCTGTGGACTTCAGCCTTCTTGAATATGAACAGCATCACAGTATCCTGTGGAAGCAAGGTGTAATTGCTCAGACCTATCCGCATCGCTTCATCAGTCTTCACGATCATAAGCTTTTGACAGACATTGCCTTTGAAACATACCTGCGGTCCTTCAACGAAAGTATCAGGGGCCTGTGTGTTTGCAAAGATGATAAGGACTGCCAGAAGTGCTACAACACCTATACCTACCCGTACAAGAGTACCATAATGCAGCTTGTTCTTCCGTTTCCTATGGAACTCTTCTACATCATGGTGCTTGTGCTTCATCCGGTCCTTAAGCCTGCGGAGCATATCTAAGTTCATAGGCCCAAAAATGACGAAAACATTTATTAATGTTTGTAAACCTTGTATGGACATAAGGTAATGATGATGGATTCTGGAGATAATTATGAGGTTGCGGACCTGAACCTTGCGGATCAAGGAAAGCTCAATATAAAATGGGCTGAGAGCCATATGGAATCGCTGCTCAAGGTACGGCAAAGGTTCTCAAAAGAGAAGCCGCTCAAAGGCAGACGTATAGGGATGGCTTTACATGTCACTAAAGAGACTGCTGTTCTTGTAGATACCCTGATTGCTGGAGGAGCAGAAGTTGCCATAACAGGATGCAATCCTTTATCGACACAGGACGATGTCGCAGCAGCCCTTGCCAAGCAGGGGGTGAAGGTATGGGCGTACAAAGGAGAGACTACTGAAGATTACTACAAATATCTCAATAATATAATCGCGTTCAAACCTGATATCACTATCGATGATGGCTGTGACCTTGTCTCAGAGATACACAAGAACCATAAACACCTGATCACATACATAATCGGCGGCTGTGAGGAGACAACTACTGGAGTGATCCGCCTGAAGGCCATGGAAAAGGACAATGCACTGCATTATCCTGTAATCGCAGTCAATGACAATCAGACAAAACATCTTTTTGATAATTACTATGGCACTGGACAGTCTACAATTGATGGTATAATCAGAGCCACAAATATCCTCTTTGCAGGCAAGACTGTGGTGATTGCAGGTTATGGTGATTGCGGCAAAGGAGTTGCAATCAGGGCCTGCGGGATGGGATCAGAGGTCATCATCACTGAAGTCGATCCTGTGAGGGCGCTTCGGGCAAAGATGGATGGGCATAGGGTGATGCCTATGTCTGATGCAGCATCTATCGGAGATATATTCATAACAGTCACAGGAGACAAACACATCCTCACTAAAGAACATTTCAAGCTCATGAAAGACGGGGCGATAATGGCAAATTCAGGACATTTTGACATAGAGATAGATGTCAAAGGGCTCAAGACAATGTCAAAGAAAGTACTTGATGTCCGTTCGGGTCTTCAGGAGTTTGATCTTGGAAAGAAAAAGATCTATCTATGCGGAGAGGGAAGGCTTGTCAACCTTGCATGTGCAGAAGGGCATCCCAGTGAAGTCATGGCAACATCTTTCTGTGGCCAGGCATTGGCATGCGAGTATATGGTGAAGAATCAAGATGTATTGGCAGATGCAGTCCATAGGCTGCCAAAAGAGATCGATGATGAGATAGCCCGTCTGCAGCTTGACTCGATGGGTATCCGGTTTGACAGTCTCACAAAAGATCAGGAGAGATATCTCTCTGACTGGAAAGAAGGGACTTGAATCTTCTAGCGAGTATCAGAGGGTATAGTTTACATAATACCTGTCTTTGTAAGTATCAGGAATATGGCTGAAATTACGATGCCTGCAAATACCATCATCACTCCTTGCTTGAGCATGCTCTCTTTCGCTATCTTTCCTGCAAAAGCTCCTAACATGAATAAGTTTATCCCTATCATCGTAAGTGCGATATAGTATGCGGACGTAATGGACAATAAGCCTGATTTTACGAAGAAGAATGGCAGTATCAGTATCAGGGCCAGTATCAAAGGTATGACGCCATCGACAATACCTATCACCCAAGCCATCCTCTCACGTTTGTTTGAAAACTCTGTTCCGCTCAAGCTCTTCATGAGGTGTGCTTCCATAGTATGTATCTTCTTACGTATCTCTGCACGTTCAGCAGCATATGATCCCCATATGCCTGATACGCACATCGCTATGCTTGCTCCAACTGTAGGTATTATAATCAGTTCTGGCTCGGTCAACCCGCTCATGAATACAGCAACTATAATCCCCAGTATAGTAAGAACACCATCAAACGAGTTTATTATTATGTAACGTCTGACTATCTCGTGCTCTACAAGAATCTTATAGTACTCAATTATCTGGCGCATCATTGTCTATCAGAACTTGTGGGGGAGGTCCTTGATCTGGTAGGAGCATATCTTATCCCCTATACATATCTTGTCTACAGAATGGACAACCGCACCGAAATTCTCTATCTTGTCACGTATTGCAGGAAAGTCAAGTGATTTGCCTTCAATCACTACTTTGACTGTCTCTGTCTTCTCATCTACTGCATATACTGAAACATCAATATTATCTATACCATCTGCTTTCACAAGCTCTTGCCCGAACTCTACTATATTGGGTGTGTGTGGTTTGAGTACATCAATCACAAGAAGTTTTATTGGTTTTTTTTCATTGACGGGCATCAGGATACACCTCTTTATAAGATGTAATATGTCCTTCTTTTTAAACCTTATTGTACCCTTGGCTAAAGTATATAAGAAACTACGTGAACTTCCTATGTATGAAACCGCGTCTTTTGTTGCATACCTGCTGCGCGCCATGCAGTACGCATTGCGTAAAGGAGATGCTGGACCAGTATGATATCACGATGTATTTCTACAACCCCAATATACACCCTTATGGCGAG
>JBDRET010000040.1:0-50644 GCA_043819495.1 Candidatus Woesearchaeota archaeon | reverse complement strand
GAACTACTGCTATCAAGCTCAAATTTCAACACCCTATCTGACAACCCCATGAAAATTATAGGTTAACTTCATTATTTAA
The DNA here is from genome assembly GCA_043819495.1 of Candidatus Woesearchaeota archaeon. Classification (GTDB taxonomy): domain Archaea; phylum Nanobdellota; class Nanobdellia; order Woesearchaeales; family UBA11576; genus JABMQF01. The sequence goes on along the minus strand of JBDRET010000040.1, from coordinate 50,565 downwards.
GGATTACTAACCTCCACAACCCAGAAATGAACAAACCGTGATTTTTCTAAAAACAACCGGTGACTCTTCTATAGGCCAATGCTGACTTTTTTCCTTCCAAGGGAATAACAGGATTGTTGTTCTCTTGTACGAAAACAAATTTAATAAAGCCGTCAGGACCAGGCAGAGCCATGAGGTTGGGATATCCTTGCGTGAACAGGAGCATCCAATGCACTGCCAATTCCACATTCAGGCTGCGCTCGTATTCTAAAGGGAACCTGATAAAGAAGGTGGGGAACAACCTCTCCTGCCTGGAGAGGATCCTCGAGTTCAATGTAGAGCACGGCCTGCTGTTCTTCAGGATAGGCTCTGACCTGGTCCCCTTCGCGTCCCACCCTGTGTGCAGGTTCGATTGGGCAAGGCATTTCAAGAGCAGGTTCGACGATATAGGTGATTACGTGAAGAGGCACAATATCAGGATTTCAATGCATCCCGGCCAATTTGTCCTGATAAATGCGATGGATAGAAAGATAATAAGGAGAAGCGTAAAGGATCTGGAGTACCATTGCGATGTGCTGGACGCGATGGGGCTTGATGACACGGCCAAGGTCCAGATACATGTGGGAGGCATTTATGGGGACAAGGGAAGATCGATGAAGAGGTTCATGGACAACTATGCGGGGCTAAGCCGGAACGTCAGGGACAGGCTCGCAATAGAGAATGACGACAGGTCTTACAGCCTGAAGGACTGCATAGAAATAAGCAGAAGAACCGGCGTGCCGGTAATCTTCGACGTCTTCCATCACGAGTGCCTGAACAACGGCGAAACCGTAAGGGAAGCGATAATGAAAGCCAGGATGACCTGGAAGAAGAAGGACGGTAAACCTATGATTGACTATAGCAGCCAAGAAAGAGGCGCGAGAAAAGGGAGGCACGCAAGGCACATCAACCTCAGGTCGTTCAAGAAGTTGCTCGAAGAGGCGGATGGCCTGGACTTTGACATCATGCTGGAAATCGAGGACAAGGAAAAAAGCGCACTAAAGGCGGTCAAGGTCATAGAATGAAAGATGTCCCAAAACTGATATGTTCGATACTGATATGCCAGACAGCAGGGGTTGCCGGCTCATTTTTCACAGCGAAATCAGCATCGACCTGGTACGGGACATTAAACAGGCCGGGCTTCACCCCTCCGGATTGGTTGTTTTCGCCTGTCTGGATAACCTTGTTCGCATTGATGGGAATCTCATTATACCTCGTCTGGATCAAAGGTGCGGGAAAGAACAAGGCAGCGCTCGCCATGTTCGGGGTCCAGCTCTTCCTCAACATCCTCTGGTCAGCGATGTTCTTCGGCCTGCAATCGCCACTGCTCGCATTTGTCGAGATAATCGCGCTGTGGGCCGCGATCCTGGTGACGATAGCATGGTTCTACAGGATATCAAGGCCAGCGGCCTACTTTTTGGTACCCTACGTGATCTGGGTAAGTTTCGCAGCTGTCCTCAACTTCTCAATATTTTATCTGAATAGTTAGGAAATACTCGTTGAACTAAAACTTGGACCTGCAGCTGTTGTATGTTAAAAAAAGAAAGAAAAATGATTTATCTCATTTTCGCCGCTGCAAAGTAAATCATGTACGCTGCGGCAATCCCGACAACCGCGTATACAATCCTTTGCAATACCGGGACCGCTCCCAAGACGAATTCAACGAGGTCGAACTGGAACAAACCCACAAGCCCCCAATTCAGACCTCCAACAATCACCAGGACCAGAGCAATCCAATCCAAAACGTTGGTATCTGCCATGATATCACCTCACAACAGGAGCTTTCATTATGATCTTATAATGCTTTCAGGTATACTGGCGAGGGATATGTATATTAGTCCTGCGTCAGATAATATATCTTTTCTCCCTGGGATAAAGGTGAGTACTTCTTAGAAAATGGGCTCAGTTATTTACCAGGCTGAAAAAGTCGAGGTTGATCATGGGCTTTGACAGCCTACATCTGTTTTGGACGGCTGTGATTTGTCTGTTGCAGTATCTTCTTCTGATAGGCCTTTTTGCTTAAGCCTTTCAGCTAAGGGGAGGAAGTCCTCCAAAGCAAACCTAAACCGTTCTTGCCTGCCGATATGGGGGTATTCAAGGGCGAGTTCCATCCTTTTTTTCCCAACCTTGGCATACCTGACAAAATCACTTTTTTCAAGTTCTGCGCAAATATCTTCTATGCTGCTCATCCGGTATTGGATGAGGTCTTTGTGAGTGTCGGCCCATCTGAGATATGCTCCCCAACGAAGAGAGGCAGCAACCTGGGAAAATGTGCACATCACCGCTTCAATATAGTGTCGATGGTATGATCTCAGTTCACTTGCAGGTGTTTTCTCATTTGGCTCAAGGCTTTCCAAATCCACAAAATACGCCCCGCTGGGCGCAATCACGATGTCCCTTGCAAGAGCGTCCCTGGAGATCTCAAGGTCCCTTCTGTTCTCATACGCTTGCGGGTGCTCAATGTGACCCACACGTTCCCACACATACGCGTCTTCTTGCCTTCTTGTGCTGCGTAAAACATTCTCCACATATGTCCTGGCGTCTTGGATAATCCTTGAGACAAGATCATCAATATCAACCCCTGATTCCTGGAAAAAAGAGACAATTCTTTTTTTTCTCCAATCATGCAGAAATGTTAGGTTTGATGCTCGTATGCTGGAAGGCATGAGGCGCTTTTCCTGGGCTAATCGTCCTTTGTAAAGCAGACCATTACGTTTCATGATGCGTACAAGCTTATTCTCCGCATCTTTTTGTTCGATACTCTCGACCACGTCATCAGGAAACGTTACCACCTCGAATACAGGCGCTATCTTGATGCCCTTTTTTCTCTTTCTGCGGCAATAGTCAAGAGAGCTTTTTGCGAAATCATAGTTCTGCCCTCCGAGAGGCCGTCCGTTAAATGAAAAGAAAGACAGATAAAGGTTTCCGCTAAACCTTTTGTCTTCCCGATCATCCCTTTTGCTATGGCCTGTCCCTTTGATATCAACATAGAATTCCTGCATTTCTTCGCCTTTTGCCCAGCCTAAGTCCTTGAGCCTCAAGGAAAAGCAGTTTTGGCGGGCTGGAGAACTCGATCGGTTCCCTGTGAGGGTTACATAAAATTCTTCACCGCGCTGCGTATACTGCTTTGGCACAAGCACGTACCCGCATTCACGTTCAAGCCCTGAAACTGAAGAAATAAGTTCTTCATCCCTCAAACTATTTGCGGCCTCCACCTTTTGCATTGGCACTTCAAAAATATCTCCTGAAGGTGCTCCATTGAATCTTAAAGGAGAAGTTCCATACGCTTCTCTTGTTGGAAGAATTGCTCTATGCCGAACCCCCATGGAAAGAAGAAGCAATACATAATTTATAAAACTTCTCATGAAGAAGTTTTTTTAAAGTAACCAGTCAATTTTCTTAAGTAAACAATCCGTCCTTTTTTAACCAACACTAGAACCAATAAGGAATTTACTCAATTTCTATTCGACATCCTCTCACTTTTCAGCACTGATTTGACAGCAGAATCAGTTCTAACGTCCACACCACCTGAAATCGGCCCACAAACTACGGACGTCAAATGCTAGTTGAGCGCCAGCGCCCGGACTCTCAAGAACTAATCCTCTTTCCCACCATCCTTCTCATCATCAAAGTCAAGATCCCAATCACCATCAGGCTCGAACACGACGTCCACTTCATCTTCCTGTCCAGGATCCTCGTCTTCTTCCTCATCCTCTCCCTGTTTTGCTTCCACTCTTGCGATGTAGAGCCCTATCAGCTCTGAGCCGTATCTCCTGCACTCTTCGAAGAGCACAAATTCCTGCTTGAATTCTTTTATGTCCCTTATCATGAGCTCAGGTTCTGTAGATGATTGTATCAGTTCCTGCAGCATCCTGAGACGATACGCACACCGCTCCATCCCGTGCCTGAACTGGTAAGCCTCCTCAAGTTCACTGAATATCTCCTCGCGTTCATCAGGGTCTGTACCATCACACAGGTCTTCAAGGTGGGAAGAGACAGTCATGTGCAGCTGCTGCTCTATAGGATACCTATCATAGAGCCTGACTAAGAAATCGTACACAATATCCTTGTTGCCCATTGCAGTAATGACGGCAGTTCTGCATAAAAAGGCTTGTCAGAGAATTTTTAGCAAAATGAACCAAACAGGAATAACCCTCCCTATAGAGCCTGAAACCCGTGAAAACAGCGGACTCAGCTGCCTGATTATGGCCTTCCCAGACTTTATGTTGTCCCTTTAAAGTGGTTACAAACCGAAAGCTTTTTATATCAGTAATAATGCGACATGAATATCATAGCGGGGTCGGATATGCCAGAACCTATAAGACAAATGACAGGCACAGAGAGATCATGCAATAATGCTGCTATACTTAGACATATATCGATAGTACCAAGACCAGACTGCCATAGCGAAGCGATCCATAACGATCAGCCCAGCACGGGTCCGCAATTCGCAAGGACACGTCAAGAGGACGCTTACGAAGAGTCAATAGATAGCCTGATGATAAAAATAAGAAATATAGAAGATATCCTCCCAGGTCTAGTAGACTGCTCAATAACCCGCAGACATTATGAGATTGAAAGCGAGATTCTCCTTCACACATTATTCAAAATAGCAGAAGACCGAAGATTGCCCTACGAATCCATAATCTCAGAGATGACAGGCATGGACGTATCGCTGTGCCGACACAGCACATACAACACAATCAGAAAGAGAATCAACGAGCAATTACAGGCATCCAGCCACAAGAATACAGAAGTAAGCAAAGTCATGAAAAGCAAGGATATCATAGCACGATCAATGCAGGTATCCGAGCAAGACAACCTGAGGACTGCGAGACTCAATACCCTCAATATCTACAACGGAGTCTACCCGAACTACGACGTAGCACAGAATCATACCTCATGGCTGATGACATTCGTCCCACGGTTCCAGAAAGAGGCGGTCGATGCTGCCAAGAACATGCTGCAAAAAGGGAAGAAAGAAATGGCACAACACCCCGTCCTGGGCTGCATCACACCAAAAGATTTCGCCCACATACGACGCACAAATCAGATAAAACTGGCACAGGATGCAGAAGGTAATTTCCTGACCGATAATGATTATATGGGATTCATCAACCAGGTATTCAAAGGATTGTTCCCTTCAGACGATGTCACCATACCAAATACTGGCAGAAATATCCCACCTACAACCCAAGATACACAGCAGTACATCGGAAAGAAAGCTGATGAAGAGATGCATAACACTATATCCATCTCAGACTACAAGCAAGCAGGAGATTTCTCGGACGTGACCATAATCGAGGAACGCAACAACAAGAGCTCAAAGAATCCCAACTTCAGGATACGCCTGTTCCTCTCTACAACAGACAAGGTAGAATCAGACGATACCCTTGATGCGTTCGTCAAGCTGTATGCAGACGAAGCAGACAGGGACAGAGATTATGCAGTCCACAACTTCATGACACAGTATATGGACCTTGGAATACCTGCCCGTGCAAGCAAGGCGAAGCTGGAGAACATAGTCATCAGGCAGGTACCTGCAGGACCGACCGTGACAGCATACACCAAGAAGACTGCGCACCACATAACCAACAATGGAAGGAAGAATTCCGCCTATGCGCTGATATTACCTTTCAAGAACATATCAACCCTGGCAGAGAGCATCACCAACTCAGATGATGACATAGTCTCCCGACTGAAAGATGTCAATGACTACGCACTGGAGATGCACAAGAAAGGGAAAATACGTCTGCATCCTCGCTTCAGCCAGCAGCTATTCGAAAACCACATCAACGACACCCACAATAGAATTCCAGAACATGACCCATCAGACTCGTATGTGATACCTGTGAGATGCTCTGATACCAAGAAGGAGACAGTGATAAAAAGAACAGATTATGAAACGGAATTCCATACTTCTGTCGCAGAAGAGGATACCCTGCTCGGACAGGCATATCAGAGGCTCGGGATCGGGGATAAGATGGACACCTACATCAATATGTGGAGCTCACTTGTGCATGGCGACCTCCACTCAAGGAACATAATAATCGACGAGAACGGCAACACAAGGTTCATCGACTTCGAGTTCGTGAGCCTAGGGATGCCGCAGGAAGACCTGACCATGTATATCGGGGACAGGAGATTCAAGCTCACAATGGAAGATGAGCTTGAGATAGTCAGAGACTATGCTAAGAAAAGGAATGTCAAACATGTCCCTCATTTCGAAGAGGCATATCACCTGATGACTTTCCAGACAGAGCTCCGGATCTGCAAGTACCTGCTTGACAGCCCACTCACATATGATTCACCAGAGAATTTCGATGAGAGCTACTCATATCATCTTGGCAGGGCGATGCGCCATGCAAAAGAGAGTGCAACCCTCAAGGATCATGTCGACGACATCCGCCAAGCAGTGGATGCGACCTTTGGGAAGAAGAAATATCTTGCAAAGAGATCTTTAGAGACAGACCTATAATATCACAAGAACCGGCCATAGAATGGACCAGTCATATCGTGACATCTTCTCACTATATTCGCTGCACAATGCAGGAGATAATGGTCAACATCTTTTCTTGCTGACAATGCAGGAAGATCCTCATACATGAACTTGTCCTTCTCCTTTGTGAACTTCTGAATATAATCTGTAGTCTCCTTAAAATAGCTAGTCACGAGATTCTCAAACATCGTAAATGCAGCATCAAGATTGCCGAACGTCACCTTATTGACCTTAGGTCTTGCTTTAGCAAGATACCTATAGATATAATTCAATTCATTAGATGTCTTCTCCACAGTCCACAATACCATGTACTCGAATATGGCAAAGTCTTCATTGCGTTTCAGCTTTATCAGCAATCTCTTACAATAGTCAGTGTACTTGGTGACAAGATCACGATACTCCTGGACCTCTGCAGAGCGGTCATATGAACCTTTATTGATGTCCTCCCTCATCTTACGTATGTTCTCCTTACACAAGAAAAAGCTCTTCCTGAAGAGATTAGAATACTCCGCCTCCAATCCCTCGGAGACATTCTTGATGGTCACCCCTTTAGCAGTCACATCTATTATCTCATAACCCATCAGGTTCTGGACAGCAGATTCTATAAGTTTCAGATCTGCCTGCTCGCAACGCACATTGATGACATCATACCCTTTCTTGTAGGTATTGCTGATCATGCTGCGGATGATCTGCTTACGGCCCGTAGGTACCACTATGTCTATGCTACGCTTCTCAGCAGTCCCATGGCCCGAGACTATGAGCTTGCTGCCATCCTCTGCAACATCTACCTCATCCCCTGGCTTCAGGTCGTTTGAGCGCACCCATTTCGCAGGCAGGAATATAGTAGAGCCCCCTACGCCTTGTTTTATGATCTTTCTGCGCATAATGATATTTTTAGGATAATGTTACTATTAAACTTTATGGTTTTAGTATGTTTAATATTAATAATATCAGTTACCTATTAATGCGCATATGTGTTCACTGAACAGTAACGATATCTCGCTTTAAAGAGTGAGAAAAAGGAGAAATGTCGTGAACTACAACAGGTAAAGGTGAAGATAGACAAACTGAAAAAACAGGCACTAGAGCGGCTAAAACCATTGAAAACACGGATTTGAGATGGTCAATTCTGGGTGTTTCAGACTTCGTGTTGTCCCTTTACAGTGATAACAAACCGAAAGCTTTTTATACTACCCATAATTCACTTCAAAGTAATAACGATCTTAACCCTAGAAGGAAAATGAGGAGAACACAAAAAATGAACGCAACAAAATATCTTGCAACAATGATTACAGCAGTCGCTGCAAGCGGATGCTTAACCATACAAAACAACATACCCGAGCCTGCCGTGGCACCTGCACCACAGGATGGAAACAAGACACTGGACGATGTCGTAGAATTCGACAGCAGGGACTTGGGACCTAAGTGCGGCGACTCTGAAGAAGAGCAAGGCGGCAATTATACAGTCAATAAGACAATGGACGGTCTTAAGAGACAAGCATCCCCTGAAGGAACACATCCTGCAGAGAAACTAGCATTCCTTGTTACTGATGCTGCAACAGCCCTAACAGAAAACGACTCTGAAAGATATGATCGAGTGATGAACATATCTTATGTCAATATTGACGGCGTCAGAGGCGGCGACTTCAAGCTCGCAGTCACAGGCTCAGAACTCACTATCGAAGTTGAGCGTGCAGGTGCAGGACTAGGTCATGCACTAATCACCTATGATCTTGAAGCAGGCAAAACAATTGACGCTTCAATCAAGGATGACCGAGGTTGGTACATCCCAGCACCAATGGGTAAGACACAGGCTCAACTTGATGAGCTCATGGAAAGAGATGTCTCAGACATCGCTACCAGCGTTCTTACAAGCATTGTGAAACCTATCAGGCAACACTATAACGCCTGCAAGAGGATAATTGCAAAGCAGAACGCTGTGAAAGGCAGAGGCCTTGGACGAAATACTGGACACTATGGACCTGAAGATGTCGACCCAATCTACAACAGGGCAGACGAAGTCAGGCCAGAGGCAAGGTACCAGCAGAGGCGGAACAGCACAGCGAGGTAACTCATCGAATATTTTTTTATTTTTCTTATGTATACCGGGTGAATGAGAGATGAAACCACAATATACTATAGCAATCGCAACCCTTGCAACATGCTATGCATGTAACGATGGACCAGCAGAGCAACCAGCACCAGTCGTGCAGAAGGAAAAGATCGAATGCACTGATGACCGGATGAGGTCGCTTGAGGCGATGCTCACTGCAGGCGGTGACACAGCACAGGAAAGATTAGCGAACATAATCTCAATCTCAGGCAACAGGACGCTCGATGGCGAATACACCAACAGGCGAAGGAACATGCAAGGTAATTTCTCAGCCAGCTATGACCCTAATAAAGGGCTGAAGATTCATATTGAATCATCAACAGAAGAGTCAGGTAAAGTGAGCGTAGCTTACAAGAAAGAGGACTGCGGCTACAGGCTTATCAAGTATGCAGCAGAATCGAGCGATGACACCACAAGATGGGAATATGTCGCTACCGACGGGAATGCAGCACATAAGAGCGAGGCAGAACAGCTCGCAGAGAGCGTCACACAGAACACGATCTACAGCATACTTAGTGATGCAGAATCTGAAAGGAACAAGTGCAGAGATCTTCTCAGAAAAATACAGGGCGAACACGACTCTGCAGGATACCTCGGTACTGATTGTACAGCAAATCCAGAAATTCCAGCGTGTCAACCAGCACTTGAAGCTCCAGCAGAGAAACCTGACAAGCAGACAAAGAAGCGGAACAAGGCACACGCGAAGAAAAAGAAGAGGAAAGTACAACAGCGTGAACAGAATCCTAATTCCATCCCTGCAGAACATGTCAGGACGTACAGGTTAGGGAACTGGTAAGAACTCTGAAATAATCTTTAATATTTTATTTTATCAATATTCAACATTTTATCTTCTATGGTTCCTAACTATACTTGCCAGCTTCTTGAATGCAGACTCATAACCCTTGTCCATCTGCTTCAGTTTTCCGTTCTTCAGGGAATCAATATTGACTTTCTTCCCCTTGAAAGAATACATTCCTGGTATCGTAGAGAATAATGACTCGCTCATCTTCCCATTCATACCAGCATCGCGGTACTGCTCTATCCCGTTTATGTCAAGCACGAATACATAGTGGACTCCTCCGTTAAGGCAGTGCGTCTCGACATTGAATGTATATCCATTCCTGGTCTTCCTGCTGCCTTCGGAGACCAAGTTCACCGGCTCTGCAGTGCACATGTCCTGCGAATTACAATCACAAGGCTTCCTGTCAGTCTGCTTGCTCCAGTGATATGCAAGGACATCATCAAGGTCCTGTACTATTTGCTCCTCACCATCATCATCCATACGTGTGGCATGATATGGCCTTTGAGAATCTGAATCATCATACTCAGGTGCTGCCTCGCGCTCTGCTTTCCTGTCATCGACCAACTGCTGTGCAGCGCTCTTCTCCTTTGCCTTGCCTTTAGGCTTCTTTGCATAGGCATCAGAAGGGACAAGTGAAGCTCCAGCTATAAGAGAAGCGGCCAATGCTACATAGATCGCTTTATCGTAATGAGCCATTTCCTCAACACCTGCAAAAATACTGATTTTTCTATATTTAAATCATACTGCCTGAAGTTGTTGTATTCAATGATAGAATAAACACAGATGACGTGAAGTGTAAACCCTAATCTCCCCTTTATAAATTTTTCGTTTTTTAACCACTATATAGTAAGTACATAATTGGGTAATCTATATATAGATGATATTTCTAACAATTTCAACAGTAAATTGGGGGTAATGAGAGATGTCAGATGCACAGAAAGTATACAATTCTTTGACAAGCATATACGGTCCGCTTACAGAGAAACAGTTCGAGATTGCAGATAAATTCTATGACAGGATCAAGGACAAGCAACCAGCAGTCCTTCAGAGATATGAAAGCATCGTCAGGCCACAAGGAATGCTTGATATGCTATGCAACTATATGCTTAATGACGACCGCAAAGCAAGGCATGCTGCAGTGAACAGGGTGCTGAGCGAGAACAAAATAGTGCTGCTAAGCCAGAAAAGATAACGACTGACGAGATGATCAGATGGCTCTTGGCGACACCTACATCATGAGACCGGAACTCAAGCGATATCACACACTGCCATTCCAGGACATGGACGAAGAGAAAGCACGGATAGTCACAGAGTTCTACAACCGGATAAAGAATAAGGATACTGCTGTGCTTGAAAGATATCTTGCAAAACTGCTTCCTGGAAACTGGTTAGATAAGAACATATGCTATGCAAGAGACCGGCAGAGACAGGCAAGGCATGCAGCAACATACCAACTTCTGAACCAGAGAGAACAGAAAGCGTTCAATGACAGCATAAAAGGACTCAACAAGAATCCTGCCAGAGGGAATACATCCGATGAAACCGCATGCAAACCCCGCAAGGTCCGATTGCCCAGCATAGATGGAATGGTATTAACAACATGGAATCAATACCGCAGAAAATATCATGTCGCGAACAATGATGATGATACTGATCAATACACTAACTGAAATGATACCAAACAGGAGAATGATATAACATGAAGGTATACAGCACAATCGACGATGCACTGCGTGATGCAGCCTGCGCAGAATTCAATGGCGAGCTTCGGCACAGGAGCACCTTCAAAGAGAAGGACAACAAAGGGATGTACTCACACCTCTGCCATGATGGAAGACCCTGCGCGTTCAAGAATGAACAGAAGATGTATGACTTCTGCAAGTATGACGAAGCTATCAGGCGAATACCTGCAAAACAAGCGATCATCAAAACTGAAGATTGACCCATCAACAATGAAGACCGAGAATACTGAGGATATCAAGGAATATGTAAGCATAGATGAAGCGCTGGAAGATGCGGCGTGCGGCACAGACCTCGGACATAGGGTCAATATCTCTACACCATCAGATGGTAACATGTATACTCACACATGCCACGACAGCAGGACCTGCCCGTATAAGGAAATTGATAAAGAAACTATGTACTGCCTGTTCGACCATCAGACAGAAGGATTGCAGAGGAACATAGAACCTATCGAGATGATTGCGACAATCGCGACAAAAGATGAGAAGAAAGCACTATGGAAAGACATAGGACACGAGGTCAAATGGTCACTGGCAGAGATCGGCATCGCGTACGCCGGCGTCGGGATGGCAATCGCAGACACAGGATACTCCAGACCTGTCGGCATGATGACTATAGGCATCGCAGTCCTGGGAGCCCTGAGCAATGCATGCAGCAAGTGGGATGCCCTGGAGAGATGGAGAGAATTCCAGCACGACCCGAAAGGATACGTTCAGAAATATCATAGTTAGATAAATCACATCCACACAATACTCATTCTCAACACCAATTACGTGATTATTTCGGCAACCCTGGTAAAAATTGCAAAAAGATGTATTATTTGAAACGCAGGTTTATTAATCAAAAATACTGACTAACCCCATCGAATCATGAATCTCGCTAAGGGGGTACGATATCTTGCAACAGCACTCGTCACAGCCACATTAGCGTATGCTTCACCGACATATTCTCAGGAGAAAGCAGAAACTGCTGCACCAGCAAATTCTTCAGAAGCTCCAGAAGGAATAGAATGCACTCCGACATACTGCAAACTGCCTCCAAAAGCACCACAATCATTGAGCTGCGAAGGGCTTGAAGACAAAGTCACATCAGTAGAGGTGAACATATCACTGACTGATTACATGCTCCACCTGCAGGGAGTGCTGCCTGAAGAATATGGAGGAAAGTGCACGTATATAGAACAGAGGATAATAGCAGGCATGAAAGATAAGGACAAGGACTGGCGCACACCAGAGATAGAATCAGAGATAACATACACAATAGTGAACCCATTCTGGAGCCCCCCACCAAGCATCCTTAAAGAGCTCAAGAAGAAACACTCCCAAGAGTGGGTGGATAAGATGTATGCCCACAAAGACGGGATATACCAATATCCAGGACCGACGAATCCTCTCGGTAAGGTCAAATTCTATTTCCCTAATAACCAAGGAGTCCTAGTGCATGGCACACCTAAGAAAAGCCACAGCCTATTCGACTACGAGAAACGTGAATTCTCACACGGTTGCATAAGGATAGAAGATGAAGTAGGATTCCTGAAGAAACTAGTCGAGCTTTCAGGGACCAAAGAAGACTGCGATGATGCCTGCCTAGACAGATTGCTGGAAAAAGGAATCACGAAGAAGCTTGACTTCAAGACGCCGGTAAAGATAAGCATAAAGAGGGATAGATGATGATGACCATCGATGCATATGTCCAGAAAGCTGAAAGGTGTTATGTGCTTCACATACCTGAAGAGGAGATAGGTGAGAGTCATAAGAAAGGAAACCGATTCATTGAGATGATACGCCAGTACCTCCCAAAAAAAGACAGATACAACAAGCTGTTCAAGAAAGCACAGGAAACAGAGAAGATAACAGTAGTCTACCCTGCAGAACTTGACCTTGAGGAAGCTATATCTGTGTATCAGGGCATCATCGACAAGCGCGTCAAGAGACACAAGACATACATGACGATAAACTCAGCACTCCTTGCAATCACATTCCCTACACCAATCCCATTGATAACTATATTCTTCGGATACCTCGTGGCAAAATCAGCATACAACATGAACAATGCTAAACTTTCCATGGAGAAGGTCAAGCTTATCCCTGACAATACTGAAGGCCTTGAAGAGCGGATCCTGGAGGAAGAGATATGAGCGAAGATGATACCCCTGAAAAGGATGATCAGTACGTCGACTTTGCCGATGCAAAGAGGATGCTGGAAGACCACGTAGACCTCATGCACAAGGAGCATCACAGCCATGCGAAATTGTACAAGCCGCAGTTCAGGGCAAAAGACGGTACGCTCTATGTCAAGCACCAGATAGAGAGCGAAAGCATCACAAAAGGACAGGTGCTTGATATCGTCGATATGTTCTTTGAATGGTATCCGGGAGGCAGCTCATTTGCAGAGAAGGCATTATGGAAATCCATGGACAGGTACAACCTCATGCACACTGCAAAAGACAGGGAAGGAAACCTTGAGAAGAAGACAAGGATAGGCCCTGCATACTCATCAGGAGCGACGATCATGTCAAATGGAAAAGCATCCCGGATGGGACCGAATGTAACTATAGAATTTGAGACGCAACCGCACTTTGACAAGAGAGACATGGTCGTCAATAAGCTGCTGTATGACATACTGCTCAAGAAAGAGGAAGCAGAGATGACTGATCTTGCAAAGATGCGAGAGCTTGGATGCATAGTGTATGATGACCTCTCTGCATACGACTGGGATTTCCTTGCAGGATATTATGAAACGAAAAGAGAAGTGTACAACCAGATAGTGCTTCCGAACAAGAACAAGGAACTGTTCACAAAATTATACGCAAAGACCCGATCAAGACCTGAACAGACAGGATACAACTGCTTCATGTTCTCAGGGACATATGGCGTCGGAAAGACAGAGATGGCAAAGGTCGTCGCAAACATCCTCGGATACAACTTCGTCGAGATGCCACTTGAGGCAGTGATGACCAAATGGTATGGTGAGGCAGAGAAGCAGCTTGGCAGGGTATTTGATGCTGCACGAGGACTGGGACCCACAGTGCTATTCCTTGACGAGATAGACTGCCTTGCAGGAGACAGGGACGGCGGGATGCATGAGGCCACAAAGAGGATAATGTCAGTGCTCATGACAAACACCGCAAAGACCAGGATGGACGGTGACCTTGTTGTGGTCGCTGCGACAAACAAGCCAGACACGATAGACGGCGGACTCATGCGCAGGTTCAAGAAACACCTGAAGTTCCCGCTACCTGAACATGATGATCTTGTCGCGATATACAACCACTATGCAAAACAGCTTGATGAAATCACGCTCGAAGAACTTGCCAGGATGTCAAAAGGATTCTCACCATTCGACGTGCTCAGCGCATGCGCTGCAGCAGAAGACAAATACATGGACGACATGCTTGAGAAAGAGAACCCTCATGTCATATCACCCCCTGAACATTATTATCTCAAAGGAGTAGAAAAGATAAGGAAGATAAACGATCCAGATAAGAAAAAGATAGGGTTTGGTGGGTAGTCAAGCACCATTAACGCGCCCAATATACTCCAATACTTCTTTGAGGTCACTCACGACCTTACCATTAGATGCTGACTCAACTGCACCCATCTCAAAATCAGGAGTGCTCGGTCTTGGTGTGAGGATTATGCTCATGCCCATCTGTTCAGGGAGTGAGAGATTAAGCTCATATATATCTCCGACAATCAGGACCTCTTCTCTCTTGACTCCGCGCTCCTGCATCAGCTTCTTGAGCACTTCCCAATAGTTCCTGCGCCTGATAAATATCGGGCGACCATAACCTGGCTTGTCAACAGATTCAGGGACCTCTTCCCAGTCAGGATGGATCACGTATTTCTTCGCACCACCGCAGATAGGGATATCCGCATGCCTGTCTGAGAGAGTCCCTAACTTATGTGAAACAGAATCAGTCTCAGAGTTAGTGACTATACAGACATCGACAGCACTTTTCAATGCTGTAAGGAAATCATCCACACCATCCTTGAATGTGGTTGTGACAACCGCATAATTCTTCCTGAACAGAGCGTCCAGGAAAGCCCTGCGCTCAGCATGAATAGAAGTATGGCCCCTATCATCAAGGATAAGACTTGCTACAGTCTGTGTCATTATGAACGAATCAGCATATGCTGGCGCCACAATCCTCCCGTCGATGAGCCAGCCATACTTATCCTGGTTTGCAGCTATGATCTTCGCTTTCTCTTCCCACTTCGGCTCAAGCGCATCTCTGGTCATGCCTAATTCTTTACGGATATCATCTTTGTATGCCCCTACAAAAGGGACAGAATCCCTGTCAACCCTTGTGAGGGTGCCGTCAAAATCCAGAACAACAAGTCTCAATACCATAATGGAACAGTAACGCAATTCATTTTTAAGTGTTGTGTAAGATTAATAAATATCGCTCATCATCATCTCTCTTATATGAATTACCTCGCTAAGGGAGTGAGCACGCTCTCTTCTATAACAAAGAAAGCAGTAAAGACCGCCATGTTCGGCATCGCAGCAATCGTCATGAGCGCAAGCTATAGCGACAACAGCCATTCAAAGTATCCCAGGTTCTTCCCTCAGCGCATGAGCGATACAAACATAGAGCAGGGAGTGTACGAATGCTCTGTTGAAGGTATCGACGAGAAAGTCAGGTTCGACAGCAGGGATGAAGATAGTGTCTTCCTGTGGAGCGATGATCGTATCGGGATGGAGTTTCTGGAAGCGGACAGTAAAAAAAAGACGCGTCTGATGAGGGGAACTGATGATTACCGCTGCGACCTGCCTGGCAGGACAGAGACAGATGACAAAAACTGGATGAGCGTGCACATCTATGACTCATTCTACCCACTCATACTTGATAAGACCGTGCCAGAGATGCTCTCATCATTGGAAGTGATATTCACACAGAATTTTGAATACAACCTGAAGAGGAATATACTGGATGGACTTGGCCTTCTCGGAGATGATCAGCTTTACGGAAGCCAGGCACGTGAAGGACATTTCATGATACAGATACACCTGACAGATGATTTCATAGGGAGATATGAAGGCAGGCTGCCGAAACTAGACAGAAGCCTGTACCTATTCCCTGACCGAAAGACAGATCTCTTTGTCGGATGGGGAGGAAATGTAAACCTCAACGAATTCTTCACCAGAGGCATCAAGGGATTCACCATACCCACCAAGAATGAGGATGGCACACTCGACGGAGGATTCCATGGTTTTGCACAGGCCATCCGCAGCGGTGACCCTGCATTCGAAGGCGGATTCTACATGACAGATGGGCAGGCGCTCAAGATGCTTAAGACATTCAAGACATATCCTGGAAAGACTGCAGGATACTCATTCATGTCGCTGATAGAAGACAAGCCTAATCGACCATTCGAACCTGAACTTGCACAAGCAGTGAACGGAAATAACTGCGGAGACTTCGCGAACTATGCGCTCGTGAATTCAGGATTCCTGTCAATAGCAGATACTGAAGCACAAAAAATGCACCTATGGTATCCTGAAGAGTTCTGGGACAACCCCGTCCCAAGAAACCTATTTGACCTTATGATGTCACTGGATTTCTTTGACAATAGACAGCTGGTCCGACACATAAGAGAGACTCTCCCAAGATACCGCGCAGTGCGTGCCTGGGAACATACAGGTTATATCAACTGGCTTGCTACACAGGTCGATTTCAGGTCAAAGAGAGTCATTGAGGATCTCCTTCCATTGGCATCACTAGGGGCAAGGATCACAACACCATTCCCTCAAGGGCCTGACAGGTATAGGTTCAGGATCACTGAAGAATATCAGGAGTATCAGGAACAGGGTGACCGCATGATGAAAGATAAGCTTGATCATGCAGGAGTGGGAATCGGAACGATGGATGAGTACAGGACACTTGAAGATGGACTCAAGAGAGAGTACAACAACCAGCTAGAAGATATGGGGAAAGGTAATGACAGATAGATTGCACAATAGCTATGCTGCGTAGTGCGCATTTAAAAACCAATTTCTGCAGTATTTACCCACTTATGCAAAAAGGTCGTATTCTTTTCGAGTTTTGCTCATAAACTCCAGCCGAACCTTTATTATTGGCGATGACCTCAATTAATACAGGATGTTCTACAAAAAACCTGTAAAACTGCCACAGATGCAGAGCCCGAACCTTGACTCAA
Source organism: Candidatus Woesearchaeota archaeon (assembly GCA_043819495.1). Classification (GTDB taxonomy): domain Archaea; phylum Nanobdellota; class Nanobdellia; order Woesearchaeales; family UBA11576; genus JABMQF01. Next base: position 33,226 of record JBDRET010000040.1, on the reverse strand, counting down.
TAACATACCATACGGTAAAGACTGAAGATGGCTGGTACATATCACTCACACATATCAAACCTAAACAATACAACCCGAAGATACGCTATCCGATAGGAGCAGTGCATGGTTTCTGCCAGAACAGGAAAGCATGGAAATCTGGCCAGTGGACAACACTCATGATAGAACAAGGAGCGGACATCTACCTGATTGAACTACGGGGACACGGCCTGAGCGGAAAGAAGAACAACCCTGACCTGTACAAGGCCGGAAGAGGGCATGACTACTGCTTTGACCACTACGTCGCATATGACCTTCCTGCTGCATTACAATTCATAAAGAGAAACGCTGGGAAAGATGAGGTATTCCTTGCCGGGCACTCGCTCGGAGGGATGTTAGGTTACGCTGCACTGCCAGAGAGAGGTGATATCAGAGGATTGATCTCCCTGGGAGCACCAGTGCAGATGGACAAGAAGCATTCCCTCATCAACTTCTTATCAAAGCTTGAATGGATAGTCGACCCGCCACTCGCAGGCGAACTATACCGGGAAAAGATCAAGCGGGTTCCTGTAAAACACGCACTAGGAGTTGTTCGCGCACTGCTCCCTATCGTGAACAGGGCAAACATATTCCATGACCTGTGGAAGAAAGAGAATATGAACGACAATGAACTCAAAATCATACTCGGAGAGGGGAGCTCGGATGCGACAACAAAACTGGTCACTCAGCTTTTCAGATGGATAAAAGAAGAGGAGTTCAGGAGCTACACTGACCTTAACCATTTCAGCTGGGACACAGATTACAAGGCAAGGATAGCAGATATAGAACAACCCATACTCCTTGTGCGAGGAGATGAAGACCTGCTCGCTACAGCAGAGAACACAAGAGAACTGCACAGGACACGAGGAAAACTCGAAGAGATAGTCGTTCCATCGACCAACCACCTGGGACTCACGATGGGCATATCAGTCCAGGAATTCTACCATACAATGGTCGATTACCTGATAAGATACAGTTGAGAGCGTCAATATTTTTGAGATAAGTAACATTGTTGAGAGATGTGATATTTATGAAAGACTGCGACATAACTTATGAGAGCAAGAAGAAGATAACATTCGATGAGTTCGTTGCGAAAGGCAATGCACTTGAAGAGCTTGTGAATGACATACTTCCTGGAAGATGGAAGAATCCTGTCGTGCTCACTCTTGAGCCGAGCGGGCCACAACACTACAATCTTCCAGGGACCATCGCGTACAGCGACAAACTGGATATGTTCGACCAGAAAGCATGGAAAAGATCAAGCCAGGCGTCAGTGATATTCAATGGATATCCTAATGGATTCTACAATATAGCACAGCTCGTGTATGACAGTGCAGCAGGGAAGAACAAGCTCACCTGCACAGCGCTATGGTGGAGCAATGACAAGATGAAACAGGAAATATATGACAGATTATTCGGAGGTAAATGAGATGGCATGCAAAGGATGTAAGACACATGGTGAAAAGACACTCACAGATGTATTGCATGAGCTGGGTAAAGGGCAGCTCGTATGGCTAGAGCTTGAAACAGGGCTTGGCAGACACGTTAATTATTATGAGGAAGCGATGGGTTTTGTCGACGGAGTGAGTGAAAAGAGCCTGACTCTTGCCGGGATGAAGATTGTTGCAGGCAACACCATAGAGACAAATCACAGGAACACCTACCCGCTAGGCAGGATACATGATATAGCAGTAATACCTTATGATGGAATATATGCAAGAGACCGGTTCGAGCAGGTCAGGCTGGCACCTATAAAAGAACAAGTATGTGGAGGAAAATGCGGGTGTGCAGGACAGGCTAAACAGTATGATCCTGAAGTAGAAGCGGTTCTCGGACTATATGATAATAATCCTGAAGACTGCTGAACAGGAGCTTACCTGCCCAAGCCCCTCGAGCTCCTGCACATCTTGGTGTATATGTCACGGAAGATATTGTCAGGGTCGGTCTTACGCTTGACCTTGTAGTAATTCTTCCTGTTCCAGCTCTTCCAGAAATCCTTCTCAGAATAATAATTGCCAGAGATAAGGGTCTTTATGCCACCTATGCTGAAGAGCTTGTCCTCCATCATCTTGTAATAGTTCTTTCCGTCATCCCTCTTCATACCATATATCGCAAGGTCCACGAAAAGAGGGTCCTCATTCTTGCTGAACAGCTCATCCGATACCCATTCATAGTCACGCACCCTCTTGTAAGGCACGCACCATAACGGGAAGAAATCCACCTCTTCCTCATACCACTCCATGAAATTGCCTATCTTCGAGAACGGGATGAACACGTCAAGGGTGAAAGGTATCATCTTTGAAGGTATGAACCGCCTGAACCTATTGGCCAGCTTCAGCATCTCTGTCGACCCTATGAACCTACCGAAGAAGAGCCTACCCAGGAACGACTTCGGCATCACGTTGGTCACGCCCTTGTCATACCTGAAGAAATAATCAGGCGTCCTGAGGTAATCCTCCTTACGCGTGCTCGTGCTCCTGTAATATATCCTCATCCAGTCATAGCTATGCGTGTACGGCGCCTTGTCGACAAAATCCGCCACGCTGAGCACATATTCTGTCGGGGAATGTATTATCCCATCCATGAACTCTACATCTTTATCCTTGAAGTGCCTCCATATGGCCGACTGGTAATCCTCAAGAGCATCATACTTCTCATACGTCACCTTCACGAACGGCTTTGCAGGTATCAGCCTGAACTTCAGCCGTGATATTATGCCGAGAGTCCCGAACGTGCCGTGCACCATCTGGAACACCAAGGCATTCTCATTGTCAGGTGTGCAGATGAGCACATCACCCTTCGCAGTGATCACCTCATACTCAAGACAGGTATCGTGGAACCCTCCATACCTGAATGACATGGATTCTATAGAACAGCCGGCGACAGCGCCGCCGATAGTGATCGTCTTCAGCTCAGGCACGATGATAGGGACAAGGCCATGCTCCATTGTCGCATCGACAAGGTCGACGAAAGTGACGCCGGGCTCTGCGATGCATATCCTCTTCTTCGGATCTATATGGAGTATCTCATCCAGGTCACTGACATCGATCTTCTCATCTGAATGCCTCTTATCATCCGGCTTCGGCACCTCGTGAGAGACAGCTCTCTTCTTCAGGGAGACAGGCCTCTTGCTCTTGCGCCTCTTCAACTGCCTTACAATCCTCTTCACTTTCTGCTCATGAGTTGGCATGTCCAGATTGACAGAATAATCATTTATAAAGCTATAGGTGATGAGGTGAAGTGAAAAAAACCAAAACAAAAGATTTTTAACCAAAAACAGACCAATAATCTGGGCTTAGAGGTGTGGGAGCGAGTCATGAAGGGCGATTGGTATGTTTCTATCGTAAGAGCCACAGACAACGTGGACTCAGGCCAGCAGTCAGCGCAAGCCATGCACACATTGGAGAACATAATAAAAAAAGAGCCTCTCAGGTTAGAAGGCAGCACCAGTGATGAGCATGGTGAAGCGAGGGAACTCGACAATCCCCGACACTTCCTGCCAAGACTCCTGTTAGCAAGACTCCATATGAACAGGGCAGGCATCTACGAGAAGATGGGGGAACCAGTATCCTGCGAACAGTCCAGGGTACTGGCAGAAGACGAGTTCGAGTTCATGTCAGAGAACGCCACTCACCAGCACATAAGGGACTACGCTACAGCAGGGCTGAAATTCCTGGAAGGAGACAAAAATAGAGCAGTGCGCCACTATAATCTGTGCAGACGGCCGAACAAGAAAAAAGGATGGGTGCGTACAGCACTGAGCAGGGACAGGGGATACATCCTATACGCATGGAACAAGGGATACCTGAGCAGGGACGCAGATGAGCAGGCATGGACAAGACTGAGAGAAGAGATATTCGACCAGACCGAGGTCCAGCTGAGGAAGCTGATGCGGAGCACGCAGAAGATGACTGCGATGGTGAAGTCACGATCGATAGATACACTGGTGTTCGGAGGGATCGCTGCAGCAGTGATGGCAGGGATCTACATCGCGACACCAGACCTTGAGCAGTTGACAGCTGAGGCAGCGCCGACAGTGCAGGAACAGGTCAAGGAAGAGGAACCTGAATCACCCGGCGTACTGACCCCTACAGCGTCCTGGGAGAGGAAAGGAAGATACGTCCACCTGGTGCTCCAATACAACAACGGTACTGAGATACCTGCGACACAAGTCGCAAGGATGATATACTACAAAAAAGAGAGAGGGAAGAAGGTACACAAGTACGAGTTCATACCACAAGATGATGTCGATGAGTTCTCACGCAAGATAAATGGAAGGCGACCTGTCAAGTACTGGGCAGAGATATACCTTGCAGGCGGCAATAGGATAGAGACCGAGCCTATCGTGGTGAAGTGATGGCAGACAAGGAAATACTCACCTGCCAGGCTTAACAGTATACATCCTTACCTTTATCGGATAGAACATCCTGCACTTGACATTGTTCTCAGGATCGTATTCACATTCACTGCAATTGCCCACCCCTTCTATAGGGATATACCCTCCCCTTGAAGAGAATACCTGATGCAGACAACGGGTAATCACCTCAAGCCCAGAACTGACATCATCTCCATCTTTTTCTCTCAAAGACATACTCTCACCTTTAGCGTATAAATATCTACAATCAGATAATCATCAAAGATTATGGAGGACTGTGTGCGCATAGCTCAATGCAGCACCTACAGCAGACCAGACAGGAAGCAGAGGAAGGAAAGAGCTCTTATCTCCGATGCTCAAAGGCAGTCTCTTTGTCCAGGGCATCGCCTTATGGAAACGCTTCTCAAGATAACCATACACCTCTCTCCACGGAGCCATACCTATCTTACCGCATATGTATTCAAGAGCGACAACACCAAGACCGAACGCGCCATAGCTCGCGTATTCCCCTGCGAACTGTTCTACGTACGGCAGCGCGTGATGCAGTGCCAGCGTCGCTGGAACTCCCATCGCAAACATTATCGGATAGCTATGGCCATGTATAGGACTACCTGGATCCAGCTTCCTGGGAAAGGGGACAGTCTTATCAGATATCTTATACTCCCATGCAAGTGCTGCATTGAAGAACACTTCACCTGCTGTGAACAATCCCCCTATTGCAGCGCTCTCGACCACCAATCCCTCTAAAGACATGGAATATAATAAGAGTCCAGGGTTTATCAAACTTTTGCAGATATTTTTTCACGAATAAACTACGAATAGGTATAAATTTCTGTAAAAACGTTTATTAATCATAAATAATCATTCAACACCAGGTTCAGACTCGCTAAAGGCATCTTTCTAGATGTCACATATAGGGGTAGATAATATGACACTCGACCAACATATAGCAAGACACATAACACCAGCATATGCTGCGAAACACGTTGCACAATACCTGCAGATACGGCGGCCTATTGCAGAGCCTCAAGAGAGACTGGGCATGATGCAGAGGATGGCTTCATACATAGCAGGAATCCTACCTAAGAACAAAGAACAGAAAGAATACGAGAAGATGATGCATTCGCTCGAGCAAGAGGACAGGAATCTTGAGCGCAGACTGAAGATTGCCGGAGTCGAGAGCCAGGACCAGAGAGATTCGTGGGTCATCACACACCATGCAGGGAACTGCCTATACCGACAGGCAGAGCAGCAGAAAGATGGCTGGGTCATAGTACCGGGGGATAGATTCAAGGCACAACTATCAGGAGCGCTGTATCATGGGATACGACAGGCACTTGTGCAATACTGGATACCGCTTCCAGATGAAGACATACCTAAGAACATAAACCCTGATTTCAACCAGAAAGCGACAGACTGGATGATGAAACAGATATACGAGAGAAAAGGTGAGAGTTTCAACTTCCTATCAACCGTCTTACTCACACCAGATGACCTCGGGAACATAAAGATCATACGTGAGGACAGGCCAGACCTGCTCTGAAGATGCACCAGGGGAACCGGAATTGAACTTGCGAATCCTTGATGTCCCAGAACTCAGACAGCCGATATATTCTCCACAATGCGGACCCACCTGCATGGCAATGGTCATGCAATACCATGGCGTCGACACGACCAGAAAAGAGATAGTCGATAATATACACATGCTAGATACAGGAATATATCCTCAACAGGTCGGCACATATATGATGAAAAGAGGTTTTGATGTCGAGTTCGTGCTGTGCAACCCTCACATATTCACGCTGAGGGACAATGACAGGAGCATCGAGAGCCTGATAAAGAAGTTCGAGCGAAGACTGTCATCTGATAAATATGCATACAAAGATGCTGTATCACTCATGAAATATCTCGATTTCTGCTACGCAGGGGGAATCATCAATGTCAAGATACCTGACTATTCTGACCTGGAATCAGAGATAATTGGAGGGCGGCCAGTGATAGCCAACGTGACTACCCGGTTCCACAAGGCGAAACATCCCCGCTTCAACCATCACTATGTCGTCGTCACAGGAGTGGACGGCAAGAACGTGTATGTCAATGACCCTTCATGGCACAAGGTGCGCGGAGGAAAACAGAAGTACACGATAGATGAATTCTTATTTGCGATACACGCAACCACAGAATACTGCATGAGCTCTGGCGGGATATTAAAGATCAAGCCTGCTTAGGTAATTCTTCTTCTGCACATCATCAAGACCCCAAGCACTCTCGATAGAATTAGCTATCAACTGATCGACGATGCCTCTTCCGTACAGCCGCGCCATCAGCGCAAGATTATCGACAGTATGGCCCCTTGGTATCATCGCAGGATCATCAGGATTTATCGTCACAAGGACACCTTTTGCAAGAAGCTTATCCAATCTCAAGTCATCATGCACGCTCTTATCAAAGAAGAACCAGTTACAGATAGGATTGGATTCCAACCGTATCCTGTTCTTGACCACATACTTGATGATCGCTTCATCCTTGTGAAGCGGCACAGCATGGCTTATCGCATGAGCACGCAAGTCATAGAGAGCAGTACGGATGTAATTGAGGTTCGTAACCTCGTCGCACATCTCACCTGCATGCACAGTACGTTTCAGCGGGGTGTTGAATGTCCGCTTGAAAGCAGCGAGATGCTTCTCCGGAGGGTTCTTCAGGCTCTCTTCGCAGGCAAGGTCGATGCCCAGCACCATATCAGGATACTCCCTGTTCACAGCGATTGCCGCGTCAGCGATCTTCACACCATCTTCAGGAGTCGCTTCACGATTTATGCAGATGATGAGCCTTGCATCAACCCCTGTCAATTTCTTTCCTGCCTTGAAACCTGCTACTGCTGAGCGGATGACATCTTCCATAGACATCCCACCAAAAGTGTGATAGAAAGGTGCAAAGCGCACCTCTGCATAAGGAGAATTCTGCTCTTTAAGATAACTGCACAATGCAAGAGCAGTCGCCTTGAGATCATCATCAGTCTGCATGAACTGAGTGACCTTGCCAAAGACATCGACCATCTGATAGTCACGCAGGTCATGGAAGAACTTCTCGAGCATTTCAGGACTATCGATCACCTTGTCTTGCGGAGAATCATAATGGATGCGCCTGCCATCCTTGTCCTTATCAGGAAGATAGAGCGTCTCGCCACGCTGCTGTGCAAGATTGAATATATCCTTTGCAGGGATAGACCCGTCCCAGTGCAGGTGCAGGGGAAAAGTCTGTTTCTCTCTCATCTCAGCGAGGTATTCGAACTCGTCCATGACCAATTCATAGATGCTCATGCATAAAAATGTTGCTGAGAGAAATATAAATGTTTCTCAAAGAAAACCAAGATTCTTGCAGTCACCAGCAATCACCAGCAGTTCAATTAAAATACCAAAGGAAACTATTATAAAACCAGGAAATACTATTTTTGCTGTGTTGAGATGAATAGAGCATCCGATAAGCATCTGATCTGATGCATTCCCGGTGATAAATTGGAAGGACTGAAAGGACTGTTGAAAGGATTCTGGCTTAGGAACGGATTTGTGATCGGCGCAATAGCCATGGCAAGTACAGCATATGCTGCAGCCAGGGTACTGACCCCCGAGATACAGGGTAACACCGCAATGATGTACAACGGTCTTGACAGGATAGAATACACACGAGATTGCGATGGTGATTCTCTTGTTGTCACAAACCCATTCATAGGCAATTCAAGGACTACAGACAACAATAATGATGGCGTACCTGATGAATACAGCAATGGGATCAGGACGTACCGGAGGGGCGATAGTGATGCTGGAACCCTGTTTGATGAGCGGGTAGATAAGCTCTGGGACAGGTACAGGAAAGAGCTCAATATAGATGATAAATTACCTCTTTTCAAGTGCGATTAAAAGACTTCTAGACAACAATAACGTAGCTTTAAGACCTTATTTATAAATAAACTTATATACGAAAAATTTATATATTAGTAATAAATTTACCACAACACGGGTGTGGGACAGAAATAGTTTAATCTTTGAGGATGATTATGTATGCTCGGCGGCCGATGTCTTTTTTCTGTGCGTCGATTTTAGCACCGTTGCCCTAGGGTGTGACTTTTTTCTCGTAGATTTCAAGGACGTTGTCGGTGATGTTGATTTTTCCTCCTGTTATTGCGGCTACTTTTCTTGGCATGGTGTTTACATGTAAACACAAAGTTTATATATTTTTCGGTTCTGCGGTATATAAAAGAGGTATTGCGCATGAAAGTCAACACAAAAGAGGTTCGTAATGTCGTCAGCATGCTTGATGACATTGTTAAGGAGTATAAGGAAAAGCATCCTGTACAGGAAAGGGACTGGCGGACTTATGAGCAGAGGGTTGCTGAGCGGTTGAAAACTGCTTTCAGGGAGCTCAAGCCGCTTGTTCATGAAGCGGCTTCTTCAATCAACTTCGTTTCTGGGGAGACACGAGGTGCAAAACCTGTGCTCACGGTTGAGCAACGGGTTTTGGCGTTGCTCATCAAGCATATCATTGGTAAGAGCAATCGGAACATGGCTGCCATGTTTACAGTATTCTCATTATTGAGCGACATTGATGTGAGTTATAAGACTGTTGAGCGGTTTTACTCAGATCCTGAAGTAATCACGGTCTTGTATAACCTGCACGCTCTTCTTTTGAAAAAGAAGGGCGTCAAGTCTGTCGACGGTTCAGGCGATGGCACAGGATATGGTCTAAGCATTAAAGTTCACTATGCCAGCGCGGCACAGAAACTCAAAGACAAAATCAAAACAGGTGAAGAACAAGAACACAAAAAGCTGCTCTTTGTCTATTCATTCGCTCTTCTTGACATCAAAAGTCGAATGTATATTGGAACGGGGACGAGTTTCAAGAGCGAAAAAGAAGCATACGCTTGCGCTATTTCAATGGCAAAAGCCACAGGCATCAACCTGACAAGCCTACGGCTTGACCGATACTTCAGCAACCAATCAGACGTAAAAAATCTCGTCACACACTTCGGCAAGATCGACTTGTACTTGATACCAAAATCAAACGCGACTGTTGAAGGCCCATGGCAGTGGAAACGAATGCTCTCACGCTTTGTCGAAGATATAAAGAAATACCTTGCAGAATACTACCAGCGCAACCAGTCCGAAAGCTCTTTTGCTGAAGACAAGAGAAGAACCGGCTGGAAACTGGGACAGAAAAGAGCAGACAGAATCGATACAGCCAACCTGCTCACGTCATTATGGCACAACCTATACTGGCTAGGCTAACACAATTCTGTCCCACACCCCCACAACACAGTAGTTATATATTGGGGCGAACATGAAACAAGTATTAACCATATCTCTAGAAGAGGAGACTGCAAGACGGGTGCGAGAGTTCACCCGCACGAGCAAATTCAAGAACAAGAGCCATGTAGTCGAAGCTGCAATCAAGCAGTTCCTGGAGGTGGAAGATGACACTTAGACTATTAGACACCAAACGGATGAAAAAGAAAGAACCCTGCATAATCCTGACTGAACTCAGTCTACATAGAGACATAGTCGCAATCCGTGAGATGATAGGTGCGGCAAGCAGATCAGGCTCTGACAGGACAACAAAGCAGAACAGGAGACTCCTGAAATACCTCGCATAAGATGACCAGACAAAACTATTCATTCGGAAGATACCTGAAAGACAGTAAACGGATATCTGATCATGACCTGATGCAAGAGGTCATTGAATCGACATACCTCGAGACAAATGTACTGTTACGCCATGCAGGGAATATCCCTGTGACCTACTACCCGACAAGAGACCTGATAATATTCGCTTCAGATAAGGGAATAACTGACCTTTATGGTCTTGAGAACGCTCCTTTCGCACACAAACTGATCCTTACCAACAACAACATAACAGACATACGGACGCTCCCCGAGTACATAAAGACCAAGTATCCCGGACTCATAAGAAAAGGTGCATTCATAGATCTCAGAGGAAACCCTATAGATTTCACGGATCCAATCAACAGATGTTCAGCAGAACAGCTCAGGATGCTCGGAATTAAAGTGCGTTTTGACACACAATACAATACACCCGATACCACAAAAGATTCTATCGAGGCAGCACTCATAGCAGCAGGGATACCTGAACAGGCGATAGCTCCACAGCGTAACCTGTGGGACACAATAACAGATATCGCAAGAGGACAGGTAGAAAGTGCAAACAAAGTCTTCCATGTGCATGACATGAATGACCGTAGACTCATACTGAAAGTATTCAATGATGAGAACAGAGCAAATACTGAGGCAGCTGCTAACTACTGGCTCTCGCAGAGACTCGAATTCATAGTTCCCGGAATGACACCTGAACCAATACGTGCAGGCAATATCACAATGACACTACAGGAAGAGATATCCTGCTCAGGAAAGTCAAAGATGCCTCTAGATTACTGGATCAGGACAATCGCAAAATTCCATAATAACGCAGGACAGATACTGGCAGAGAAAAATGTCAAACTCCCCCCAGTGATAAGATTAAGAGATAGTCTAGAATATGCTGAGCGCCATAAGATGACACAGGCGACCAATGAGACTACGCTTGACAAGCCGCGGCTTGAAGACAGCATAGCCTACATCAATCTTGGTATCGACGATTGCGTGATACACGCAGACCTCAAGAAGGATAATCTTCATGGACCCTACCTCATAGACCTTGAGAACTGTTGCAGAGGAGACCCTTCCATCGACCTTGCAATGCTATTCACACAATACAATGTGCCTGAAGGGCAGTGGGAGACCATGATAAGCAGATACATCGATGCACGAGGGAATATCGAGCACGAGACACACCTTAAACGGCTTGTTGAAGGTACGCGGAACACAAAATATGCTATATTGATGAAAGAGATCCTCGGTACCTCAAGCAGATCAAGCTCTGAGAGGACAACAGAGCAGAACAGGAGACTTGCAAGATACTTGGAGTGAAGATCACGCCTTGCTCGTAAGACTCATCAATCTTGATCCTATATGCGTGAAACGTCGCATGATCGTCACATAAACTCCTATGATGATCGGGTCATCTTTCTTGTAAAGCTTCTTCAGCATATCAAAACCTATGGTGTGTCCTCGTTTCCTGTAATGCTCTATCCAGAATAAGTTGGCCTTCACCGGATCATTCTTGAGGTAGCACTCATAGCACTTATCAAGCGCTGCACGGATATCTTTTATCACTGATGATCTCGCAGGCTTGTTCTTCGAAGCATATTCTGCAAGAGAACGCAGATCAGCACCTAACTTCTCGAGCTGAGTGACAAAATCATAATAATCATAAGACTTATCTCCACCATACTTATTGACATGTATCGTACGGAGACAATGGTCTCTCAACTTCCTCACATTACCCTTGATGAGCTGGTCTATATTCTCAAAGTCCACAGAATTCCAATCATCCTCGATCATCTCTGCCACAAGCTTAAGTATCTGGAACATCTTCACGACAAGATTCATCACTTCTTTCTCTTCAGTACGGAGGAAAGACTTGATCACAACAGAAGTCTTTGTCTGGGATACCACTTCCAGACCTGTGAAAGTAGATATCAACGCATTGATGATCTGAAGAGGTGGCTGCTCGTTGAAATTCAGGATGATCTCATCATACCCTGACTTATATGCAGATGCAAGGACACTACGGATCTGGTCATTTGATGCAGAATCCAGATTGAATGATCCATTCTTAACACCTTCCCTGTCAGAAGCAGACAATATGAGATCCTTCCCACCATCATCTATGAAAATCTCATCCCCTGCATTAAGAGACATCCCTCTTAGCCATTTGGCAGGCAAGGTCACTGTCAACGCATTCTGGCCTTGTTTGACGAGTTTTCTCTGCATGATTCCTGCAAAGTAGTACTTGTATATAAACTTTTCTCATTTGAATATAAGTTATATATAAGATATAAATTAAATATAAGTATCATGAATTTTTATCCCATGATGATAGTTACAAAAACCAACCAAGACTCGCTAAAATGAACAACAAAGACTCGCTAGAGGGCGTCCTGATAACAGTAAGTGTCGGGATAGGGCAGAATACATCAGAAGCAGAGCTCGCCCTGAAAGTTGCCAAAGGAAAGAAGTCTAAAAGGCTAACACACAATATAGTGACATATACCGGATCACCCATAAAAGAGAGACCCCTGGAACATTCTGATGTAGTGGACAGCTATCTCAATCTGGAAAGGATGCTGAAAGGACAGAACAATGAGGAGGGTCTCAGAAATCTGGAAATGATGAAACTTGATCCAAGGACAAGACTGCTCAACAAACTAGGGTACGCAGTGACAAGATCCAAGATGATCAGCAATGGCACTTACAGAAACAGGATCATATTGTTCATGGATGGAGACAACATGAAGGACATGAACACCCAGTACGGATATTCAGTCACAGACAGATATATTACAGCGATGGGGCGCGCACTAGCAAGAAACCTAAGACAAAAAAACGATCCAGGAACGGATACAAGAGATAGTGACGCTCTTGGACATAGATACAACGACTCAGGCGGAGACGAGTTCATCGTCGACCTGTCCTGCCCCGGAGAATACTCCAAAAATGTGGCAAAAAGATGCATCGATGTGATGTATGACGCGCAGAGACAACTCGTCACCATATACAACATCCACAAAAAAAGAGTCGACGATCTGAAATCCCGTACATAAGCAGGACGTGATACGATACTACACACATAGCAAGAGCTCTACCATACAAAGATGATACTCTAACTGGGCATGAAAGAACAATGATACAGACATACAAAGATGCACAATGGAAGAGATAATGGAGATCGCATGGGCCCTGTTCGTCAAGAAAACAGGATCAGACATACAGGAAAATCTGGCGTCATTAAGATATGTGCATAAAGACATCACTGTAGATACTGTCAAGATTGACGACAAGATCCTCAAACGGATACGCACATCACATTACAATAGCACAAGACGTGCAGCTTTCCAGATACTTGAAGACAAACTGGAAGGACCTTACAGAAGATGGCACTCCAATGGAAAGCTATGGCTCAGCTGCGAATACAAGAACGGTAAGCACAACGGGATACAGACAGAGAGCCGCGAAGACGGGAGCTCGATGCTCATATTCAATGTGCGTGATGGAGTCATCCATGGAAAACAGGAATATCACGACAAGCACAATAATGCTCTTTTCACCAGAAACTACCGCTATGGAGAACTCCATGGCGATCAGATAGATATCAACCTCGACGGTACAGAATCAATATACACATATGATTTCGGAAAGCGATCAAAATAGGCATGCAGACAGGGACAGAACAAGATGAAAGACACAAAACATGATGATACAGCAGAGATATATTCCATACAGGGAGATGGCAGTGAAGAGTTTGATGCGACATTCCATGACCTACAGGCATCTATTGAGACATTCGGCGAGCAATGGAAAGTCGCTCAGCATATCAGACCGAATCCTGAGCCATCTGACAAGACAATATTCGACAATATCTGGACTGATGCACAAACACTCCTTGATGATGAGTTCTTGAAGTACAGAAGAGACATACTTGGCCGATGGACAGAGTTCACCAACAGAGGCAGCGCTCCAGACACAGACATAATCCAGAAGCATACATACGGGACCCGCAAGAGAGATAACGGCAATGGAGTAAAGGTATTAGAGGGAATAGACATGCTCGTCTTTGATTTCACAAAAGAGCATTCCAAGAAGAAAAGCATCTACAGGACGATAATATCCACCTCTGTCGAGTATCCTGAAGTGAGACACGGGACGTTCTCAATCTCACTGAAGAATGGAAACCCTTACCTGACAGCAGAGTACTCATATAACGATTGCCGAAGACTCTTTACATACTGGACCAATAACAACATACAGGCAGTCCTGAACATACATGCAGGAAGACTCGCAGGAAATCAGCAGCTGATGTATGACAACGGAAACAGCATGGTAGCAGCAGACTATGGTGCAGATGGGATGCTCCATGGAATATACGCAGAACACGAGATAGATGGGACGCTGCGGACTGTCAAGAACTACTACAACGGAAGAGAGATGAGCCCGGAAGAGAAAGACCGGTTCCTGAACTTCTCAGGTCCAAGAAAGCGTTGATGTAAACCAGATAATGATACCTATGAAATTGATACCTATGAAATACACCTGACATTCACCCGGCCACCCACAGCACCCACGCCCTGCTAAACCTTTAGCTAAAGGATTCTTAACGCTGGGGTGGCCACCTCAATTTCATCCGGCTGACCCGCAGCACCCACGCCCTGCTAAACCTAGCAAATTTCTTAACGCTGCGGGCCAGCCATCTTTTCTATTCTCTGTCTATAAACAACAGAAAGACATATAAAGCAAAAACCCAGAACAGATGACATCACAAAAAGAGGCGAGGTCGTACCATGAATGTTATGGAGCTCAAGAAAGAGCAGCTCAAGCTTTCGAAGAAGGTCATAATAAGAGATGATTTTGATGAGCTGAACTATATCGGAGGCTGTGACCAGGCATACATAGGCAACAAAGTGATCTCAGCAGTCGTAGTCCTTGATTATAAGACACTCGAAGTAGTAGAGCGACAGGATGCGACAGCAGATGCCCCTATGCAATACATACCTGGATTCCTAACCTACAGGGAAAGCCCCGCAATCCTTGCAGCAATGTCAAAGCTTGAACAGAAGCCTGATATCCTCATCATATCCGCCAATGGTATACTTCACCCAAGAAAGATAGGGATGGCATCCCACCTCGGGATACTCCTTGACATGCCTACGATAGGAGTGTCAAAAAAACCTCTTGTCGGAGAAGAGAAAGATAGCAAGGTAGTCGTGGATGACGAGGTCAGAGGGGTTGTCCTGAAGACAAAAACTCACGCCAAGCCTATATACATAAGCCCGGGACACAGGGTATCCCTTAAGACTGCAGAAGAAGTGGTCAGGAAGTGCATGGTCGAAAAACACAAGATGCCAGAACCATTGCATGAAGCGCACAAATATGGCAACAAAGTCAAAAACAAGATCGAAACAGAAGGTGATGCATGATGGAAGAGACAAAAGAAGAACTGAGAGATGAGATGGAAACAGGAGAGAAAGACGAGACAGTCTATGATGCTGTAGGCAGAGAGAAGCTTGTCGAAGATGGAGAGATCTCCCCTGAAGAAGAAGGTTTCATGGAAGGGGCAGAGGATGATGGTGAACAGGGCAAATGCGCAAACTGCGGAGCGGCCCTCCTAGATGACAGCCTTGTCGAGACAAAGATAGACGGCAAACAAGTATGGTTCTGTTCTAACCACTGCCTTGATAAATACAAGGAGAAGAATCAGGTACCTTAATTATTTTTTATCTTACTTATTCTCATAATTGAAAAAGTCAGTGACATCAATCAGTACGCTCACCATACTTTAAACTAATCAATAATCAACTAACGCCTTCGGCGAAAATTACGATTGACAAAATCAAGCGTGCGGCGGCGTCCTGAGTCATGGAGCGAAGCGACATGACAAAGCAGACTTTTTCTGTTCAGAAAAATCAAAAACTCCACCCTAAATGGCGGAGTATGTTGTTTGCTATCATCAATCCATTAAATGTGGAGTTTTTGATACAGAAAAGCATACCTGTCCTCATGCTAAAGCAAGAGGTATGCTTTTCTTTTAATCAATCAAAATATCTCGGATCATCAGACCTTACAGGTTCCATCTCACCAGGGACGTGACGCTTCTTGGTTATGTTGCCTGTCGGCTCCTGTGTCTTGAAGAGAGGTGGGCGTGTAGGGCGGTCCTCGCTGATATCGCGCACAGTGTTTATCTCCATCGCCTTACGCAGGTTCATGGTGCCGCACCTGATGCACTTGAAGAATATCCCGAACTTACCTTTCATGATATCAAGAGTGTCGCCGCAGAGACATTTGAAATCATCCATGACTGCAGCGTGATGCAATCTGCACACAGGGAATCCCTGCTTATTCTCTGTTGTCGCCTGCTTTCCGCAGAAAGGACAATTATTGGTCTGGCTCTGACCATATCGTTTAGGTATGTACATGATAATGTAAGAAAACTCAAGGGTTTAAAAATCTTTATCGTCCATATTACGGAAGCTTCAACAGAAAATTCGTAAAATTCTCATACAACAATACAATCCAGCTCATTTATTCTGGACTGCTTGCTCACTCACCGGGACACAGACCACTGAATAAGTGCTCTTCTCGTCATCCCATACTTCCAGCACCATAGGATATGCTGGCTGATTCCCTAGCTTATCTGCAAGAATCTTCTTTCCAGCGTCAGCAGAATCATCAGTCCCTAGTGTAGAATAGCTTGCCTTTCCGCAGGCACAAAGGTAGTCTGTTCCATTGCCGATATAATCTATCCTTGCAGTGATCCCCTCGATCGGAGAACAGACCCTCCAGAACTCCTTGCTTGGCTGGTTAGAACTATTGACAGTTGCACAGCTGTTCAGCACAGCAACAAGGCCGCCTACAGCAGCGATACTTCCGACAACATCCTTGATCTTAGAAACATAATCTCGCATATCACTAACCCCTATCAGGCTGAGACACTTCAACAGAAGATTCATAATATTCCCTGATGATCGCAAGACCATTGTTCATATAGTGAGCAGAGGCGATCTCAACTTCACTCCGCGACTCTCCTGGTCTGCCTAAAGGAGATGGAATCACACTCAAAAAATGATTGAAGCACTCACCGAATATCTTGTCAGTCTTCTCAAAATATGTAGAATGCCGTAATGGCCCAAGAGCACGTCCAAACTTTCTTGTCGCATCAGCCTTTTCCGCACTTTCGCCATTTCCAGAAACTTCAATCTGCTGTACATAAGGTATAGCTTTCCTGAAGCAGGCATAGCCCAAGTCATCGCCCTGTGCCTTGAGTTGATTAGCCACATAGCTTAAGAAAGCAGTGAACTCGACCGAACGGTCATACTCAGTCCCTGTCTTCTGTCTCTGCTTCTGACCAATCGCTACAATCAAGCAGATATCTTCTCTTGATACTTCAAATGGCTTTTCCAGCAAGACTCCCATGTCATCAAGAGTAGAGTCCTCATTTAGCAGTTCTGTAAGGTTCATACAAATAAAACAAGAACTTGCATTTATAAACCTTTCTATTTGTTGTCCCTTTTAAGTAGTGTCTTGAAAGCGTCTCTCAAGCATTTAACGCCAAGAAACATTTATAAGCGCATTACGGGCTTAATCAACCCATGGAAGCGCTATACATCATACTTCTGATCAGCATTGCAGGCCCAATCATAGGGTCACTGATAGGAGTCATGAAGCGACCTACAGAGATATTCATGAGCCGCATGCTCGCATTCGCCGCAGGAGTCATGATATCAATATCATTCCTTGAACTAATACCTCAAAGCATAACCGCATCATCAACACTGATATGCATAATAGGTGTCTCAATAGGTGCCATAGCAATGTACCTGATAGACCGGCTGATACCCCATCTCCATCCAGCACTATTCAAGCAGGAACAGGGGTGCAAGCTCCAGAAGACCGCAGTCTATTTGATAATAGGAATATTCATGCACAACCTCCCTGAAGGGATGGCAATCGCAACCGGTACAATAACCAACTTCAGCACAACACTCGCAATAGCAATAGGTATAGCAATACATAACATACCTGAAGGGATATGCACGAGCGCCCCATACTATTTCTGCACAAAGAAAAAGCTCAAGTCTTTCCTCATATCATCATCAACAGCAATACCTATCGTAGTAGGATTCCTTATAGCAAAAGCGATATTCCAGAACGTGCCATTGGCAGTGACAGGAGCGATAGTCGCGGCAACTGCAGGACTCATGATATACATCTCCTGTGATGAGCTCATCCCTACATCATGCAACAAGTGCAGCACGAGCTGGGACCACAGCATCATATTCTCACTGATTCTCGGAGTGCTCTTCGTGATAGGCATCGGCGCGATATAGAAATCTACTCATGGAAGAACCAGTCTAGCCATAGACTGCAACACCGACTACCATTATAGCATCAGCGATAAGCCAGAGTATGTTGTATATTATTATCTGCTTTGACTTGTGCACGATACCATACGCGAGCATAGGCATCTGCAGGAAGAATGCAAAAATCCAGAACCATATCGAGACTCCTGCAGCAGTCTTCTCTGAGAACACCTTATAGATCTGAGGGATGGCGATGAATGGCATGACCACTGCAACAAACATGCTCACAGCATCCACCATCCGCACTTTAGCATCAGGATGCGGATACTCCTGGAACTCCTGATGTATCCTCTTTCTTTTATGGATGTGCTGGGTGACGTGCTGCATACAGGTCCTGTTGCTTTTAAAGTATAAAAAGGTATTGCACTATCTAAAAGAACAATAGCTTGATGGCAGATATCACCACGAACACAGAGAAAGCAACCCTGACAAAACGTTCCCCTTTCTTTATGGCGAAATTTGATCCTAGATACCCACCAATCAAAGTACCTACAAGCATCACTAGTCCGTAGATGATGTGTATAAGACCGTGGAGGGCAAGCACAACAAGAGCCACCAGCAGGCTTACTGCCCAGGGGATCTTTATCGTAGCATTCGACTCGACATAGGTCAACCCGAACAGGAAGATGAAAACAAACATGTTCAATATGCCTACTCCACCACCGAAAAATCCTCCGTATATCGTTAAAGCAAAGACGCAGATATACCCTATCATCATCCGCTTGCGCGACACGGTTTTCCTTTTCAGTCCCAGATTCTTCACAAAAATAAATGGCAGTATCATCAGCAAGATTATCGCCACAGTCTTTGACAATAACTGCTCATCCACATCTATCAGGATGCGGGCGCCGATGTAAGAACCGATGATGCTGATGAGAGTCACAGGTATGACATACCTATACTCAATCTTCCCTGCTCTCTTGAAATTGTATAATGCAGATGCAGCGCCACCAAGTGCGCCAAACTTATGAGTTGCAACTGCAGCGTTAGCAGGAAGCCCCAGAAAGATAAACATAGGGACAGTCACAAGCGCGCCACCACCACCGATCATGTGTGCAAGAAAGCTTACTCCTAAAGATACAGTAAAAATCAATGATAATATCAAAAGTTCCATCATTCCCCAGCAAATAACATATCAAATAAATATAAAGTGCCTCAGAGGTTGTAAATCCCTTCATCACAGCTTGCGCTCAGCCGGGGATAAACCTCATCACAGGCATCAGAAAAGAAAACAAGTCGATTAATAAACTAAGTGGTTCAATTGTCGTGCCTGGTCAATCTTTCTGCAAGAGAATTAGGCAAGCCAGATTCTTGGATCTTCCTTACTGTGGTCATGACATCATATGGGACATAGATTATATTAGCTTCCTTATTCTGCGTATCGACAAGCGCGTAAGTTGCATTATCACTCTTCAAGCGAGGCTGACCTACAGAGCCAGGATTCAACACCATCCTGTTTCCAGCATATCCTATGAATGGTATATGCGTATGCGCCAGGACAAGAATAGGATCAGGAACGCCTTCAAATATAGCTTCGGTTATATTCTTAGGAAATACATAATCTTCAGTAGGGTTCTGTGGAGATCCATGGACCAGATACATACCATCTACTCTCAGCTTAACAGCACGGGTATAGATGAAGTCCTTATTTATTGGAGTCAACTGCCTATTTGTCCAGATGAAAGATTTCTTTGCCTCATCAGTGACCATGTCTATATCCAACAGGTCGATAGAAGTCATATCATGATTGCCTACAACACTATTTATCTCCAATTGCCTGAATATCTCTGCACACTCATTAGGATTCGGTCCATACCCTACAATATCACCAAGACCATATATCTCATCAACATTCCTTGTAGCTATATCTGCAAGGACTGCATTCAGTGCTTCGAGATTCCCGTGCACATCGCCCAAAAGTGCTACTAAACCCATATTCTTCAGGGTTAAGGGGCGATTTATAAATCTTTTTGACGCTACATGCATAGCTGAGTCTTGAGGAAAGCACCAGCACCACTGCGCTCGCTGATGATCCATTCAACATACGGGTCTGCCCAACTGCAATACTGACTGCTACTTCAGCAGTAAGCTCGCTAGGCAGGGGTGCTGGTGCTATGCCTGCTGAGAGCTATACGCCTACTTTTGACGACAATCTTTAAATACCTCTTGGGGTTCCATCCTGACACATGAAAACAGACAAAGAGCTAAAGAAATGGTTCAAGACAGTAGCGTCACAGGATCCTGATAAATACTATGCCACAAGTGTGCTGAAGAAGAACGGATTCATGCGTAAGCATTGCGAATGCGGAATGTGGTTCTGGACAGTCAATGAAGGTCAGAAAGTATGCGGAGACCCTGCATGTCAGGGAGGAACCAAGGTCGTTGAGGAAAATCCCTCCAAAGTCAAGCTCAGCTTTGCAGAAGTATGGGAACAGTTCAAGAAGATGTTCTCAGAATGGGGATACAAGCCAGTCAAGAGATACCCTGTCGTTGCAAGATGGAACCCGACAACTGATTTCACCATGGCATCAATCGCTGCATTCCAGCCTTATGTCATAAGCGGAGAGGTCGAGCCGCCAGCAAAGAAACTGATCATACCACAATTCTGCCTCAGGTTCGGAGATGTAGACAATGTCGGGATCACAGGAGCACACATGACAGGATTTGTCATGATAGGCCAACACATGTTCGTGCCTCCGGAAGAATGGAGCCAGGCAAAAGCATTTGAAGACATCTACAGATACATCACAGAAGGTGTCGGGCTTCCTGCATCAGAGCTCACACTACACGAAGACGCATGGGCAGGTGGAAGCAACTATGGACCATGCATGGAATTCTTCTCACGCGGAGTCGAACTCTTCAATCAGGTCTATATGTTATACGAGCACAGGGATTCCGGAGACAAGGAACTAGACATCAAAGTACTTGATATGGGCCTTGGTATGGAAAGAGTAGCATGGTTCTCACAAGGTGCACCAAACATCTATGAAGCAACATTCCCCGCAGTACTCAGGAAACTTGAAGCACGGACAAAAGTCACTTACGATGTAGACCTCTTCAAGCGATTCTCACCATACTCAGCATTACTCAACATCGACGAGGTAGAAGACATAAACAAGGCATGGGAAAATGTCGGAAGCAAGCTAGGCATGAAAGGCGCGCTCCTAAAAGAGAGGATCATGCCCATGACCGCAATATATTCCATCGCAGAGCACACGCGAGCATTGCTTGTAGCGCTCAATGACGGCGCACTACCTTCAAATGTAGGTGGAGGATATAATCTCAGAGTGATCCTAAGGAGGGCTCTCTCTTTCATAGACCAGTTCAGCTGGCAGATTGACCTGAAAGAAGTCGCTGCATGGCATGCAGAAGAACTAAAACCAGTGTTTCCAGAACTGATCGAGAACGTCTCCGAGATAAGCAAGATACTTGATGTCGAGACAGAGAAGTATAAAGCATCAAAACAGAAGGCGCAGCAGATAGTCGACAGGATAATACATAAAGAGATCAATGATGAAGTCCTGCTTGAACTATACGACAGCCACGGGATATCACCAGACATGGTGAAAGCAGCAGCAAAAGCCCGCAACAAGACGATCATAATACCTGATAATTTCTACACAATGGTCGCAGCTCTTCATGAACAGAAAGAGAAGAAGCTTGCGACAAAGAAAGCAGACGATATCGCTCTTGATGGAGTACCAGATACTGAAATACTATACTGGGGCTCGCCAAAGGATCTCGAATTCGAAGCAAAGGTACTGAAAGTCATAGATGACAATGTCATTCTTGACAAGACTGCATTCTACCCTACATCAGGAGGGCAGATGCACGACATAGGCAGGCTCGGTGATGCGGAAGTCATAGAAGTGTTCAAGCAAGGGGCCAACATCGTGCATAAGATTAAAGGCAAGCTCTCTGAAGGAGACACTGTAAAGGGAGTTGTTGACTCACAGAGAAGGATGCAGCTCGCAAAACACCATACAGCGACACACATCGTGAACGGAGCGGCAAAGAAAGTGCTCGGAATGCACATCTGGCAGGCAGGAGCAGCAAAGACACTGGAAAAATCCCGACTTGACATAACACATTACGATTCACTGTCTCCTGAAGAGATGGAAGCGATAGAGAAAGAAGCAAATGCTACAGTCAAGAAGAGCCTCCCGATCGAGAAGATCCTCATCCCAAGGAAAGAGGCAGAAGAGAGATACGGATTCACACTCTATCAGGGAGGAGCAGTCCCTGGCAAGATGATAAGGGTCGTCAACATACCCGGAATAGATGTCGAAGCATGCGGCGGAACACACATTGATAACACTTCAGAGGTAGGAGAGATCAAGCTGCTGAAGAGCAGCAAACTCCAGGATGGGATAGTAAGACTTGAGTTCGTGGCAGGTGATGCAGTCCACCATGTAGTGAAGCATGAAGCAGAAACATTATCCAAGGTTGCAGAGCTTCTCGGAGTGAAGAAAGAGCAGGTCGCTGCGCGTGCTGAAGAGATATTCACCAAGTGGAAGAATGCACGCAAGGCACTCAAGAAGAAGAAACCTCTGGATGCATCCGAGCTTGAGCTCTCAAGCACATCTGAAGATAACCTGAGTGATGAAGAGATATTAGACAAAGCAGCATCTGTGCTTAGCACACAACCACAGCATGTCGAGAAGACCCTCCAGAGATTCATTAAAGAGCTTGAAGATATGAAGGGACAGCTCAATGGATGAACCTGCAAGAGCAATAGATTTTCTTGAGAAGATGGTCACGATACATATAGACAGACCATTAGGTTCGATGCATCCAAAGCACGGATTCCCATATCCTGTCAATTATGGTTATGTCCCTGGCGTGATGAGCGGGGATGGAGAAGAGATGGATGCTTACCTTCTTGGAGTATACGAACCAGTAGAAGAATACACAGGCAGATGCGTCGCAGTCATACACCGTAAAGATGACGATGATGACAAGCTCATAGTTGTTCCGGATGGGCATAAAGTGAGCGATGAAGAGATACGGGTAAGGACGCACTTCCAGGAACAATGGTTTGACTCGACCATACTTAAATGATCATTTAGGCATACGCTCAAGATTGATGATTGCACACAAGGTCTTTGCTGTGCGCACTGCCTTGTCGTCAAATTCTGAAGATATGTCAATCACATCCTTATTGTCGTAATACATGCCAAGGACTGCCATGACAAGATCTGTAGAAGATAAGCTCTGCGCAGGGTAAGGATCCTTCTCAGGTGAAGGCAATCTATAAGGCACTTCTACAACGTGCCCTGGAGGCTTTCCTTCAAAGATGAAGTAACTTCTTCCCTCTTTCAGTATACGGTATTTACGGACCATAACTCTCAACAGGGATGCTGGGGTGGGAGAGAATAAAAATGTTTCTACACCATTTTTTCTCCTTATTTCGTCACCCACTCTTGACGAAAATCTCTCGAAAAAGTATTTAAATCCAGACAGACTAACTGTCACCAGGGGGTAGACATGAAGAAACTGATAATCATAGCAACACTCATGCTCATGTTGAGCGCATTCTTTGCAGTCACCGTTATTGCTTCAGGACTGGAGATAGACAGCGTAGAGATAGAGATAGATGGCAGACGCGTCCTTAGCACAAGCAGCGACAACTCCCATCTTGATGTCAAGCCCGGTGATGAACTCAGGATAAAGATCAATCTTGAGAACACTTTTGATGAAGACACTGAAAATGACATCAAGGATGTCAAAGTCTATTCATTCATAGATGAGATAGATGATGGTGATGACATCAATGATGACTCAGAAAGGATACTGGTGAGAGCAGACAATGAGAGGAGTGTGCGGCTCCGGTTGACAATACCTGATGACGCAAGCTCATTTCAGGACTATGATCTTGTCATACGCGCTGTGGGTGAAGACCAGAATGGTGTTGAATACACCGACAGGATAACCATCGATGTAGAGGTCGAAAGGGAAGCGCACGAGCTCGTATTTGACAGGATGAGCGTCAGTGATGCAGCATGCGGAGATGATGTCACATTCCGTGTCGAGATCACAAATGCAGGCGAAGAAGAAGAGGAGGATGTAGAACTCACAGTCAAACAGCCAGGGATAGGGATATTATTCAGCGACCGATTCGACCTGTATGGGATAGATGAATATGATCACACTTATACCAAGACCAGAGTGCTTGATGTATCAGGACTTCCTGATGGGAGGCATACATTATATGTGACTCTTTATTACGATTCAGGAAGAAAGCTCATCAATAGAGAGATAAGCTTCAGCAAAGATGACTGCGGCAGGATATCAGGTAAGACAGTCCAGGAATCATATGGTGAAGATATCGAAAGTCCAGTAGAGCAGTACAACAATCCCAAGAGGGATACAACATTCCTGTTCAGGGATGGACCAGAAGTGGTAGTACAGATGCCACCACCAGGAATACCTGTGCCGACTCCGCCGAAAGCGACAGTACCAAGAGAAAGCGATTTCAGCATAATGGTACTGGTGCTTGCGAATATTGCGCTGATAGTATTTGTCGTGCTGCTGCTCATATCAGTATATCAACAATTAAAAAAATAACTAAATATATTTAAATCAACAATTTTTCCGATCCATAGGTTTAGGAGGGATGTCAGTGTCTAAGGGCGATAAGAAGAAACACAATATAGAGTCAATAGTCGAGTCCGATAGCAAATGCAAGAAAGTACAGGCAACAGATTTCTCTTTTGTAGTTAATCAGATATCAAAAGAGCTCGCAGGAAAGAATGGCGGAATAGTACGCGCATACAATATGATAAGTGCTGAGATGCCTGTAGGACCATACTCAGACAGAGCTACACCAGAAGAGATAGCACAATTCCATCTCGGAAGCAGACAGGTCCCTGCAGTGATATTCCATACCGCAAAAGACATCCTGAGGATGTTGAGGTCAACATCAAGCGGAAACGGAACCCGGGGAGAACTTTACGCATGGGAACGGGCACCTGATGCCAGAACAAGGCTACAGGAAAAGCTCGGATACACTCTTGGTGAAGACCTGGTACCAAGATTCGCATTCAATGCGATGCTGAAAAGGATACTTGAAAATACCGAATACGATTCAATACCTAAAGTGTGCAGAGAATCCGCAAAAAGGAGATGCTGCAGCATGAATAAGTTCAGACAAGCAGCAGAGAACGAAGATGACTGCCATCCAGATGTATACCTTGCGGCAGTCAATATCATGCTGACCGATAAAGGGATTCCCCTGCAGCATCTTGAAAAGATAAGCTCTATGCAGATACATATCCCAAAGCATTACAATGCAGCGATGAGATACATACCGGGACAGATACTTGTCTTTAGTGATGAGGCAGGATCAGTCCTGGATAAGTCAGGAAAAGACAAGATACTTGTCGCCCAATATACCGGACGGCCAGCAGAGTATATCGAAAGAGAATATGTCGAGGGGCTGCAGCACGACGACGTAAGAACCAAGTTTGCCGTAAACAGCATCATAGGGGTGAGCACATCGACACTCAACGCATCGATAAGAAGGTATTCTGGACCCCCCTCATGATGACACCACAAGGCAGGACAATGCAGAAAGAAGAAGACCTCGAATCAAAGACAGGAAGTGATGATCAGGCAAGCAAGTTCATCAGAGCATTAGATGACCTTGCGAGCAGACTGCGAGGCAACTACAAGACAGCATACCGTTTCGCAAGATTATGCATGCAAAAAGAAGATGATGTCAATATTGAAACATTCAGAGAAGCATACCTGAACAATGGTGCGACTGCAACTGAAAGGATGATACGCGGTGCATTGGAAGCATGCAAACAACTGAAGAACAATGGGGCATTCAAGAGACAAGAGATAGTAGAGAAACCAAAAAAAATAACTGGACAAGAAACAGTCCCGATACCAAAAATCCATGAACTCAACCCATTCAGCCATGATAATGGGCAAAGCCAGAAAGCTGCGCAAGAGATGGTGCTCCCCCCTGTTGCACCATTCAAGGAGCAATCTCCTAAAATACTCCCTGTCCCGATGGAAGTAGAGCACACACCTCATGAGCATAAGGATGCTGAACCCATCACTGTGCCTGTCAATGAGACCAGAACTGAACCTTCTCGAAAGAAGACATTCAAGATGATAGAGAAGAAAAAGTTGACCCGGGCACCTGACGCGGTGACAAGAAGGGTGCTGCAGATGCAAAACCCAGGTCCAGATCACCTGCTGGAGAAGAGGATAGCAACGAAGCTTGAAATAAGTTACAGGAAGGATTTCCCTGATGGACATGCACCTACTTTTGCTGCACGGGCGATAGTGGCCAAGCTCCTTGAAGATTACGATAATGTCGAGAGCCTTGATAAGAAGGTCGCAACTGAATCATATATCCAGAAAGGCTCAATCATAAGCATGTACACAGGCAATGAAAATAAATGCAGCCCGAAAGTATATGATGCACTCACAAATACTCTTCTTGAGCACATGACAGGAAAGAAGGACCCAATATCAAAACTGAAGATAGAGAGCTTCAGGACTGCTGTCATGTTTGATCCTGCATCAATATACATCCCAGGACAGATAGTGCTGTTTGAGACAGTGATGGGAGTCGTGACAGAGAAGATTGAAGGTGGAAACATAAAGATAGCATTCTCCGACGGGATTGAACTTGTGTATGCTGAAGGGATAGAAAAGAAAAAGACAAAATATTAAAATAAAATATTTTTTAATACTGCTCCAACAGGATACCTCTCTTCTTCCATTGCCTGACAAACTCATCAGCAGGCACACTCCGCTCCTGATAGAGCACACCAGTGTCCTTTATCATGTTGTTGACGAGCATCTGTGCGATTATCGACGCTGAATATCCTGTGGTGCGCTGCATCGCAGAGTGCTCGAGATTCGTATCATAACGATTGATCATCTCATACGTGAGCTTCCTCGCGTTTTCCGTACCCACATCACGGCCCATCTCAATCCGCATCACCATCATGTCAAGGCCCTTATAATCTATCATCTCTTCGATCATCGCCTCTGTCTTCTGCCGCATCATACGCCCATCAGGACAGGGAGTATCAGCAAAAAGCCCGTTCTTCCACCAGTCATGCACTATCCTGAAGTGGCCCGGGAAACGTATCGTCTTATAGTCAAGCTCCTGGATCACGCCTTCAAAAGTCTTTGACAATGTCGAAGAACCTCCAGAGGTGTATGCTGCTTCCATCTCACCAAGCTCTGCGAAGTACAGCTTCTCTATGCCTGTCATGGACTCGACCAGCCTGCGCCTCCCTCTACGGAGGACTTCGGTAGGCATTATGTATTCATTCACAAGACCGTGCACTGAGAATACCTTCATGTAGTTGAGAGGGCCTTGAGGGTACTGCGGCAGACCACCCACACGTATCTTGACGTAATCAGGGATGCCTATATTCTCTATGCCTCGCTTGACAAGGATGCTCACAGCTCCTGGCGCGATGCCGCAGTCAGGCACGACTTTAGAGCCCATCTTCCTGGCAAGGGAATCCAATGAGAACTGCTTCTCAACAATATCATTATTCCCTCCGAGATCGACAAAATGCTTTCCTGAAACCACTGCCGCTTCAGCAAAGCCATAATTGAGGTCATACGGCGCAGCACTTATCACAGCATCAACACCCTTCATGTGGACCGCAGCTTTCCCCTCATAAGAAGCATCAACCTGGACAGTCTTCAGCCTGTCACGCCCCACCTTCTCAGAAACAGTCTCAAGATTAGACAGATTCGGGTCTATCAGGACAACATTGTTCCTTGCGCTTGCATTGTGGAGAAGATCATACACTATCGCCTCCCCTTGTATTCCAGCACCTATAACGAGAAAATCAGACATTAGCATCACCCTCAGCGAGTTATTGATAGCATAATAGCGTGCATGATTTAAATAACATCTGACGCTAAAATTTCGTTTTCTGCAAAAGGAATCACAGGGTGTATCGAAAATATTCTGGAGACAACAATTGTTCAGCTCAACAGGGTCAGTACGGCCACGCTGCTAGGGAATATTCAGGCATGCTATTCACTTCTTGTTCTTACCGTGCTTGCCTTGCGGCTTGCGCAATAATTGCATAGCAGAATAGATGTGCAGCCAAATCCACGCTGATACCCGAGGACACGCAAAAAGCGGTGGCGGTCCCGACCATAATAGCTGAACAAATACTAAAAATCCACAAGACGGCTCTGCTTCTCCATGATATCAAGCAGCTTGCTCTCCTTGAGGAGAATATCAAGATCAAAACCGAACTTCTTATTCACAAACGCCTTCGCATACTTGAGCATCAATTCCTTAGATCCAAACTCTATCGGCTTTGATGAGATTGATTTTCTTGTCGCTTCCCTCACCACCCAGACACCAAGAGGTGCCCAATACTCATTCGTTATGAATCTTAATGCAAGCACTCCTGACTGGCGCTTCATCTTTGACAGCTGTTCCAGAATAGCATGACGTGCTGCGTAATAGCCACCAGCAGTATTGTCTGCGTATGTCTTTCTTCCTGCGTAGGGCTCGAAGTCAGTGCCAAAGCTGGCCTGCTCTCCTACGATAGTCTCAAATAATTCATAGCTCCAGCAATGAGGGAACATCAGTACAAGATAGTAATTACCAAGGTATCCTCCGAAAAACGCAAGATAATCAGACTCCTTGTAGCGCTTCACCTCATCTATCATCTGCTTGCCTATCATGTCATCGATAGCAGTTATGCTCCAACGGGTAGGGACTAGTTTTCGTTCAGTCTTGACTCCCAGATTCCCGACGCTGAGTATCTTTGTCAGGTAATGCTCATCATAGCTTTTCCTCAATTGCGAAATTGCTTCCGATGCCTTCAGACCCGGATCAGACACCAGCTTGTCCACCTTGTGAGGTATCTTAGGATTCTCAGTTATCCTTGCTTTCTTCAGACGCACATTAGGGCCGTGCGGCAGGGTATCCTGATTGAAATTCAGATGAAACGAAGGCTTCTTGTCCAGATTGATCTCTACATCGACAGGCTTTTCTGCAAGAGATACCTCCTGCGAAAGTTCCAGGAATCGGTCGTTGAAAGACCGTATGTTAGCACGGAAACTTGAGTTGACAAGGGAGGTGCGCAGGTCGATGACCTGCTGTATCTGATAATCATTATGGCTCCAGTGGAGAGGGGCATCATGATTGTTGTATTCTTCAGTAGATAGAAGACCTACATTGATGTTAGGATACCCGTATCTTCCTATGAATATATTTGGAGCTGCTCCAAAGAAGTCCTGCTTTGCCTTCAGGTTGACATTCTTCTGACTACTGAGCTTAGAAGATATCGCGCACACCTTACGGCCGCACTGCCCACGCCCCTTGCACTTGATACAGCGTCGATTCATGTATCAGGAAAAGCAGAAGAGGTATAAAAAGTGTTCTACTGACTTTGTATTATGATAAAAAA
Source organism: Candidatus Woesearchaeota archaeon (assembly GCA_043819495.1). Taxonomy (GTDB): domain Archaea; phylum Nanobdellota; class Nanobdellia; order Woesearchaeales; family UBA11576; genus JABMQF01. Next base: position 3,393 of record JBDRET010000040.1, on the reverse strand, counting down.
ATAGTCCCAAGGTTTTAAATGGCTTAAAAACCCCTTTTTTTGAGAGGGTGATACCATCAGTGCAATCAGCGAGAGAGAATTCGGAATATATTTCGCAATAACCAACAACTGCAATCTGGAATGTGGACATTGTTCTCAAGATGCAGGACCAGGAAAGAAATCTATGAGCCTGGATGACATAAAGACAGTCGTGGACAACTTACCGAGATACACTCACGAAATCATGATCACCGGGGGAGAGGTATTTACCAGGAAAAGACTACTGTACGCAACATTAGAATATGTGAATGAGACCCTACCAAACCTTGACTGGTTACGGGTACAGACCAACGGATTCTGGGCGACTGATAGAGAGAAAGTCAACAGGACACTTGATGAACTTGTCGACTTAGGAGTGACTGACATCGATGTAGCTGCGAATGACGCTTATCATCGGATGGAGGGGCTTGATATGAGACGACCATACCTGCTTGGAAAGATCGCTGAAGAGAGAGACATGGGCAGCAAAAGAAGTTACATAAGACACTTACGAGTATTTCCTGCAGGAAGAGGTTGGAGTCTTGAAAGCAAACGTTGGAGATCATTTACTGGCGCTCCTCACTGCCCAGAAATCAAGGAAAGCATATCAATAGACTATGAAGGGTATGTGTATCCCTGCTCTATAATGCTTCCCGGAACAGAACTTGGAAACGCAAAGGAAGAGAAAGTATACCTGATAATGCAAAGAGCAATGAAGAATGAAAAGATGACTTTGCTGAGAGAAAAGGACGGTCCAAGAAGACTTGCAAGACAAGCAGGACTCAGTCCAAAAGAGATAAAAGATGTCCAAGCGTATCAAAAAGCAAGTAGATGTGGTTTGTGTTCATACTTATTCAATGAAGGTCTTGTTCAACTAAACAAGTAAATTTAATAATGACCATCCAGATTTCTGAATAAAATGCCATATCCAGTCACGCATGTACTATTGCCGATGCTCATAGTAGAGACATACCGCAGATACTTTGCAAAGAAGAAATTCTCAAAGTGGTACGTGTTCTTTGCAGGACTCATGGGAGGGGCTCCTGATTTTGATTTCTTCTATGCCTGGCTGATGACTGGCAGTTTCAGACTGGAATACCATCGACTATTATCACATTCTCTTCTGGTATCAACAGTACTTGCAGCAATAGGTCTGGGCATATATGCTCTTCATAAGAATAAGATATTGAAGTATAAAGGATGGCGCGTGAGCTACATGTTGATATTCATTGCGAGTCTTGGTATCGCCCTGCACACGATAGCAGATGGTTTTGACGGACTTACACACTGGTTCTATCCACTGAGTTGGACACTCAATATGCCTAATCTAGTCCTAAATGAATTCAGGGCAGCGATACTCGATGGCGTTCTCCTGTTCATCTGGATATTGTATGATCCTGATCTGCTTAAGGATATACTAAGGATCCTTAGATTGAAGCGGTAGCTGACACATAATTGATTTCTTTGGTTAGAAAAAAATACCCGGTGGTTGCCTTGATTCAGGGGGAGTTTAGAATGAAAAGCAACCGCGGGCAGGAGCGAGATGACATAATATCATCTCTGCATCAGTAGATATTGAGCTTCTATATAAATGTTTCGTTTTTGTTGTCACTATTGAGTGACTACGTATTGAGTTATACTTACATTGTAAGTATAATTATCTCCTGATAGGATATAAAGCTCTCAAGAAAGGGTTTAAAAGTAAAAAAAATAGAACGCCCCTATCCTCGGGCTGAACAGGTTGTCCGATAATTCGATAATTATTTATACTAGCTTACCTCTATAAAATGTTAATTTGTCGTCGAGAAAAGAGGTGTTTTACGTGGCGTTTATCAAATCGAATAAAGGGCAAAATTGGTTATTACCACCAAGTATCGAGGATCTTATTCCAGAAGACCGTGTATGTTATCTTGTTGAGAGTTTGGTTGAGTCTATGGATTTTACTTCCTTTGAGGTCAAATACTCTGGTCCAGGTCATCCAGCGTACCACCCCCCGTATTTTGCTTAAATTGCTAGTTATGGGGGTTTTAGACCGTGTACGTTCTTCTCGCAGGCTGGCAAGGAACGCTCGTGAAAATATAGTTTACATCTATTTATCTGAGAAGTTGACTGCTGATTTTAGAACGATTAGCGATTTCAGGAAGAATAATCCCACAATCGTCAAAGAAGCGTTTAAGCATACCGTAACTCTTGCTAAACAAGAAGGTTTGCTTGATCTCTCACATCTTTCTACAGATGGGAGTAAGGAAAAAGCTAATGCCGCAAATAAACGTGTGCTTACAAAAGAGGAATTGGAATTCTTGCTTAGATTTGTTGATGAGGAACTTGAAGAATGGGCAGAACAAGATAATGTAGAGGATAATGCTTTCGGAGAACTTAGAGGAAACGACCAACTTCCTGATAAGAGTAAAAAGAAAATACAAAAAATAGTGAAGCATTATGTTAAGAATATTAAAGAAAAAGGCAAGCTCTTTAAAGAAGAGACTGTAAACAAACTTCATCGAGCTCAACAAGAATTGCAAGAACACGAATTAGACAAAGTTAGCATTACTGACCCTGAGAGCCGTTTTATGAAAAATAAGAAAGGAAAGATTGAGTTCTCCTACAACGTTCAACTCAGCGTCGACAAAAAGGGTTTTATCCTAGCAAATGATGTGTGTCAAGATGGGAATGATACTGAACAATTGCAACCCCAAGTTCTTCAGACAGAAACAAATTTAGGTGCGTTACCTGAAGGTGTTCCATGGAGCTTCGATAATGGTTATTTCGAAGGTTTGAACCTAAAGTTTCTCTCCGATAAAAAAATTAATGCATACATTCCTGACAACGAGAAAAAAGAAGACAATCCTTACGACAAGACATACTTCCAGTATAATCCAGAAAAAGACGAATACACCTGCCCAGAAAACCAACCCCTAACGTTTCTTAATGAACAATTTGACAAACATAAAAATAAAAACATAAGACATTATAAAGGACAAGCATGTCCCGCTTGTCCGTATCAAAGTCAATGCACAAAACGTAAAGACGGCATACGCCAAATCAAATCATACCCACATGAAACAGAACGCCATGCCATGACAACAAAAATGGAAACTCCAAAAGCGAAAGAGATTTACAAAATACGAGCACAAAAAGTTGAACCAGTTATCGGAGACATAAAAGAGAATAAAGGAATACGAACATTCCTTACAAGAAGCCTTGAAACAGTAAAAACCGAGTTTAATCTCGTTTGTACAGCAAACAACATTAAAAGAATGTGGTTGCAATTACAAAAGAACAACAACACAAAACACACTATTACCAGATTCATACAAAACTTATGCAAAAACCGTTATTTACGTCCATATTCCACATAATTGCCGGACAACCTGT
>JBDRET010000039.1:0-6934 GCA_043819495.1 Candidatus Woesearchaeota archaeon | reverse complement strand
TAATAAAAAGAAGAGCATACGGATTCAAAGACCTAGAATACTTCAAACTCAAAATCCTACAAACCTGCGGCATAAACCATCAGAACATTCCGTGAAGAGCCAAAAATATTAGATATCTATCGGATAGATGTTCCCTGTCCTCGTGCTGCTCAGCTGAGGCACTATGATATTCCCTTTGTAAGGGTCCGCGCCTGCCTTCAGCAGCTCTTCAAACATCTCCGGATGTTCTGTATGTATAGGTATCAATATCTGGGGATTGATCTCTCTGATCATGTCGACCAGCTGTGAGCCGAACGCATGTCCTGATGCGTGAGCATTGGTCATGTTCTCAATGCCTATGTAATCCCTCACCCAGTTCTCGAGCTTCTCAAAGTCCTGTTCCATCTCTGCATCAAATGGTTCGGTCTTTGAATATACATAAGTGCTGCCCTCTGCTGGCTCAAGATCTATCAGGTTCTGCACAGCGAAATTATCTATGTAGACAACATACTTATCCTGCTCATCACGGATGTCATGTGCATTCCTGATGTAATCATGCAGGCCATAGACTGGCTTCTTTGCAGTGCCTGAATTCGATGCCAGGAATTCCCGCTCCCATGCGAAATAGTCAGACACCACCTTATCTATTGAGAATCCTCTCAATATCCTGCCGTCTTTCTTCTGTCTTGCGAACACGACGATATCATCACTGAAAAGGTCTTCCAGAGAACCTTGTTTGGCGTTCGGGTTTATCGCCGGGCTTACATGAGAGCATCCTGCCTCCTGCATGCATTTCAATAGGTATGCCTGCTTGAAATCGATGGCAAGCTTTCTTCCATTGTCTTTTGCGGCCTTAAGGAAACTGTTCAGCCTGTCGACATCTCGTGCAGGGAAATTAGCTACGACCAGACTTTTGGTCTTCCGTATCGCATCAGAGATATGCTGGTACACTTCTGGCTCGCTCATGCCTGGCTCCTCGTTTATGTTTGTCCCTTCAGTCAACAATACCAACGGCTTTGCCGCAGCTGCCTGCTTCACGAACTCTTCTGAAAGCTTGCTGTTCCAGCCATGGAACCTTAAATCCCCTGTATACACGACAGTGCCTTTCGGAGTCTCGATGATATAGGCAGTCGCTCCAGGAAGAGAATGGTCCACAGGGATGCCGCGCACGACAAGATTGCCCAGAGTGATCGGATCATCTTCGATGAATCTGAAATCCCTGTCTATAACCTCTCGGTCTTTGAGTTTTTCGTAATATTTTGCTTTGTACTGTATGAAATCCTTATCAGAACCTGCGCCTGCTTCCTGCAGTGTCTGCATCACTGCATATGTAGGCCTGCTCGATATTATCGGTATGCTCGGATGGAGGTGTGAGACAAAAGCCATGTGATCGAAATGCCCGTGGCTTATCATGACGCCATCGCAATCTACCCCTTGTGCATTGATGTCTGCGACATCCACATTGCGTGATTGTGCAAGGAGGTCAGGACGGTATAGCTTCTCGATCTCAGGGACAAGTCCGAGCTTGAAGAAGTCAGTCATTCCATTTGCTCCTCTTGCTTTGACGAACTCTGAATTGTATTTTCCGTTCAGCTTGAAGTCAAGTCCCATGTCCAGCCAGACATTCCTCTCTGCCTGCTTCCCTTTCTTCGTGCGCATGCGTATCTTGTTGCCGCCGATCACTCCGACTCCGCCGTATAGTTCGAATATGAGTTTATCTGCCATTTTTGTTTCTCCTCGCATTTTCCTGTTCTCTTCCAGTGTCAAGATTGAAAGCGTGACGTATGTATCCGAGCACATATCTTATCGTCTGGTTCCTGTCTTCAGGCGAGTCACTGCCGCTGATCTTGACTCTTGCATAACCATCTCCAGTCTTCCCTGAACATATCCCTCTCAGGTCGTTGAAATCATCACCCATGTTGATCTTGAAGTTGAATGTATCTCCTCTGGTCACCCGTATCTGGCAGAATACCTTATCTGCCTTCACACCATATCCATACTTGTTCGGGATGAGAGATATCTCGTCAGACATATCCCTTACCTCTCCGAGTATGTATCTCAATGCATTCTGTGCAGGCTCTCCTTTGAGCCTTGATATGTAGTCATGTATATCATAAGCAGGCATAGCCCCGACATATGTCTCAAGGTCTTTCTTGGTCACTTCGCTATCGAGCAGGATGAGATTGTCCTCTACTGAACTGAACTGAACTGCCCTTATTAGCCGGGATCTTATGTTTGGATGGTCAATGTCGCGGAGATGCTTCTCTGCATCTGTGAATGATGATGATATCATTATCAGGTCTATCTCATATCCCCAGTTTATTATCTTGTCAGAATGCTGGTGGACAAAACCCTGTATTGTAGGATGGTTGTTTGATACCCATGCCATCTTGGCAAGAGCATCTGGCACTGACATCCCTTCCCTGAATCCATAGTCGATTATGACAAGCCTTCCATCAGGTGTTATGCAGACCATGTCGATATCACGGACCCCTCTCAGCGGGACTTTCATATCTGAACAGACATAAGTAGCGTCGAAAATAGATTCAATATTCTTTTTGATTGACTTGCGGATGCATCCTGCATCCTTGATAGGTTGCTCTTCAAGCAAGGTGACCTCGCCATCAGATATCCTGCAGAACTTCCGTTTGAGAGGATCTTCAACATGACTGTATAGTTTTTTTACTACACGTTCAAGGAAAGCTGCAGTCTCTTCAGGATGGTCAAGGAGCTGCTTATCAAATCCGTCATCAGGATTGAGCATATCATCAAGCTTAAGGTGATGTGAAGGTATGCGCCTCTCGCGGAAATCCCTTGGTGTCGGTGTGTCTCCGATGTAGAAATATCTGTCAGCACCCTCTCCGAACAGGTCATACTCTTTGAGTCTCACGACCTGCTGGTGGTTGAATGCCTCGAGCATTGACTTGTCAAAAGTGTGGAAGTCCCGTGCTACAAGCATTATCATCGGAGCGAGTGTAGGATCTATCTTCCTGCCGCTCTCATGCAGCACATATTCATTCAGCTCATCAAGATTGTTCCTTGCAGCGACTGCATAATGCAATCCCTGATTGACGATGTGCTTGGCAAACTCGTCTTTCTTTCCGTCATCTTCCTTGTACTCCACAAGGACAAGCCGGTCATCCCTTATCCCGACTGAGTCTATCCTTCCCTGTTTTCCCATGCGTTTCTCACTGCCCACGAATGTGACATCAAGAAGCGATTCCATGTTGTTCTCTATGATCCTCTGCAGGCCTTTCTCCTTTGCATCGAACCTTGCCAAGGGTAGGACTGTACACTCCTCTCCTCTGTTCAATAGAAGTTTACGGGACATGATATATGATGGTCAAATTCAGCTTATAAATTTTTCTGTTATTTGACTACTTAAAAGTGGTGTTTAAACATATTCATCCCTTATACACACCGACAAATGGAAGATTCCTGAGCCTATGTTTGTAATCAAGACCATAGCCGACCACGAACATCTCAGGTATTTCGAATCCTACATAATCCACAGGGATAGGTACTTTCCTTGCCGCAACCTTGTCTAAGAACGAGACCACTCTGACTGAAGCAGGCAGCTTATGTTTCAGCAATCCATTTATTATGAAATCAAGAGTGGCACCACTATCAACGATGTCTTCAACCAGAAGAACGTGTCTTCCTTTTACCGACCTGCTGAAATCCTTGTGTATCTTTGCTTCTCCAGTCGATCGTGTTCCGCCGCCATACGTCTCGACCTTGAGCGTGTCAAGTTCTGTAGGAAGGTAAAGACGGGTCATGATATCATTAGCGAAAAACATAGCGCCATTAAGCAGAGGCGCAACAACCAGAGCATCATCAGGGCCAAGTATATTCTTATAATCTGCAGTTATCCTATCAGCAAGCATTGCAAGGCAATGTTCTTTATCCTCTTCAGAGACCAGTATCCCTGCAAAATTTCCATTACCACCCATCATTTCATGGTAATATCCAGAATCTAAACAGGTCAGGTCTGCCTCTTCAAAATTGCTGCGATCTGAAAACACAAATCTCTCAACCATATTATTATGCGGTATACTGCTTTATTTAAGCGTTTTTAAGTCCCAACACAGTCCTAACACGCAAACACCATAAAGCACAGGTTTAAACAGTAAATATGGTGTTTAGTGTCCTAAAAACCGCTTATCTGGACATTTTTGATAGTATATTGCTCTTTAGGCGGATTTTTATGACAACAAAACCTTTAAAAATCAGGCATTTTTCCAATAATAACAGTATCGGGTTTATCTGCTCCTGTGGTGTAGCCCGGCCAATCATCTCGCCCTCTCGAGGCATCATGCCAGGGTAAGGCGAGGACTCGGGTTCGAATTTAAAGCTCTGCTTTAAGCCTCGGCAAAACAGAGTTTTGACGAATGTCCCGACGGGAGCATTAAACAAAGTAATTTTGCCGATGAGTATAGGAGTCGGCAAAATTGATTTTTGAATGCTTAATAATCCCGATGAAGTCGGGATTATTCTTGTATTCTATAGTTATTGAGAAATCATAAAAAATTAAAAAAAATCATTCATATTCATCAAACAGTTCTTCAGGTCGCAATCCATTACAGTGGTTACGTGGATCTTGTCTTTGCACAACACGTGCTAATCCATTATCATGCGGTTCATCAGCAGGACTTGCTCTTTCCTTAGGAAGACCTTCATAGATCCTGTCATATACACCCTGATTGTTCCTGTCATATCCTAGCGTGATACTTATATCTCGGACCATGATGAACACCTAATCAAAGTACTGCCTTTCGCTTTCAGTATTGTCCTGGATGTATGCAGCGCTCGGCGTCCGATATTTTGGTATTGCCAGAAACTCACCTTCATCGCTCTCAAACATAGAGGGCTCGATGTTGGCCAAGATGCCATCTGCCCTATCAATCCTCTGCAGTTCCCTTTCAAGATTTATGCTGTTGTTAGAACTCTCATTCACGTCACGTACAAAAAAACTCATCTCACATCACCCTATTAGTTTTTCCTTACAGCGAAGCAGAATTAGCGAGGCATAAATACCAAAAAGATTAGAGGTAATATTTAAGATTACCTCATAAAAAAAAGATCATTTCTTCTTCACAACATTACCTGTCTTTGCAATCCCTTCAAATGCCCGCAAGATCTCAAGCGGTATTGCAAAGATGACTGTATTGCTCTGGTCTGATGACAGGTCATTTATTGATTGCAAAGTACGAAGATGCAATGCACCAGGTCCGGAAGCAAGAGTCCTTGCTGCTTTTGCCATGTCTGCTGACGCAATCACTTCTCCCTGCGCCTTGACTATGACTGCTCTTTTCTCTCTTTCTGCTTCTGCCTCTTTTGAGATGACTCTCTTCATCTCTCCTGGAAGTTCTATATCTTTGATCTCAATCTTTGATACATCGATACCCCAAGGATCGGTATCCTTATCAACAATCTGCCCTATTTTCTTAGCTAGAACTTCTCGTTTCTGCAAGATATCATCAAGTTCAAACTCACCCACAATATTTCTCATAGTGGTCTGTGCCAACTGCGACACCGCGTACATGAAATTCTCTACTTTCAGTATCGCTTTATCTGCCTTCTCAACTTTATAGTACAGTACCGCATTTACTTTGAGAGATACATTATCTTTAGAGATGCATTCTTGTGATGGGACATCAACAGCTTTCACTCGCATGTCAACCCTTTCCCATGCCTGTATGATAGGTATCACGATACGGAGTCCAGGCTCCAATATACCGACGTACTTTCCCAGTGTGAACTTGACTCCTCGTTCATACTCCTTCACTATCTTGAATGAAGAGAAAAGGACTACGACCGCAAGGCCTATAAGAGCAAATATGTATTCCATATTGATACCTCCACCCCGAATATTGATATCATAAATCCAGAATAGCACCATTTATAAATGTTTCTCAACACCAGATTTACAGCATGAATTTCCAATCATTATCCAAGATAGAGAAGGCAGACTGGTACATTGACCTGGCATTCCGCAATGCGACCAAGGCAGCAAATGATTGTAAATCACAGAAACGTGCAGGTCCTAATACGATAAAGCAGGCAGATCTGGCAAAGATAGGTGCAATAAAAAGAGTATTCAGACGGCATCTTGATATGATACTCAAATCATTCCCATCTATAGATACATTGCCTGAATTCTATCAGGAACTTATCCGCACCACACTGGACTATGCTGAACTGAAGAAAGCCCTTGGTTCAATACATTGGGCACAGCAGAAGACAGATTATTTCTCTGATATGTATCACGAGAAGATAAAGAAATGCCAGGATTTCAAACGGATGACTGGCTATTCAAGGGAGTACTATGGCAGGATAAGCTCAGTGATGAAACAGGTGAAGAAACAGCTGGAATATCTTGAGTATGCAAGAAAGACAATGAAAGATTTTCCGAGCGTAAAGACTTCCCTATTCACTGTCGCAATTGCAGGTTTCCCGAATGTAGGAAAGACCACTCTTCTCTCTAAGCTCACATCTGCAGATCCTGAGATTGCAGACTATGCATTCACAACAAGAGGGATCAACATCGGCTACGCCAAGATAAATAATCACAAGGTGCAGTTCACAGACACACCTGGTTCGCTGGACAGGTTCGATAAGATGAACCCCATAGAGAGGCAGGCGCAGCTTGTGATGAAGTATTGCGCTGATGTAATAATATTCGTGTTTGACACCAGCGAAGCGACATATGATCCTGATAAGCAGAAGAAGCTTCTGGAAAACACAAAAAAGATGGGTAAAGATGTCATAGTATATCTCAGCAAGAAAGATCTTACACAGCACCCTGATATTCCTAAGTTCAAAGAATTCTACAGCAGTCCGGAAGGGATCAAAAAGAAGGTTGCTGAATTAAATCAATAACCATTTAAAAAGGATGTCTTAAAACACGTTTAAATAGGTTTAAAAACGCTAATACGCACATTTTTTTATTCAC
>JBDRET010000038.1:0-4687 GCA_043819495.1 Candidatus Woesearchaeota archaeon | reverse complement strand
TTTATCAAATTTATAAGCTGTCATGGTATTGGAATATCTCTGTTATTTATATATCTTTTGGTTAAGCTACGCCAATTCATCTATACCCTAACATAGTTTAGGATATAGACTTCTTGACTACGAGGTTAAAACATGTCTTGTCCATCTCTAGTACGGCGCTCCAGAAGGCAACACACCGCTTTTTCACATCTAGCGTTATCTCATTTTTGTTCGTACTGTATATTATTTGGCCTTTGAACATTTTACGACTTATTCCCATATCTTCCAGCACAGCTAGGCAACTGTTCAATGTGGAGGGTTCAGAGTTATTCAATCTGAAACTTCTTATTCCGGGGGAGGTATTTCCATCTCCAAAATAGAATCCAAGCAATTCAGCAATCTTGCTGGTTTTTACTATATTCTTGATGTTGATGTGGTTGACTCCGCCACCTATGGCGTACCAGACAGTGGAGCACTCTTTGGTCCTTTCTATAACATAGATAGGATAACCAAACATTGTTTTGAGGGGGATGAAATGTCGAATATCGATGTCATCCCCTTCTGCTGTTTCATCAGGCCTCTTCAAACTTTGTATTCGTTTAACGACCCGTAAGATATTGAGTTTTATTTTTTGCCCTCGAGACTTTTTTTTTAATAGTTTTTTCGGTAAAGAGATGTGGAAGTCGGCCCTTACAGGTCTAATTAACTCAATCTCACCTAATTTGAAGATTATTATATCGCCCATAGAAACGCACAGATTTGCTCTGTCTTCTTTGTATATTGTCACGACAAAATGGTCGCTTCTTTCTCTTAAGATGGTTTGGATATCCACATATTTCATTTGTTAAGATGGTTTATATGCCTCATCCGTACATGTCTTGTGTCTTGTGCGGATTTCCGGATTCTGCCGCAACCTTTATAAACGCCAATAGCCCCTATATTTTCATAATACCTAAGAGGTGTAACAACATGTGGAAAGTAGCTCCTTTGAAAAGCAGTTTCATGCTCGCTTCTATTGTAGGGTTTATGATCACTGTGATCTATACTCTGTATGGCAGGATCAGCGAGACTTGGGGTTTTACTCTTGGATTCGTGTTCGCGCTCATGTTCATAGCAGCGCTCATCGCAATGACCCGTGCTCCGCTTGAGATGCAGCTTGAGATGGCTCCTGATCTGATCAAGATGCCTGCAAAGACACCTGCAAAGCGCAAGCCTGCAAGGAAAGCAGTCAAGACAGCAGTACCAAAGAAACCTGCAGCAAAGAAGCCTGCAAAAAAAGCTGCTCCTAAGAAAGCAGTAAAAAAGAAATAATTTTTTGGTTTTTTAATTAATAAGGTGATTCAATGAAAAATAATAATAACATATCCATCTATAAATCAGTAGTTTGGGGATTAGCAGCGTTTACTGTAATCTCTTGGATCATGTCCATTTATTCAATGTCTGACAATGTATTGGCAGTAATTGGAGTTTTGCAAATTAGTTCCATGCTCGGGATATTTGTTTTAAGTATATTAATCACAAATGCGGGGCATCATGGATTTGGAATACCTTTCTTGATTATATCTACGTTTTTTTTGACGATATACCTATTCTTATTTTTAGATGGTATGTTTTCATTTGAAGAAACTGTGTGGGAACCAACAGGATATGCAATAAAGTCTTTAATTACCTAAAAAGCAGTAAAAAAGAAAAAATAATTTTGACGGAAAAATTCTTTATTTTTTCTTCACTTTTTTGTTATCTGATCTCTCTTCCGCAGGGTCAGGAAATTTCTTCCCCCAGTACTTCTGGAACTTCTTTTTGCAGAGCTCGTCCTTGTAGTGCACTGCGTGGCTTGCGCGTTTCTTGAACAGTGTCATGGCAAGGCTCAGGACATGTGACTGCATATCCATCATCTTCTCATCCTTGAGTACGTTTCGCGCATCTGCGATGCACTGTCTTACAAGGTAGAGGTTCTCCTGCCGTGCGACCTGTTCCCGCTCACGTTCCTCCTGTACTGAGAGGAATATCTCCTCCCATCTGGTGCTTCCGTCTTTTAGTTCTCGTGGAAAGTTTTTGCTGAAAACCATGCATAGAACTACGCATCCATGTTTAATATGGACTTCTGGACCTTGTCCGTACTGTATTCGGGAAGTTCGGATACTGTCCGAATCCATAATCATATATTTCAGAACTAGACGTTGTAATCAGAGATCTAACAACTAAATCAGAAATCATTCACCGAATTTCTTCTTCTCGACTTTCACTGCGGACGGACTTGAACCACCGTGCCAGGTGAACCTTGGGCGTACCCTGAATGGGTAGAGCTTCTCGTTTGCATCATCAAATATCACTCCAGCACCCTGCACTCTTGGAAGCTCATCCACTGCCTGTGTCAGTCCTTCTTTCATGTATGACTGTGTCAACATGCCAAGAGCATCTACATCTAACCTTGCAGTGATACGATGAGAGATCACTATATCACTTTGGGTCATGACATCTGTGTGGATCTTGCCTGGCTGCTGTGTCGCAAGTATCAGTGAGATTCCTGGCTGCCTTCCTTCTCTCATTATTGTCACCAGTGGCATTGTTGCAGAATTGGTATCATTCGGGTCTCGCGGTAGGAACTCGTGCGCTTCATCTATGACCAACCACACAAGTGGCATCTCCTGTTTCTTCTTGGATGTGTCTTCTGCAGTGAAGTAGTCCATCGTTGAATGTACCTGATCATACTCTTCTTTCTTCCTTGCAGTCATCCTCTGCAGGAAAAGTTTCTGTGCTACCAGTCCTACTATCAGGTATTTGATCTTCCATCCTCCTGGCATTGTAGCATAGCAGCTGACATCAAGTATTGTCACCTGACCTCCTGCTGCAAGTTCGCTTAGTGGAGTACCATGGGCATCAAACACTCCCCATCCTTCTGCGCTCCGGAACCTGTTCTCAAGAGTATCTTTTGCAGTCTGTTCTGATCTTATGTCCTGCTGGGCTGCCTGCACCAGGTCACCCATGTCATAGTCATCTCCTTTCACTTTCTTGAGCTGGTGCACTACCCTTTCGACAAGTATGCCTACAGCGCTGTTAGGATCCAGGCCAAAAGCTTCGCACCAGTCTGGCGCATCAAGTTCAGATGGCTTTATCGAGAATGGTCTGTCAGTAGGTATGCCCTGCTCTTTGTATTGTTTGTAGTAGCTTACAGGTGTGTAGATGACTATGTCTAATCCTTTTGGTTTGTATCCCCATGACTCAAGTAATGTCTCATCGTTCTTGTTAGGGTACTTCATGGTCCAGTACACTCCCATGGTATCTAGAAATATGAAACTTAGATTCTTGTTGATCTCTGGGGGGAGGTCTGCCATCCCTTCTGCGATGACACCCATGGTGTATGATTTTCCCCCGCCTCTCTTTCCGAAGATCGAGAGTACGTGTGCTCCTGCGACATCGATGTATATCTTGTTTGCAAGGCTTGTGATCCTGCCCATCTTCACATAGGCTTTTCCTATGAGTATTGTTCCTTTGGTCCCTAGCTTCTCCCTGTCTGATGCCAGGCGGCCTACGACTATATCGCGTCCCATGTTTCTTTATCCTTTTATAAGCAATATAAATGTTTATTATAACTTGATGGTGACGATGAGTTTTTTCTCCTTTCACAAGTAGTAAGTGCAGGGTAAGTTTTATATATAATCGGCTTTCCGTGATACCATTTATCTGATATGATCATGATGTTACGGAGGGGATAAGTTTGGCAAGAGCTCATAAGAAAAAGAAGGTAAGAGGTCTTAAGGATGTTTTTTTCGGAGCCGCAGTATTTGTTGTACTTGTGGCTGTTGTTGCAGGCCTGATATTTCTTTCATCAAAGTCAGGCATGCTGAGGAATGGTGAAGAGAATAAGGTTGTCGCTACAGTGAACGGTGAGGAGATCACTGCTGCATATCTTGATGATCAGTATTCAAGGGTGCCTGCAGAGTACCAGAGCATCATAACAAAGGAGACTCTGCTCAACCAGACGATAAATGAGATGATACTTCTTCAGGAAGCTACGGCCAAGGGTGTCGCTGTGACACCAGAGGAAGTCACTGCTGAGATTGAGGCTGCAATGCTCCAGGCAGGAGTGACTGCAGAGCAGCTTGATGAGCGCCTTGCTGAACAGAATATCACACGAGAATATCTTGAGGAGCTTTATACAAAGCAGCTAACTATCAATGCATTGCTTGAGAAGGCAGTCTTCCCTAAGGCGACAGTCACAGAGGAAGAGGTCAAAGCATTCTATGACTCAAGGATACATGCTATGCACATCCTTGTTGAGAGCGAGAAGGATGCAGTTGATGCGATCAATGATCTTAAGGGTGTATCAAAGAACAAGCTTGCAGAAGAGTTCGCAAAGATGGCTGGCGTAAGGTCAAAGGATCCTTCAGTCACACAGAATGATGGTGACCTTGGTGAGTTTGGACCAGGACAGATGGTGCCTCAGTTTGAGGATGCAGCATTTGCTCTCAAAGAGTATGAGTACACCAAAGAGCCTGTGCAGACTGATTTCGGTTATCATGTGATACTGAGATTGCCTAAAGAAGGCACTTTTGAACAGGAGTCAGCAAAGATTGAGGAGTCACTGCTTGTTCAGAAGAGATCACAGCTCGTCCCTTCCTATATCGAGTACCTCAGGAAGAGCGCAGATGTGGTTGTGACTTTCGATAGCTCTGCAGAAGAGTAATTTTTTTATTTTTTTAACATT
>JBDRET010000037.1:0-42404 GCA_043819495.1 Candidatus Woesearchaeota archaeon | reverse complement strand
AAAATTCTTCAGAAGCGTAGGAAACGTAAGCTTTGAAACAATACAAAACTACATAGCAGAAAGCCAAGGAGACTGGAATTTCGGACAAACGTAGAGTATGTCACAAGATACCCCAGACATATGTCTGGGGAGTCTCATTTTCCAACAATTGAACAATTAAAGGAACGTTTAGAGAATTTTTGGCAAAGATATGATTTCACGCTCAATTTTACCAATTACTTATGTCCGTAACTACATAACATATCGGCAATCCTTTCTGTTATGCTCTTCTGGCGTTTCGGACGGAGTATCCCAAGATTTTCTACACCCCATCTTTCCACAAGAAGGTCAAGCGCAGCAGCTCCTTTGTAGAAATCCGCATCCTGGCGTGCAGGCTCATCCGCAGGCAGTTTCAGGCCGCCGTATCTCTGCTCACACTGCCTGTAAAGCCTTATCAGCTCCATATCATCAGTCCGGCATAGATTTGCCCGGTATAATTCCCTTAATTCCATTGCCTGTGCTATAGGTTTTGGTGGTACATATTCTGTGTTCATAGGCCATCAACCGCATAGGGAGTATTAAAAGGTTTTGGCCATCTGATTTGCGCATTCCACAAGACCCTTTTTAAATGGGCTTACTCCAAACTTTTTTAAAGTAGCCCGCACTAATATTTTTGAGAGGTGGACAGTGGACCCTCTGTTCTAGGGCAATATACTATGACAAGACTATACTTGGTAAATACCTGTATCGACCCTTCATTCTTACGCATAGACTATCAGCGGTTCAATGAGGCCTCTGCATACCAGCAGCATGGCAGGTTCATGATGGCTGTGAAGAGCTGCATACCTGCTTTTAGAGGACCTTACATGGCACTGCTTGATGATGAGACCATATACATACCCCGCACCCTGGTAAAGACGGGCGATCTTGAGACTGGAGGGCATTACAAGTTCGTTGTTGAAGGTAATGTCAGCGTGAATGGAGAGGGGAGGTTGCCTCTTGATGAATTTGTGGATAGGATGATCACAGGCACTGCAGGGATACAGTATTCAGAGAACATGAACACGATTGTTGAGTTCTCTCCTGAAGAGCTGTACCCAAAAGAGATGAAGGAACTCAAGAGACGTTACGACATCACGCGCGTGTGGGTGGATCCGCTGAAAGAACCGAAATGATGACAGAAACTTTTATTTACCTTAACATATCCCCTTTATCTGAGAGATGTGATTTTTATGGCAATAGGTATTGATATCGATGATGTCCTCTGTGACACAGTAGCTTCTCTGGTCCCTGTCTGTAACAGCCATTTCGGTGCGTACCATACGCGCGATGAATTCAAGACTTATCAGATATCTGATGTATACGGTTGCACAAGAGCAGAAGGGTTGCAGCTGTACTATGATTTCCTGCAGACGCCGAAAGGTGCTGCAATGCCTCCGGTAGATGGTTCAGTAGAGGGGATCAAGGCGCTCAGTACCATCGATGACCTGATAGTGATAACCAGCAGGCATGAAAGGTTCCGTCGTGAGACTGAAGAATGGCTGGATCTGCATTATCCTGGAATGTTCTCAGCAGTGCACATGAACCACAATCCTGATACGACTGATAACAGGTATGACAAATCGATAGTCGCAGTAGACACAGGTATCACTCTCCTATTGGAAGACCAGATCCACCATGCAGAGAGCTGTGCAAGAGCAGGCATCCCTATACTTCTGTTGGACACTCCCTGGAATCAGGTAGAGTATGATGTCTTTCCTCACATACTCATGACACGGGTCTATTCCTGGCCTGAGATAGTCGTCAGGGTGTATACAAACAACCTGACCTAGAATGCCAAAACAATTATAAACTAAGTTCTCACCAATCACCCTGAGGTGATGCTATGATGCATTGTATGTGTAATAAATGTAAACATATGGTTGTAGGACTGCTGCTATTATTGGGCGTTGCGTTCCTGTTAAAAGACCTTGGTGTCTGGAACTTCTGGGGAGTCAACTGGTGGACCGCTTTGATACTGTTTTTCGGCCTTAGCCATGGGTGCTCAGCACACTGCCCGATGTGCAAGGAAATGAGGAAGAAGTGTAAATGATTTCAATTTTTTTCTTTATTCTCCTGAGTAATTCTCCACAAGATATTCAACAACCCGTCTCAGCTTCTGGAACTGGTTCTTCCCTTCCTGCGTCTCTTCGTAAAGTCTCTGTCTTGACATCTCAGATACCTCAGCAGGTGAAAGCCTGGCAGGCATATCCCTGACTATCTTGACGACCTCTGCAATCTTTGTGCTCTGTACCTCGCTCAGCTCTCCTACTGCTGCAAGCATACCTGAGCCTGCGACCCGCAGGAAATAGAGACGCAGCGTCCCGTATAATGCAGAAGCAGCACCAGCATCATTTATGCCTGCAAAGTCAGCATATGACTTGTTCTCAAGATATTCTTTTGATATCCTGTCAAGAAGGTATTTTGTAGAGTTGAGCTTTCCGTCTCGGGATTTCAGTATGATCCCTGTAAGGCGGTCTGTATCCGGAAGATCCTGTCTGTACATGTGCTGTCCATAGATGAAATGTACTGCCTCAGCGACGGTCTTTGCAGGGGTGTTGAAACCATGATTCAGTCTTTTCTCAAGCTCTCTTGCACGTGCAGTGCTGGGATGTGACTTGTAATACCTGTCCTTCACCTTACGTACGAGTGTCTCAAGCATACTTACCATCTACTTCTTCCTCTTGCTTCTCATGCGCAATCCTCCCCGCAGCAGCAGTAGAAATCATCCACAGTACCATCAAGAAGGTCTGAAAGGTCAGCCCACATCTTCGGTGTCTCAAGACATAATGCCTTGACTACATCAGGAGCTTCTCTCTTCAGCTCGGATAGCAGCAGCCTGTATATCCTTGCCCTGTCTTCGTGTGAGAACAGTTCGTATTCTGTCACTTCTGCCTGCGGTGCGATCGCAAGCTTGCGGAACATCCTGCTTGCCTGCTCTGCTTTCATATGGCAGAGTGTCTCTATGCTGATGACTTCAGGCCTGTTCTCTGGCCTCATCGCTTTGCGTATCATCTCATTGTTTCCTTCTTCCCATCCTTCGATAGGTATCAGCGGCGAGAATCGGTATCTTATCCTGTATCCTGCTTCCTTGCACTTGCGAGCAGCATCAAGGCGTGCGTCAAGGCTGGGTGCCCCTTGTTCATGCTTGCGCGCAACCTCATCAGAAGATATTGTCCAGCACACGACAGTATTTCCCTTGTGGTCAAGGTCGAGGAGGTGATCCACATTGTCGCTTTTTGTGTAGAGCATCAATGTCTTATCGGTCTTTGCGAAGAACTCGACCATCTTCTTTGTTGCACAGTATTCTGGCTCAAGGGTCATTATGTCGCTCTGGTTGTCCCATTTGTACAGCTTCTGCTGTGGGTTGTTCTCAATCAGTCCGCCGAGTTTCTCTATGGTCTTCTCGACATCGACCATTATCGTGAAATAGTTGCCTATATGGCAGTAGCTGCATGAGTGCATGCATCCGAATGCAGAATGTATCTCCCATGCTGAATTGCACGCGACCCCTTTATTCTCGAGGAGCTGCTGCCTGTCCCTGTAGTCTGCAAAAGTGAATATCCCTGGCAGGTTATCTACATACACCCTTGGCCTGTCAGGGTCGTTCAGCGGATGCGTCCAATCGAAAGCAGATAGTATGAATGTAGGTCTCGAATCCCGTTTCTCTCCGGTCCTGACTGTCCTGTTCTCGTGCTGCATGATCCATGATATCTCACGACTGTTTGAGTAGTGCACTTCATCGCAGGTGATGTGTTCAGCAAGAGTCCTTGCCCTGTTTATCTCTTCTATAGTCCTGAGCCTGTCAGCAGCTATGTATACAGCAGCAGCTCTCACCTCTCTCATCAGTCACCTCTCTCGATACCTAACAGCCTTACGACATCATCCAGTGCAAGCAGTCGGGGATCATCACCCTCTCCGAGCTTATAGAAATCGACGACAGTCTTTATGTTCTGGTACTCAGGATCTTCAGGCTTGAGCTTCCTTGATGCAAGTTCCCCTTTCTCTGTCTTGAGCATCTGGTATGCCTGGAACTCATATCTTCCATCAGCGACCCCTTCTGGCAACACGTAGAATGTGCCTGGCCATCGTTCAGGCATCCTGAACCCATACACATCCCTTGGCTTGCTTACTGTTATCTTCCCAGCACTATTATCTTCAACCGTCCCCATAGCGAGGTATCTCAACTTCATCTCTCTCACCTTTAGCGATATCCTTTTCTGCGCGATTGCTTCTCCTTGCTCTCACGCGCATCCTTATGTCATCGATATATCTTGTCAGCATCAGTTCATCATGGCCGTCCACTGCGTATGGCATGAAGTCGCATATCATCCCTATGTATCCTGTCATCATATCTGCCTTGACCGCTTCAGCAGCTTTCTTTATCCCTTCATCTCCAAGGTCTTCAAGGCTCTTTACGAAAAGTCGCTTGTCCATCGTGCGATGGTATGCTGCATTGCTGTACTCTCTTGCGCTGAGTAGCTGTGCGATTTCAGTATCCACCGGATAAAACAGGTTCTTGAACGCTTCAATCTTCTTTGACAGTCGGGCTGCCTCTTTTCTGTCGAGCCGCTCCATCTTCAGCTCGTGCATCCTGAGCCTCTGCTCAAGAGGCAGGTATTCCATCTTCAGCTTGTATTCCTCCCTGAGGTTCTGTGCAAGATACGAATCACGTTCCTGCTCACTGAATATGTATCTTGCTTCAGGCAGTGTCATCTCATATGCTGATCTTGTGACAGCAGTCATCAGTATGGTCTCCTGTTCTTCCTCTGTCAGCCTGTCCCAGGAATTCTTTGCCAGTTCAGGCACATCGGTGCACTTCTTGACGAATCTGAATACGTTTTTCATCACAGGAGCTATAGGGGTGCCTGTCTCTTCACGCAATACATCTCCCATGAAATCATCGATCAATACTGATTCCTGCACTGACTTTCCCGGGCGCATCGAATTTCTCGGGGAGAATTCGGATCTCAGTGCAGAATTTATCCGATCTATCTCATCATGCCTGAGCACTGCGACCTTCTTTGCATCCTTCAGGTGTTTCCAGTCGGCACCTTTTGTGTAGTAGAACTCCAGCCAGCTGTCCAGCGTATCCCCTCTATCGTCAAGCTGCTGTCTGCATATTATCGCCCTATCCTGCAGGACTATCTGCGGCAGGTAGAGCATCGTCGAGAGCTGGTTGGTATCATCGTCATAATATATCATCAGGTTTGCTGACTTGTCAGAGATTACCAGCCCATTGTTCAGGCGCTGCCCTGCGACAAGCATGTCGAGAGATTCAGCAGGGTCCTTGAGCCTTTCCATCATCCTTGCGAAATCCTCTGCAGGGTATTCTACCATCTCTTCGAACTCTCTCACGAATCCGTTCTGACAGGGGGACTTCCTGACCTTTATCCTGTTCTCTGTCTCTTCAGATATCGTTCCGTACTTGTGCATGAATGGGTCTATCAGTACACGCTTTCCTTCAGAAGGTTCGACTATTACTGCGAAATGGGATTCCCAGGGTTCTCCCTGTTCATGCTTCTTTGCATTCCTGTCCCGGAATCCCTTGAACTGCACAATTTTGGGGTTGAGGTCGAAGATGTCGCAGACAGTGTAGAGTTCAGGTATGATTGTGGTGCAGTTGAACCTGCACATCATATTATTGTCCATCTCATGGGTATAAGGTGCGTAGTTGCCTGTCCTGAGGCAGTCTGCGAATCCATACTCTTTTGTCTCATATATCTTCATTATCGCCAAGGGCATCTTTTTCCTGTGGCGTCTCTTGAATCTTGTTTCTAACCTGCCTATCTCTAATACTTTCCGCTGCAGATCTATGAGTTCCTGTGGAAATGGATTTGTCATCTTGGTTCAACTACCCCCAATAAAGATTAAAGAAAAAGATTGTTGCTTCAGATGATATCTGTGATCGTCTTGTATGACACATCATCAGAGCATGGTCCTGAAGGTTCTGTCTTCAGCTGCTTTCCTGTATCATAAGTCGCACCGACAAGGACTTCCATCCTGTTGTATTCAGGGTCGTATGATTTCTCTTTGAGTCCTGCCTTCTCAAAAGCAGAGCTTCTTGCTAGAGTGTAGCTTACATTAGGCTCTCCTGTGACCCACCTTCTCTTGAATAGTGCCTTTGCATAGAGCTTGAATGTATATTCCGGTGAGTGGACTGGCTCAAGGTCTGTGATGCCTTTCTTCTCAAGCTTCTTCTCAAGGTCTGCTATTGCGGTGTCTAATGTCTCTCCTTTTCCGACATATCGTTTCTTTACCATCTATATCTCCTCCAAATGATTATTTTGATGCTTTTCTTAGTTCAATATCAGGATATTTGACATATAAAACCAATCATGGATTTTTCTATCTATCCGCAAAAATCACGGTTTTTTGCCTTTTTGGGCCTTTTCTCTCTGGTTCATCAGATCTCTTATCCTGCCTGTCAGGCTCTTGTCAGTAGTCATCTTCTTTAGCCAGGCATCACCTTTCCTGTGATCGTTCTCTGTCTCAATCATTCCATCAAGAGTGTATGTCCTGTGTACTCCGACCATCATCCCATCAGAATATCTCCCTTCCATCCAGAGGTTGCCATTGAAGTGTCGCACCTCAAGTTGTCCGTCCATGACTCCGCTATCAAATTCTGCATGCAGCCATTTCTTTCCGTCAGGATCCCACGCCTCAGCAAGACCGTCCAGTCGTCCATCGCTGAAGTTTGCATGCCAGCTTCTCTGTCCGTTCTCATGCCAGGCAGAATACTCTCCCATAGGCAGGCCGTACTTACACTTTACTGTTGCTGCAAGGCTCCCGTCAGGATATTCATCGACTATCCTCACAGGTGGTTCTGTGTAGTGCCTGTCGCAGGTCTTATCTGCTGTGGTGATCATATCATACACTATCTTTGTATCTTTAGGCACCTGTCTCTGCATGTATGCGCATGAAGAGAGCCCTATTGCACCACATATCAGTATGTTCTTGATTGACATTCTCATTCACCTTGGGTATCGTCAGAAACTATGGACGTGTATGTCGAGCATTGGCCTTTCTGCGGGACGCATCTTGACTGCGCTCTGGTAAAGGTACAGGTCGACGCTGTCAAGGAAGTTGAAGACACGATCTCTCCTTTCATACACTTGATGGCAGAGCCAGTCCATGACATTGTCAGGATATGAATGCGCGACAATATTTGGTTTATCAGACCCATCTACAGGTATCCAGTATCTTGCCTCAAGATCATCTATTGCCTGTTCGATGCTTGAGTGCAGGAACAGCACCTCGAAGTTGTCCCTATACACTTCAGTATGTCCCGTCTTTGCAGTGAGCTCCCTTACCATCCGTGATAGATTCTTTCCAGTAGCATTGAGTAGTATCCATGAGTCCCGTTCTGCTCTCGTCTCGAGTCCTGCAGACCTGAACTGTTTGTCTTCATGCTCTGTATCTCCATGATACTTCCGCATCCATCTTGGTCCGCTCGGCAGCACTATCTTATGATGTTCAGCAATCTGCTTTGCAGCATACAAGCAGCTGATGTCCAGAGGGGAGATCCCATTATCCTCAGTCATCTTGCCACCCCTGCATCACTGCGTCTATTGCGATGCATCTTAGAATATGTTTTACCGTATTAGCGAGGCTCATTTATTTCACTTTAAAAGAGAATTACATCTCTTCAATCATTGAATGCCTAAGAACCTCTTTTTATATGTTCTGATGATATTTTTTTGAAAATCGCTGATAAACGTTGTGTATATAACTTATATTAAGAAGAAGTATACAGAAGAAAATCAGGCAGGGCATCACTTAGGTGCTTTATCCCGGTCATACGCAGTGGCATCATAATTGCTAAGCACAAGTCTTCCTTCAGGTACGCGGATCGTATCAAGAAGATATTCCTGCACTCCGCAGTTAGGCACATTTCCCAATTCAAGTATCTGTTCTTCATCAAGATGCTCAAACATTTTCCTGAAAGAGACATAAGGCACCTGGTGCGTCACCACAAGCACGTTCTTTCCGCTCCAATCCCTGTGGAGCTTGTTAAGGAAGCTATGTACCCGCTCTTCTACATCAGGATAATTCTCTCCGCCAGGCAGCCTGTACCAGTACTTACCTTCAAGCTCCCTTCCGGCGTATTCTTCTGGATGATTCTCTTTTATCTCATCTGTAGAGAGTCCGTGCAGCCGGCCGAATTCTTTCTCTCTCAGTCGGTTGTCCCTAAACAGCTTAACTTCATAAGGTAATTGTGACAATATTGAATATGATGTCTGGAGTGTCCGCTCGTATGGTGATGAGAAGCAGATGTCAAAATCAGGATATGCTGCCAGCATCTTTCCTGTCTGTTCTGCCTGCCATACTCCTGTAGGTGTAAGTGCGATGTCTGCGTCACGTATCTTTCTCATCTCTTCAAGCCTGTTCTCAAGCCCATCTTCAAGAAGATCAAGAGCCACATTATGTTCTGACTGTCCGTGTCGCACTATCACCAGTCTATTTGGCCATTTTTGGTTTACCATTTAGATGAGAATTAATGGTCAAAATATAAAGATTACTGGAACGGATTGTCCTGTTTATATACTCAGTTAAGGCCTAGGCATTCCATCTTCTCTTTGCCGCACTTGTTGCATTTATATACTTGGTACTTAGAATTACCGCTATGCATCACGCCGTCTTTTATCAGTTCACCGTCACATTCACTGCACTTCTGCATCGCCCGTCACCTCTTGAGAACGTATTGTGTCTGAAATTGTTAAACGAGTTTAAATAGTTATCGGAGTGCAGGATAGATGGTATTAAAGAAGGTTAAACAGTATATAATTAATCTTAAATACAGAATGACCTCTGCATATTCCATGGATGCATATACTGGAACGGTCGGACGAAGACGCGATCATGGTGATGAGATTCTCATAAATGATCCGTACCTTACAGATTTCTGCAAGATAACACAATCAAAGGCATACCGCAGGCTTGCGCACAAGACCCAGGTCATATGCGCACCAGACAATCCGCATGTCAGGACAAGGCTTCTGCATACTGATGAGGTAGTTGCATTATCTGTAGGGATAGCCGATAAGCTTGGACTGGACATCCCGATGTGCATGGCGATTGCAGCAGGGCATGACATAGGGCACACCCCTTATGGTCACCTTGGTGAGCGTGTGCTCTCAGAGAGGGCAGGAAAGCCATTCAAGCATTACGTGAACAGTGTGGTCGTGGCGCAGCATATCGAACGTAAAGGGGCAGGCCTTAACCTGACCAAGGAGACTCTTGAGGGTATGCTCAACCATTCGCGCGGTGTGGATGCGCTGACTGTGGATCCTTCTTCCATACAGGAGCATTCTGTCGTTATGTTCGCTGACAAGATATCATATACTTTCTCAGACATGAATGATGCTGTGAGGTATGGTTATCTCTGCAAGGAGAAGATTCCTTACGAGGCAAACAGGTTGGGCTGGAACCAGAGGGTGAGGATATTGAATGTCGTCACTGCGCTTGCAGAGGAGAGCAGGAGGAAAGGGTTTGTCGATTTCAGTGATTCAGATGAGTTCCATCATTTCGATTCGCTCAAGAAGTTCATGTATGAGAATGTCTATTTCAAGATGGATGATTCTATCCAGAATCAGATACTCCATCGGATAGTCGATTTCTTCGAGAAGTCAAATGATTTCTCTGATCTTGACCCTATACTGCTCACTTCCCTTCTGACTGACAGGGAAGCCAACCATTTCGGAGAGCTGATGCTGCATTCAAGGAAGCCTGCCCTGTGTGACATCCGCCACTTCGGCATATTTGAGATCGTGGATTTCATACGTGAGAAAGAGATAGACTTAACTGATCCTGACCTTGACTGGGAGCCTGCAGAAGGTACTGCAGTGCAGGAACCTGATTTTGGTCCTATACATTCTTGGTAGGCTCAGGGCCTGATTGCATATATCTGTAAAATTTTGCAAGAAAGAAATATTAACCCTGACCGCCACTTTTTCCTGATGTCCCTCGATGCTATTGTGATGAGAAGTAGGACCTGGGTGAATGAAGCATTCCGTAAGGAGTGGCCTACAGGCATAAATCATGCTATCTCATTCTCTGTATCTGTCGTGGCAGGCAGTCTTGTTTCGTATTATGCATCACATAATCTTGATTCAGCGGTCGCTGTGTCTTCATTGACAGTGGCTGCAGATGCTCTTGGTTACTGGGGCACTCTGCTCCCTCAGTTGATCTATCGTGACAGGAAGTATCTGCGTAAGAATCCTGAGGAACAGGGAGGGTATTGGAAAAGGCGTGCTGGAGAATACGCATCACTGATGCTGCTGAAGCAGGTCAGTTATGTATTGTGGGCTGTCCCGACCCAGACTGCAGGGCAGATAGGTGGAATGGACTCAGTGCTTGCCAATCTTGTGACTAAAGCTGTCCCTTCAGCGATCTTCGCCCCGTTCCAGATACCGTTGAGATATGCAGCAAAGAATGCAGCAGATAAGGTGGGCTATTGGGTAAGGTCTTTCAGTCGCCGCGATGCAGCTTAAGATGATTTTCTATGGACGGGACGGGTTCTCATCTGTGGTTCTCTTGCTTTGAATATGAGCTTGCATACGCCAGCATCGCGCTTATCGTCATTGCCCTGCTCTTATATTCTGGCTTGAGTTCTTTTACCCTGCTGAAATATCTTACTGCTGCTGCAGGGTCCTGTATCTCTGTCCAGTGGTCTATGTGCATCATGCCTAATTTCACGAGCACACTTATGTTGTCAGGGTGGCGATTGAGACAGTCTTCAAGTGTCTTCACAGCATCAGTGAACCTTTTCATGTATAGCCTGCAGTCACTCAGCCTTTCGTAGAGTGATACTGGCGGCTTCATGAACCCAGAATATTTCTCGAGCGCGACTTCATAGAGGAACTCTGCTTTCTTGAAGTTCTCATTCTTGACTTCTTCGTCCCCTTTCTGGACGTGCCTGTCTGCTTCTCTCTTCTTATCTATTACGTCTCTGATATTGACTACTGTTCCCATAGCGAGGCCTCCTTGATGCAGAAAGACCAGAAATCTTATCTTAAATAGCTTTTGAGCGGGATATTTCACATTACGCAAAAAAGAAGGGTGTTCAGAATATATCTGCAGTCCTGTGCTTGTGTTTCCTGTCTTTGACTATCAAAGTGGTCGTAGGTGCCTTGATGTTCTTTGAGAATATGATGTCATGTCCCATACAGAATCCGCACTTTACCACTATGTCCACTTGCTTGTCATTCAGGACTGCTGCCTGCCCTAATGGATTGCATGCAGGCTCGACCCTGTCATCCTTCACCTGTTTTATGTTGATATCTGGCTTGTCTATCCCGCATACATTACAGCAGACTGAATACGTCTCAAAATCCTTGCTGAGTTGGGCATCGACATTCTCTCCAAAGCTCCTGAGACCTTTGCAGAAAGCTACACCTACTCTCTTCATGCCTAGCTTCTTACAGAACATCCTGAGCTCTTCAAGCCTATCTGCTGATGCATCTGTATCTGCTACAGTGCTGTAAGAGCATTCAAGGATCTTTCTTGTCTCAGTATCAAGATTATTGTATTCATCGACAAGCTCTTCTTTTGTTTTAGGACATTCTTTGATTTCCATCTTTCACACGCTATTTATTCAGGGGACTGCAATGTATGGCCGTGTCAAGAAGAGTCTGTTCTGCAGAATAGACGAAACTGCCTTTGACATATCTCCCTTCAAGTACTTGTGGCATCCAGTGCCTGTCAGCTTCCCACATCTTTTCATATGGTATGGCATCCCTGCTGAACCATTCAGGACGCATCTCTTCAGTCTCTTTTGGTTCAGAGTTGTATTGCGTCACGAAGTATACATGCACTATCTGGTTCCAGTCAGGTTTGTCTGGAAAACGGAAGGTCAGCTCTGCCACTTCTTTCAGGTACTGCTCTTCTGTATCCACTCCCGTCTCTTGCCCTAGTTCCCGGACCGCGGTCTGCAGCAGTGTCTCATCTCCTTCCTGCTTTCCTCCGAAACCATTATACTTGCCTGCTCCGAATCCTCTTTTTTTCATCCCTAGAATTATCTTCTCATCTTCTACAAGCAAGCATAGTGTGACGTGCCGCATATTGACCCCCCAATATTCAATATAAAACTAGCCTTGTTATTGATATGAACTCTTGATTATAGGATGAGCATGGTTGTATAAATAGGTTTTTATTCAATGGTTGGAATGGTAAAAGATGACTCTATTTATTTTTTCTTCGATCTTTTGACTATTGACCGCACTATCAACCAGATCAGTCCGGCTATGGATGCCAGGACGATGATGCCTATGGTAAGAAAATTAAGCATAGGATATGAAAATAATCCTGTCTCTCCGACATCTGCAGTCACGAAATTCAATCCAAGAGCATTACAGCATCTCTCTTCCTCTCCAGGAGCATCTCCTGCATCTTTCCTGAAGACGCAATCTCCGAATTCAGTCTTTATGATGTCGTCTCCTGCAAGATAATAGTCTGGATAATATGCTTTCCAGCCTTCTGGTAATTCAGGTGCAACATACTCATCTCCTGCCCAATACCCTCCACATTCTTTTGTCTCCGGGTTTATTGCGATGCCCCAAGGAGCTGGAGCTGCATATACGATAGATAAAGAGAATAGAACCACCAATAGACCGATCAGGATATTATGTTTCATAGTATTGCATTGCCGATAGAGACAAGTATCGCCCCCCCTAATAAGAAGCTGACCAGATTCATGATGAAGCTTAAAATGAATGATTGTTTAAGTTTTAGCTGTTTCTTATTCATCCAATGGATAACATATGCTTCAAAGACGACCGCAAATGCTTCGGCGATTATTATAGCAAAGAAGAATGATATGATGATGAGACCTAAAAAAAGTGTCCATACTAACGGAATCGAGATCATGTTTACTGCTATAACTGTTAAGATGGGCTTTGTCCATGCCTTAACTTTCCATCTCTTGATGAAGAATATTAAAACAGCCAGCTCAAGCACTATTGTCAATATGACTGCATAAACAAAAAGTAGCAATGATGGATTATCTGATTCTGATTTGGCTAAATCAGTATCAATGCCCTGATCTTTCTTATACTGCTTAATCTCGCTCTCATTGTCACTTATTATCATGTTTCCATCTGGCTTGATGTCGACAAGATAATAATACTCATCTACAGACATCTGTTCTGAAAATCTAAATGTGTCTGAAGTGAATGTTTTGTCATAAAGAGTTACTTGCAGCTTCATCTCATGAGGCACTCTTTCAACGCGATAATAGCTAAAAGAGCATTGTCCTTCTGCACATTGTCCTGAGTTGTCAATCTTATCACAGTTTCCCTGCAGGCATATCAGGATATCTGCTCTAAAAGCTGGGGTAATAGTTTCGTTGTCATATTCAACAAAAAAATTAAGAGTCGCAGAGTCATATCCTCCTGGAAGGACGTCTGCTGAAACAAGATTAGAGAATATAGAAATTAATACAACTGAAATGACCAGAAATATCAAAGGCGCAATCAGGACTGCTTTTCTCATTTTAATCCCATACTATCTTGGATGCTCCGTAGTTTATGATCGTATCAGTCTCAGTCAATTCTGCTGAGCCTTTTTCTGTCTTATCTATCCTTGATGTTGTCTTCACCCATTTCTTTCCGGGTTTCAGTATGATAGATTCATTCTTGTATTCTAAGTGGACTGTCTCATCCGGGTCTATCTGTGATATCGTGACTCCTCTATTCTCATAAGGCAGGCTGTACAATCCAAAAAGTGCGGATGATTCACCTGACCCTGCATCACCATTCAGGCTGAACCCATTGCCGTAGATGGCAAATATGCTCCTGTTTATATCAAACTTCATCCTTCCTGCCAGAGTGCTTCTTTTGATATCATATTCATATGTGGGAAAATCTATGTATGGTCCAGAATATTCTCCTTCTATCAGTTCTCCATAAGTATAGATATGATGATCGATGAAGATGATGTTCCTGTCTTTGATCTCTCCTTCAAGACCATAGATGATGAGTTCATTTCTTAATGCCTCTCGTACTGCATATATGTAATCAGGATCATCCGGCAAGACTTCTTTTGACAGGTATGCCCAGACCATCTCACCATCTATTTCCATCTGATCCTCATAGGATAGCTCAAGTGTCCCGTTTTCCTGGATCGCCTGCAGAGCGGTCTCTAATTTTTTTATTGGCTCTTCCTGGCTGTTGTCTATGACTTTCAGGTCAATACGTCCATCAGGATTGATGGTGACATCTGCGATGTGTATTGTATTATGATTAGTTCGGTTAAGGTAATCCTCATCAATATGTATCTCGATCAGTTTAAGCATATCTCGAGTCAAGTCTGTATTGTCCGTATTGGATTCGGTACATCCGCTGATGAGAAGGACGCTTACCAATATTATCAGGAATGAGAAATGATTCACGTTCTTTGATATACGATTCAGGTTCATATTACAGACCAGGTATTCCTATTTAGATTTACAGCAGATTGAGTTGCCTGTGTAGTAACAAGTAGACCATCCAAAAACCCCGCAGGAGTACTGTTGAGTCACCGAAGGACAGGAAGATTGGATTGGAATCTCATTGCTTTCGCATTCTGTGACCCAAGTCGGTCCTGACCATCCTCCACTTACCTTTTTTGGTGTTCGACAAGTATAAGGACAATATGCAGGCATCTGATTGATCCTTAGTTGTGCAGTTTTCTGGGAGTCATATGATGTGGCTGTGATGGTCACATCTACAGGACTGCCCACCATGTTAGTGGGGATGTTGAAGGTGCCCGAAGTTTCACTAGCTGCCACAGTCATGCTTGCAGGGAGTGTAAGAGAAGTGCTGGGATTAGTCGACAATTGCACAACTTGGCCGCCGGCAGGTGCAGGATTACTCAATGTCACTGTGCCGACCGAAGGATCACCGCCAATAACTGAATTCAGAGACACGGTCAGCGAAAGTAGGATTGGATGTGCAGGTAAGCATGTTCCATCACTGCAACCATTAGGGCAGGAATATTCTTCCACACCAAACATGTCGCCTGTTGGACTTGGTGCAGTCAAACAATAATATTCAATCAGTTTAGTATCATCTTGGCAACCATCATTTCCAGAAAAGTCAGAGGTTTCGACAGATCCTTTTACCTCATAGTTCTTTCCGCCATCACTGTCGATGCATGATTTAGGAGGTGCAGGTAAGCATGTTCCATCACTGCAACCATTAGGGCATACGTGTTCTTCTATACCAAACATGTCACCTGTTGAGCTTGGAGTGGTCAAACAATAATATTCAATCAGTTTAGTATCATCTTGGCAACCATCATTTCCAGAAAAGTCAGAGGTTTC
Source organism: Candidatus Woesearchaeota archaeon (assembly GCA_043819495.1). GTDB lineage: Archaea > Nanobdellota > Nanobdellia > Woesearchaeales > UBA11576 > JABMQF01. The sequence goes on along the minus strand of JBDRET010000037.1, from coordinate 27,085 downwards.
GACAGATCCTTTCACATCATAGTTCTTTCCGCCATCACTATCATTACATGATTTAAGAGTTGCAGGCAAGCATGCCCCATCTTTACATCCATTAGGGCATTTATATCTTATAGAGTCAGCCATACCGCCTGTTGATTTTGGTGTATCTAAGCAATAATATTCATTCAGCTCAATATCGTTCTGACAATGATCATTTCCAGAAAGACCTCCAAAACCTGCTTTTTCAGTGATGGATCCTTTTATTTCATAATCCTTTCCGTTATCAGTCTCACTGCAGGTAGGAAGAGTGACTGTCAGGATAGCAGTTTTCTGTGAGTCACTTAGTGTAGCAGTGATGGTCGCATTTACAGATGAAGTGACGGGGTTAGTCTTGATATTGAATTTGCCTGACATCTCACCTGCTTTTATTATCATGCTCGTGGGCAGCGTCATAGGAGCGTCAGGAGTGGTCGACAATTGTATGACCTGGTCACCAGTAGGTGCAGGGTCACTCAAAGTCACCGTACCGATTGAAGAAGCGCCATATATTACTGAAGGTCGAGATAATGTCAATGCAGATACAGTGATGACTGAAGGCGGGATAGATGTATCCTCTATATACACCTCTAATGTTATCTGCTCGCCCTTTATATTCAGCGGGCGCAGTGTGAAATCACATATGAGTCTTCCACCGCTTCCACTGTAGACAAAATCAGTCTTCCACATTTCCTCGCCCCGCGGAAAGATGTAATCATTCAAAGTAACGGTATGCTTCTCATCCAGATATTTTGGCATGTAGACAAGATTTCCTTCTATCCTATAAGGTGGTTCCTGCCCTCCCTGCGGTGATGCCCCGCCAGGTCCCTGTGGTTCAGGTGGCCGTGATGGCGCCTCAGGCTCAGATGGTTTCTCTGGCTTAGCTGGTTTATCTGATGTCTGCAGGTCATCTGTTGCAGAACCTGTTGGCGGCTGTGGCTTAGATGGTTTATCTGGTGGCGACGGCCTATCTGGTGGAGACGGTGGTGATGGTTTTGCCGGTGGCTGTGGCTTATCTTTCTCAGGCAGCTTGTTGAATTCTTCCAATGTCAGGGTCAGCTGAACATTCTTATCTAAGGTATCCCCATCCCTGTTTACATCGACCTCAACATCAATCGTGCTGACCTTCAGCCTGGTCCCGACATAATGCCCTGCTGGAACGATCACAGTATCTAGAAGCATCTCAGCACCATCAGAAGTCAGCTTCAATACTTTTCCTTCCGGATTGCTCCATATAGTTATCCACTGATCTTCTATATTCTGCAGTTGGACCTCTATGACTGTAGGCTGGAGATATTTGACCTCAGGCATACCTGGATCCTTGAGTACTATCTGCAATCCCTGTGATTGGACATCAGTCTCGATCTGTACTTCCTGTGCAGCTTCAAGCACGCTCTGGTTGACATCAGGAGCAATGACATTATCACCTGCATCCGGTACACATCCGCTGATGAGAAGAACATTAATCAATATAATCAGAAATGAAAGATGATTCACATTCTTTGATATGCGGGTTAGTTCCATATTACAGATTAACCTACCCTAAATTATTTGAGTATTTAAATGTTCTGACGAAGAATAAAAAATAGCCCTGCGCAGGCTTAATAACCTTTTTGTCTGATTTTTAGAGACTTTCATTTTTTGATATTTAATCTTTATATTTTTTTAGATAGCATTGTTTTATTTAAAATTTTGGATTCTGTAGAAAAAGGGAATTCAAAAACATTTATATATTTAAAGAAGACCTAATCGCAATATGAAGTTAAAACTCATGCAAAAGAAGGTGAACGGTCTTTCATTCCTGATTCTATTGGTTGGAATCCTCTTCATCAGTGGTTGCGCAACTCAAGATGCGGGCAGCGATGTCAATCAGAATGGGGCGTCTGCCGGCCAAGGTTCTCCAGGCGCAGCAACGGAAATCAGTTTCTCGCCGCCTGTTGAGCTTCCGATTGTTTATGTCGGAACGCCCTTCATGTATTCCTTTAGCGCCACCGGCGGAAAGGCGCCCTATAGATTCACATCCCAACTCAATCAGGTCAGATACGGCAAGGGAGGTACGTATATAATAAAGGGATTGTATATAGAGGGATTGCCCGTGGACAGCGAAGGACAACTGACTCTCACAGCCAAGGTGGGCGATGAAGGAGAGTATGTGCTGAACGTTTGCGTCAACGATAACGTATGCAAGAATGTCACGTTTTTCATAATGTCGGACACTGTCAAAACGAAGGGCAGCGGCAAGGTCACATCCTCATTGATGTGGGACCCACACGCGTATGTCTATGTGCGAGGCAAGGGCGACACGGCCGAAGATGGCATAGAGGGGCGAGGGTCATTGATTTCGTTGTCGGAGATATCGACCGTGAGTCTCAATGCGAACCTCCCTCCGAAGGACAGCAATCCAGGAGACCCGTATTCAATAGGGCTCAGCGGCGGCGGAAGCATCAGGTTAGAGATGACTGCCACATCAATGAACATATTGCAGTCAGTGACAGGGGATCTTCCCTGCGGAACCCCGCGCAAGGATGGCGCTGTGAGTGGAGCTAACCTGGATAGTTTCCAGGCGGTAGGACAGACGAACTTCGGACTGAACATAATCAACGACGGCACTGCAGACAAGGTCGTTGACATAAGCATGACCGGACGATCCGGCGTCTCTGCGGATTCAAAATATTACGAGAGCGCCGGTACCCGGATGCATGTCGACCTCGGCAGTACTGGATTCACACTAAAGACAAAAGACGAAAAATTCCATGACTTGGTGACTGCTGGAAACGAGATCACAGATAGCAAAGTCGTCCGTGTGGTCGTGACGCCAGGCAGCCATGTCCTGACCATCGGAAACCTCGAACCTGAGTTCGAGGGTGGTTTTGTAGTATCCGGGTGCCCAATTCATCTCGGCATACGCAGCGAAGTGACGGTGACGGTCGCCGATGCGGACCTGGGCGACGGCAAGCTGCCCACGAACGAGATAGTTACTGCTACGTCAGGTTCCTCAAAAACTTACTCTAATATCCTTAAGATCGAGTGAGATAACGCCATTGATGGGAACAACAAGCAGATGCGATGCGCAAAAGGTAATCGCAATATACAGTTACTTTCTTACGATCTTTTAGCCCAGAAAATGTTTCTATGATTATACGTAAAATAAAAATAGCCCTGCGCGGATTCGAACCGCGGTCCCCGGATGTCTCCAACGCAAGTTGAGACCCAGCAGGTCTCTGATCTGCGCCGCCAGAGTCCGAGATGATTGGCCTCTACACTACAGGGCTATGTACTGGCCAGCAGACAAGAGAAAATCAGTGATTTATAAAGTTTACCTGCTATTTGACATACAAAATAGACCTTAATATTTATAAAGAAGTTTGAATATGGTATTTTAGAGAGGTGTGATGATGGATTTTACAGCTTTTTTAGCACAGGTTTACGCTTTTGATTTCTATACTTGGTTATTGATACCTCTCTTGATATTCTTTGCAAGGATAATAGATGTCAGTATGGGTACCATCCGTATGATATTCATAGCAAGGGGCCTTAAGTTCCTGGCTCCCCTGCTGGGTTTCTTTGAGGTCATAATCTGGCTCATGGCAATACGTCAGATACTGCTCAACCTTAGCAATGTGATGAGTTACATCGCATACGGTGCGGGGTTTGCTGCAGGGACGTACATAGGGATTGTGCTGGAAGAAAGATTGGCAGTCGGCAGGGTTGCGGTAAGGGTTGTAGCATCAAAGGATGCATCAAAGCTCGCTTCAGCTCTTGACAAGGAAGGTTTCACAGGGAGTGTCAGCAAGGCAGATGGGCCTTCAGGTAAAGTCAAGATAATATTCGTGGTGATAGAACGCGTCGATATCTGGAAGATGGTTGAGCTGATAAAACAATACAACCCTGACGCATTCTATTCTGTTGAGGATGTCCGTTTCGTGAACAAGGAGGTATTCTCTAACGGATACCACCATAAGAAACCAAGCATGTTGAACTTCCACAGGAAAGGCAAGTAGAGAAACGCAAGTCTCATCCATTCTCTAATAGAATTTCTTTTTTATACTCTTAACTACATTTTCCGCGCATTTCGCATAATGCTTCTTTGGAAGGGCCTTTACCGGCTCTTTGTCATATCTCATGACTTTCCATTTCAGGAAGAGCATATCTGTGCATTTGAGATAAGTTGTCCAGACCTGTACCCGTTCTTTCAATGTCTTGTCTTTTATGTATCGTAGATAAGTGTTCAGATAGAGCTCTGACTGTCTGTCTGTCAGCTTTATCTTCCAGGGAGGTTGTGCAGTGTCAGGATCAAATATCATCGCTACATCAACCGCATTGTCCCAGAATTTAGCATGTTCCCAATCGATATACCGTATGCCTTTTTTTGTGAAGAGTATGTTAGTGATGCAGATATCTGAGTGTGTGAGTGATGACTGTCTGAGTGATGTGAACAGGATATTGTGTTCTTTGATATATCTCTTGATCTTCGGGAGCAGGAGATTTATGTCATGATCTTCAAAAAGTTCAGGACAGTCTTTGCGGTATGCTCTTATCTCTTTCAGCAGCAGCTTATACATATCGAATCTTGTAGTTTTTTTCGTTAAAGTGCCGAAGTAAGGGTATTTTCTTTTGTGCAGTTGCGCAAGCTTTTTCGCGTGCATCTTCAGGTGTCTATCTGTCCATCTCTTGATGTGCTTTCCTTTGATATATCTTAGCACGGAATATGTTTTGGGAAGTATGTTCTTTGAGCCATCAAGATATATGGGCTCAGGGCCGAAGCATTCAGGAATGAGCTTCAATGTCTCGAACTCTTTCTTCATGTTCTTTTCTAGGTGCGCTCTCATAGCGATCCTGAACAGCAGCTTGTGCTTTCCGTTCACGACAGCAAGCATATTGAGGTTATTCTCGCCGATACCTACTTCGGATATTTTGATTGATTTTATCTCTCCAGCTATTCCAAGTGAGTCTTTTTTGGCAAGAATCACTTTCTTAATCTCTTTTGAGTATTGGGCAGTCATTTTTTCCGTATCTTCGCGACAAAGAATCCTTCAGTATCATTATCCTGTGGCCATATCCTCAAACACTTCTTGACTTCGTCAGAATAAGTCTTCCCTTCGAATTGAGTCACACATGGACTCCGTTTGATATCCAGATCAATCTCTTCTACAGATGCTTCAGGGAATTCCTTGAGAATATAATCAACTATACCTTCATCTTCTTCAGGTTCTAACGTGCAGGTAGAATATACCATTGTACCACCTGGTTTCAATATAGAAAATGCTGTCCGCACAAGTGTCCTTTGGGTCTTTGCCAGATGCGAAGCCAACTTAAGATTCCACATATCGATTGTCTTTAGTGACTTCCTTATCGTCCCAGTCCCTGAACATGGAGCATCAACTAGTATCCTATCAAACTCAACATTATAGAATCTATTCCCCTGCATGCGCGTCATTATTACATTCAGGACCCCGCATCGTTGCAGATTGACTCCGAGTGAAGCCAGCCGCAATCCCATGACATCATTTGCCACCAGCACTCCCTTGTTCTTCATGTACTGTGCTATCTGCGTTGTCTTTGATCCTGGAGCGGCACACATGTCAAGCACTCTCTCTCCAGGCTGCGGGTCCAACACTAACGGAGGTATCATTGAAGCTGCTTCCTGGACATAGACATATCCGAGCACGTGCTCTATCATGTTTCCGACATCGCGTCGTTTTTCTTCTCCTATGCCGCGGTGTTCTATCCAGAATCCGTCCTTGCACCAGGGTATTGGAGTCAAGATCCATTCTTTTGATACCCTTTCGACAAGTGCATCAACATCTATCTTCAGGGTATTTACGCGTATGGATTTTCTGAGATAATAGAATGAGTACTCCTTGAACTTGTCTATGTCAGTCAATAAAGAATACCTTTTCACAAACTTGTCCTTGAATTCAAGTCCTTCGGTCTTTGGGTTTGTGATAGGCATGATAAAAGGATTATTCTTCCGTTTCAGCGGAATCTTCAGCAGGTGCTTCTTCCGGCTTGTTCTGTTCCATGTGTTCTTTGACTTTCTGGATCAATGGGAACACTACTTCTATCTCTTCAAGAGTGAGCCTGCCGAGTTTTGCAAATGATGTCTCTCCGCTCTGCAGTTTCCTTGTCCTTGAGATCTGCATCTTTGGCTGTCCGTCATTGTATGACATCACAGATACCTTGAACTTGAAGTTGTTTATCTCGGTCTCTGTGGAATATAATTCCTGATCAAGTGCTGGATCGAATCCTACCATATTATCTCCTCCAAAATCTTGTTTTTTGGAGACCAGCAGACCAAAGGTCTGCGCTGCCCCCTGTATAGTTAGTATTATCTGGTTCTGGCCGCTCGCTTAAAAAGCTTTTGGGCAGGCAGTATAGTCAAGTTAAGTGCCAATGCCACCTAGCGAGCATAGATGCTAGAAGCGATAAGATATGCAGTAGGGCGTAAGGAAGCGAATTGATAAGCATTGCGAGCGTGGCATTGGCACAAAAGACGCGCAACTTGACTTTACCTGGGCAGGCAGGACTGTACAAAGCGCGAAACGTTTTTAAATCATATGCCTATTAACCTTCTATGTTTGACTTTTTATCAGGCCCAAAAAGAGCTGTACTTATGGAATACCCGTTTTTTAGGGATTTCATAGAGTCTAAGATCTCTGATGAAGTATTCCATGAGAACATCGATTCATTCAGTAAAGAACTGATACAGAGAGGTCTCACTGATCATGAGCTTGACCTTCTGAAAAGATTATCCAGACCAGCATCAAAACAGCAGGCATCCCCTGAAGATATTGAGGAAGGTAAGGGACTATTGGCAAGGTATGGATATCCCGAGCATGCTATGGCAGCCAATATGCTGAAGAAGCATCCTGAAGATGCTGTCAAGATCCATACTGCTGCAGAAGAGTTTGACAGATACTCCAAGTTTGTGTTCAGGTCAGGCTTCAAATGTGTCCCATTTAGGATAACAGAAGAGAATTGGACTGAAGCTCTTGATTATGTCTGTCGGTTTGTGCATGCTGCAGGAGAGGATACCAATTGGATATTAGATGGAGATGGATGGGATTGGCTTGGTGCATTGAATGAGGGCGGTTCTGAATACATCTTTGAGTATATCGAGGCCTGCGATGGTGATGTATATGGTATTACTGATGGTGGCTTGCGTTACATTGAACAGATCATCAGTATAAACAAGAATCCTTGGATGCGCCCTGGCATTGTCAGATTGGTCAAGGTATCAGGTCCTGGAGCTGTAAACCTCCTGAGGTATACTTTACCTTCTCTCAAACGATTCATCAACGAGAAAGAATGGCCTTTGTTGGTGGAGAAATTATCTCGATTCTGTGAAGGGGTCGGTGATAAGAAAACTTTAGCAGACATAGTCAGTTCAGTTTTTCCTATATTTGTCCCTTGGATCACCCTTGAGAACATGGACTCTGTGCTGAAAGAGGTTGAGCGATTTGCAGATTCTCTGAAAGGCAAGGCCGGAGATTATTTCAGTTGTATATCTAAGTTCAGCAGTCTTCTTGGTGAGCATGACTGGGTATCTAAGCTATCAGACCTGAAGAAGCTCGCTGATGCTACAGGAAAGGATTCAGAGTATGCTTTTACCTGTCTCAGTAAGATCCACAATATTGTCAACGATGAGACCTGGCCAGTCATCATGCACGGGCTACCTAAGCTGGTGAATGCTGCAGGTAAATCCAGTCCTGATTGGGCAGAGTTCATGGTTAAGATGGATGATAAGAATACTCAGGTGACATTGAAAGTATTGTTTGATACATTGCCAGGTCTTTCTGCTAAGTGTGTTGCCGGAGGTCATAAGTCTGTTGTGTATTTCCTGGAATATCTGAAACTTGAAGAGTTAAGGTTCGGTGTTGATGAGTGGTCTGAGATAGTGAGAGGACTCGGTGAGGTAGTAGATAGAGAGAAGAAAGGGGAAATGTTAGCTATTGATAGATTTATGCGTACTGAATCTGCTGAAATCAAGACAATAGATGATTTCAATATTCTAAAAGAGTGCGCACTCCTGGTCCTTGCTAACTGTAAAGGTGTTGAAGAGCGGACATTCCATAGCATGTGTCAATATATGGGTCATAACCTGAAGAAAGATTTGACTATGGGATTCCTGCGTTTGTTGGCTATCCCTGTACTGAAGTCACATAAGGTTGCAAGTTTCATTTTCCTGGAGAGTATCAGGCATATTGCTGAAGAGAAAGGGGTGGATGATGAGATAGATATCAGATTTCTTGCATACATAGCCACCAAGTTCGGGACAAGAGCAAACACGATAATGGAAGACATCCTATGTAAAGGGCTTAAATCCGGAAAGATTTCTGCCCCTGTCAGTAAAGAAGAGATCCTCCTGAAAGAGTTCCTGGCCCGCACTCCTGCATACATTCTCGAACTGTATTGCATGTTTAGGGAAGCCCACCAGACAAAGAGCGGAGAGGAGCTTGAACACGCAATATCTTTGATGTTCAAAGATGTAGCTGAACTCAAGGATGACCTTTTTTCAGGAGAGCTCAGGAGGGAGTATGACAAGGATGTTTTTTACTCTACATTATATTTTGTATTTGCCTGTCCTGATGTTACAGTTCCTAAAGAGAATTACCTACGCGTATATGATTCAAGAGAAGATAGACAGTCCGATATCCCTGCAAGGTTCCAAAGACCTCTCACTGTTAAATTATCAAAAGGAGGGTTCATGCTCAAAGAAGGGTCTGGCCCTGTAGATACAGAGGCATGGGACATCCTTGTGCGTATAGTGACGAAGATAGGAGATAAGAAGCCGTTTGATATCGCAGGTTTTGGTTTCCAGTTACTTGATGCATATCTTGATGACACTTTGAAGACTCACAGGGAACATTATCTGTCCTGGATATACCAGCACTCTGTGAACAATGGCGAATCACTACCTCATTTCAATCTGGAACATTCTACTTTGATGAAGTATAAAGAGTTCATAGGAGATAGGGTCAAGAATGATCTGATCTACTCCATCTTTAAAGAGTCTCTTGCAAAGGATCCTGCGAGGTTCATACAGCTCCAGTCGCGTATCTTAGGTAGGACGCTGAACATTTCTGGTCTTGCAAAGGAATTGAGCAAGATTGTTTCTGCCAAGATGGATCCTGAAAAGAAAGAAGAGGTCATCGGGAAAGTCCTGCGGAGGAGCGGTTATCATATTGAGGATGTATCCCTGCTGGAAAGTATGGATGCTGAGACGATAAAAGAATGGCTCGCAGAGCAGAAACCGAATGTTGTAGAGAAAGCGACTATCGCAAAAGTGTTTGGTATGATCTTTGGTGAGGAATATGGACGCATGCAGGAAGAGATCCAGAAGTATGAGTTCAAGAGGTCTGTCAAAGGCAAGATGAAGAAGTATATATTCTTGCTCTCCAAGAGGAAGCTGCACTGTGTTGCGGCATATAATATGGGTGTCTGCGTCGCTCCTGATGACAAGCTCTGGAACAAGAAGGATTTCTGGACGCTGATAATATTTGACAAGGAGCACAATGCCCACGGTGGAGCGATACTCAGGACAATCGAAGAGCATGGTAAGAAGTATCTTGTGGTATCGATACAGCCCGCTTCATCCATACTCAATGAGGTGTCTCCTGTGCAGGTCTTTGATAAGATCATCCAGTTCTGCAGAGTCATTGCAAAGAAGCTGAAATACGAGAATGTAATTATACCGCTCAACTCCGCAATCCATTCAAACAGGGGCAGCATCCAGTCGATAATAGCTGAAAGGTTCAAAGATAAAGCTACAAAGACATTAGATGAAGAATACGATTTCTCATATTCTCCTTATCATTATAGCTATCAAGAATTCTATATTGCCTGGTAGGCATCACTCCCGAAACTCTACTGCATCCACTATCCCATCAGAATCAAGATCAAGACCTTCTACTACCTTTGCTTTGATTCCTGGCCGTAATCTGTTCCCTGAGTATATCTCTTTGAAACCCTTGAGGAATGCAGTTATGGCTGCCCGAGTGCCAGAGAAACGCTTCCCTGCAACGACTAATACTGATTTTTCAGGATTGAATGGGTTTTTTATCTTGACGATGATGCCAGTCTCATCGCTTGAGTATGATGTCTTGGATATCGTAGAATAGATGTTCTTGTCTGGTGCGAACTGGATAGGAAGGTACTTGTTCAGTTTCCCTGTTACACTATTGACAATGGGACCTCCAATCACTATGATGTTCTCCTTCAAATCCGCTTCAGTGGTCTCAGTATCAAGTCTTACAGTTATTTCAGGCACATGATTTAGGAAAGTTCCAAAAAATAGTGCAAGATCCATTCCATAATAACCATCTCTTGAACGTGCTTTTTCAGGACCGTGCGGGTCAGGACTTCCGACAATGATAAGAGCATTCATTTTTCCATCTACGATGAAGGGTGATAAGAATCTTGCAACATCTTCATCTGTAGGTGATATTTCTTGTGAAGGCACTAATTCTTTGAACTTTACCACAAGAGCAGGTTCTGATACAAGATAGAATTTTGCGATTGTTCCATGGACTGTTTCTTGCTTGACTATCTTTACTATTCCTGCTTTCTCGAGATTCCGTATATGGTAGTATATCTTCTGCTCATTTTCTTTTAGTTCCTTTGCAATCTGCTTAGGATACTTTGCTTTATCTACTATAGAATTCAATACTCTGCGCGCAAGTTTTGATTTAACGCAACCTAGTTTACCTAAATCTACTTCCTTTGCATCCAATGCATAGGTTTTCTGCTTCCTTTGTTCAACTACTTTCAATATATCACCATTACAAAATATTTTATACCACTATTAAAAATCTTTTAATAACCTTTATATATAAAAATTTATCTATGAAGACTTCCTTATAATGCACGCAAAAGCCAGCGTAGCTGGTTTTTGGTGTCCTAAAAATCCCCCTGTTTGGAGGATTTTTATGATGTTAAAAGGGGGGAATTCACGCTCAAACAGCTGTTTTCTCTTATTATTGCAACAACAGAGATGATTTCAATGAGAAAGCTATTTGGTACTGACGGCATAAGAGGTAGGGCAAACACCGCTCCCATGACTGCAGATATGGCGCTGAAGCTTGGTCAGGCAGTGGCAGTGGTGTTCAAGAAGCATACAAAACCCGGTGAACGGATAAAGGCAGTCATAGGTAAGGATACCAGGAAATCAGGATACGTCTTTGAGTATGCCCTCACTTCCGGTCTATGTTCTATGGGTATCGATGTGCATCTTGTAGGTCCTATGCCTACGCCAGCAATTTCACATCTTACTAAGAGTTTTGCAGCTGATTTTGGTATAGTGATCTCAGCATCACATAATCCTGCGAGTGATAATGGTATCAAGTTCTTTGACAGGGATGGTTTCAAGCTTCCTGATGCTATGGAAGAGGAGATAGAATCCCTGATGGAATCAGATATCGACACCACTGCAATAAATGGGATCCATGTGGGGAAAGCGCATCGTATCGATGATGCTGCAGGAAGGTATATCGAATACACAAAGAATTCCATCAAGAATATGTCTCTTGAAGGTCTCAAGATAGTTCTTGACTGTGCGAATGGTGCTGCGTATAAGGTGGCACCTCCGATATTCCGTGAGCTTGGTGCAGAAGTGATAGTTCTCAATAATTCTCCTGATGGTACTAACATAAATGAGGATTGCGGGTCATTGTATCCTGATGTGATAAAGGCAGCAGTGATCGGACACCGTGCAGATATAGGGATAGCATTGGATGGTGATGCTGATCGTGTCATCATGGTGGATGAGAAAGGTAATGATGTCGATGGTGATCATATGATCGCGATGTGTGCGATTGACATGAAGGAGCGCGGTAAGCTCAAGGACAATATTGTCGTCACGACTGTGATGGCAAACATCGGTTTTGACAGGGCCATGAAGAAGGCAGGCATTGATGTCGTGCGGACAAAGGTAGGTGACCGTTATGTCGTTGATGAGATGCGCAAGCGTGATGTTATGCTTGGCGGTGAGCAGTCAGGCCACATAATATTCTTCAGCCGTTCCACTACGGGTGATGGTACCCTTTCAGCATTGCAGGTTCTTGCATTGATGAAGACTTCAGGAAAGCCTCTGTCGGAACTCGCCAAGTGCATGACTTCATATCCTCAGGTATTGAAGAACCTGAAAGTGAAGGAGAAGAGGCCTCTTGAAGGGATGCCTAAAGTGCAGGCAGCGATAAGGTCTGCTGAGAGCACGCTGGGTTCTGATGGTCGTGTACTGGTTAGATATTCTGGCACTGAGAATAAGTGCCGTGTGATGATTGAAGGCAAGGATGAGAGGCAGATAAGCATCCTTGCAGATAATATTGTAGAGATGATAGATGCGGAGATAGGTGAGTGATATGCAGGCAGTCATAATGGCAGCAGGGAAGTCCACAAGGACATACCCTTTGACAGTGAACAGGCCCAAGCCTCTGCTTGAGGTCCTTGACAAGACTGTGCTTGAGCACAATCTTGACCAGCTTGATGGTATTGTCGACGAAGTGATAATAATAGTCGGTTTCATGAAAGACGCAATCATAGAGCGCTTTGGCGCATCATACAAGAGCATGAAGCTTTTGTATGCAGAGCAGAAAGAGCAGCTCGGCACAGGCCATGCATTGATGACTGCACGCCCTTTCCTCAAAGAGAAGTTCATCGTGCTTAATGGTGATGACCTCTACTCAAGGAGGGATATCGCGGCGGTCATGGAGCATGATTATGCGATTCTTGTCAGGAAAGTGGAAGATGTCAGGGCTTTTGGTGCTGTGATAATTGAGGATGGCAAGGTCAAGAGGATTGTCGAGAAGCCTGACACGCACATAAGCGATTATGCAAATAGTGGAGGATTTGTCTTTGATACAGACATATTCAGGATAGAGCTGGAGAAGACAGTGCGTGGTGAGTACGAGCTCACTGATTATGCTACTGCTCTTGCAAGGCAGGGCAAGCTTGAGTATGAAGTAATCAAGGGATTGTGGCTCCCTATAGGTTACCCGTGGAATTATCTTGAGGCAAATGTCGCTCTGCTGAATCTGATCGAGAAGTCAAGCACAGATAAGACTGCGACGATAGAGGATGGCGTCACCATGAAAGGTATTGTTGTCATCGGCAGGAATACGATCATACGGTCAGGGACTTACATAGAAGGTCCGGTATACATAGGTGCAGATTGTGAAGTCGGCCCTCATGCTTACCTTAGGAAGGACACGATATTGCTCGACGGTGTGCGGACAAGGGCAGAGATCATCGACTCTGTATTGATGAAGGGTGCCACTGCAAAGCATACCTGCTATCTGGGCCATTCAGTCATAGGTGAGAATGCAAATATCGGTGCAGGGACAGTCACTGCTGATTACAGGCATGATGGCAAGAACAACATGACGCTCATAAAAGGTGCAAAGGTGGATTCAGGAAGAAGGAAGCTTGGTGCTTTCATCGGAGATGATGCTCGCCTTGCTATAGGTACGATGATATATCCTGGAAGGAAGGTCTGGCCAGGGAAAGGGACATTACCCGGACAGGTCGTCGATAAGGATATCATGTGATTGATATTGGTGTTATGCTGACTGAGCTCTTAGCTTTTGTTGGATTATTTTGTCATTCGTAAAGGTTCGCCGAGGGCGTTCCTGTTTTATTGATTCATTTTGATAATTTTTTTGCATGCTACCCTGGAGTGACCGGTTTTGTAGCTGCAACTGAAATATTTACGGCAAATGAATAAAGATATGGTGTGTGAAAAAGATGTGCGGGATAATAGGTTACGTCGGACAGAAGAACGCTCCTGATATAGTCATCGATGGCTTGAATAAGCTTGAGTATCGTGGCTATGATTCGTGGGGTATCTGTATCAAGGATATGAATTCTCTTGCTATAACCAAGATGATAGGTAAGATCTCTGATTTTACTGATGCTGCATCACTCCCTGCGAGCGGGATTGCTATCGGTCACACGCGTTGGGCTACTAATGGTCCTGTAACTCAGGAGAATGCGCACCCTCACACCTGCTGCAGTAATATAATATCTGTCGTGCATAACGGCATCATAGAGAACTTCCAGCCATTGAGAAAAGAGCTTGCGCATCACAAATTCAAGTCTGATACTGACACTGAGATTGTAGCACATCTTATCGAGGACAATTACAAGGCAGGCATGGACCTGATGGGTGCTGTGCGGCTTGCAGTAAAGAGGCTTGAAGGCCGTTTTGCTATCGTTGCGATGTCTTCGGAGTATAATGAGGTTGTCGCTGCAAGGAAAGGATCTCCTCTTGTCCTTGGTATTGCTGCTGATGGGTATTATGTCGCGTCTGACATACCTGCATTCCTCGACCACACCAAGGAGGTCATATTCATGGAGGATGGTGATGTCGCAAGGCTCGCTTCAGACCTGAAATTCACTGATTTTGATGGTAATCCTGTTTCAAGGAAGTCCAGTCAGATCGGTTGGAAAGTGGAGCAGGCAGGGCTTGACGGGAATGCGCATTACATGATCAAGGAGATACTTGAGCAGCGCCACACCATAAAGGACGCGATATCTCATAGCGACGATAAGATACTCAAGGTCGCAGATATGATAAACAAGGCGAAAGGGACTTTCTTCATCGGCTGCGGCACCGCAGGTAAAGTAGGGATGGTATCAAGCTACATGTTCGCGACCATAGCAAAGAAGCACGTGAATGATGTTGTAGGGTCTGAATTCCCTAACTATCATGATTTCCTAACGCCAGAGACGCTTCTTGTCTGCATATCACAGTCTGGTGAGACTGCAGATACCCTTGAGGCGATCGAGGTCGCAAAGAAGAAAGGATGCAAGATAGTGTCGATAGTCAACGTGATGGGGTCAAGCATGATCCGGATGAGCGATGAGTACATACTTTGCAATGCAGGACCTGAAAAGGCAGTCTGCTCGACTAAAGTGACCACTGCCCAGATGGCGATACTGGCACTTCTTGCATATGCCTGTGCAGGAAGATTGGAGGAGGGTAAGAAGGTACTCTCACGTGTCGCTTCAAGCATAAATGTGATGCTCGACGTGAATTATCTGAAGGAGATAAAGTTCCTGTCAAAGAAGATCGCTACCTATGAGTCTATGTACATCATCGGAAGGGCTCTTAATTATCCTATGGCACTTGAAGGTGCCATCAAGATGCAGGAAGTGCCTTACATCCACGCGGAAGGGTTTGCAGGCGGAGAACTGAAGCACGGTCCTATAGCATTGATACAGCAGGGCACTCCTTGCATAGCGCTTGTTGCGAATGATTCTGTCAAGAATGATATCCTCATCAATGCATTGGAGATAAAATCAAGAGGTGGCTACATAATCGGCATCGCTCCTGAAGATAATGAGATATTCGACTTCTGGGTCCCTGTCCCTGACCTGGGAATAGCAAGCCCGATCGCAAACATAATCCCGATGCAGCTGATGTCCTACTACGCTGCCCTGGAGAAGAAATGCGACCCAGATAAGCCAAGGAACCTGGCGAAAAGTGTGACTGTCAAATGATTTTTATTTTGCATTCTGCGTAATTTCTCCCTCAAAGCATTTAATAACTTATATGCGTAATATTTACATATAATATCATCATAATTATACCTGTGTTGGGGGAGATAATATGACTTTGACCAAGAAGATAGGCACTATACTGCTTGCTGCAGCTTTATCCACAGGCATGGCCTGCGCAACCACTTCAGGAAGACGTTATTCTGGCAATGATACCCCTGAGTGTTCTCAGAGAGGGCCTTTTCGCGCCTGTGCTGGTTATCTTGACAAGCGGCCGGTCACATACCTGAAAGGCAGTCCTAAAGGGACTCCGGTCTGCGCTGCTCACCATGAAGCATATGCACAAGGGTTTTTAGGACTGTCAGACACTGGCTGCGATGGTACTGTTGACCTTTACCAGCTCGGCAGCAGTAGTCCTGAAAAGTCCTGTGAAGACAATCTTGCAAAGTGCCGGAGTGAATTCGATCCTCTGCTCAAGAGCATAGAGGATGCTGTCTGGCGTGATGAGTAATCTTTAATAACTTCTTTTTATCATGCAGGAATATGGACAAGACAATAATACAAAAACCGTGGGGTGATTTTGTACAGTTCTGCCATAACGAGCAGTGTACTGTGAAGATCCTCAATGTTAAAGCCAACGAAGAGCTGAGCCTTCAGTATCATAACAACCGTGATGAGTTCTGGAAGATACTGGAAGGTGAAGCGAGCATCATCATAGGAGATATCACTAAACAAGGCAAGAAAGGAGATGAGTTCTTTATCAAGAGATTGGAGAAGCACAGGATACGCACATCTGACTCGGATGTCAGCATCCTTGAGGTGTCTTTCGGAGAATTTGACGAGAACGATATAGTGAGATTGGAAGATAAGTACGATAGGGAGAAGACAGACTAATAAACGCTCAACAAAGGGCGTGATATTTTCGTTTCCATTGATTTTACAGGGCAAACCTATTTAATATGAACTAGCTATATATAGCCCAGATTCTTTTGGGATTGATCTATTGGGGTTGAGAGATGGTAAGTGTACGTGAATTAGCAGATGATGGACAGGCATATCAATGTCGGAATTTAGAGCAGCGTGCGCAGGTTATGGATTTTAAGGGAAATAAGGATCTGGTGCCTAAGTCCCGCGATGCTGGAAGTCCTTGTACTTCTTATGATGATTGCCTTTCTGCTCTTATGGAGCATCTTAAGCATTACCCTCCATTGTCAAGAGAGCGCGAGACTGAGCTGGCAAAGAGGATAGGGCAGGGAGACCTGCAGGCCAGGAACCTGATGGTGATATCCAACATGCGTTTTGCTGTCGCGATGGCGCATAAGTATGCTAAGCGTAACTATGACAAGGATTTCCTCCATGACCTTGTGCAGGAGGGTGCTATCGGGATGGTCAAGGCAGCAGAGAAGTTCGACCACAATAAAGGATACAAGTTCGTGACTTATGCTGTCTGGTGGCTGCGCTCATACATGAATAATTTTATCGTCCGTAATGTTAAGTCGGTGAAGCTCGGCAAGACCCAGAGTCAGAGGGCAATATTCTCAAGCATGTCAGAGTTCAAGGAGGCGTTCGAAGAGTTTGATGCTGACCCGAAGGTGCTGGATGAACTCCTGGCCAAGCATAAGATGTCTTTTGAGGATGCTCGTGACAGCATGGCATTGTTCTCATCCCATACCGCATATCTTGATTCTCCTATTGATGATGTGTTCGGCTACACCGGCAAGGATCTGCTTAAGGCACAAGGGAGGTATGATACTCCTGTATTCCTTGAGGAGGAGGATACTGGCCGCTACATAAATGCTCTTGTCAGGGGAGCTGTTGATCATGTGGTCGCGCGGGCAAGATTCGAGTCTAAGGGAGGACGTAAGTTTGAGTTGTATCAGACGATAGCCCGTGACAGGATACTTTCAGATGAGCCTGTGACTTTGCAGGATATAGGTGAGCAGTTCAAGATCTCCCGTGAGCGTGTACGTCAGGTCGAGGCGAATCTCAGGAAAGAGATCGGGAGCTATGTCCGCGGAAAGATGAGTCCTGATGAGTATGATGATTTTTTCAGAAGATGAATGAGGTGTAAACATGAATTATCTCGCTAAAGGTATAGAGAAAGTTGTAAGTTCTTTACGTAAGCCTGCACTTGCAGGCATAGCTGCGCTTGCTGTCTCTTGCGCCCACACGAATGCATACGCGCCAGGAAGTTATGACAAGGATGGTGATGGCAAGACAGATTATACTGTTGAGCTGATAGATCCTGCGGATGAGTCGAAGGGAATAATCTACAAGCAGTTTGAGGATGGTAAGCTCATGCATCAGGTATGGGACCGCAATACTGATGGCAAGGCAGAGTCGCAGTGTGTCATGGAATATGATGGCAAGGGCAACCGTACAAAAGAATTATGGGATGACAATGGAGATGGTGATGCAAGTCGCGTCTACTTCTGGGGTTATGATGCTGAGAGCAAGCTGATCTTCCGCGCCCATGATGAGAATGCTGATGGAAAACCTGATATTGCATGGTGGTGGAGCTATCAGGAGGATGGCAAGCTCCAGTCAGAAGTGACAGACACTGATGGTGATGGAGTTCCGAATGTGGTCAGGGGTTGGTTATACTCTCCTGATGGTGAGGATTATCTTGAGATCCTTGACGAGGATGCTGATGGACGTCCTGATAAGATGCGCGATGGAGAAGGTGACTGGGTCGATATCAAATGACTCCGGGAGCTAAACATCAGGTCAATCTTGACAAGATAGTCCAGGGAGTGATGGCCAGAGGGGCAGAGGTGATGATACGCATAAATCTCTACGATGCTATAGGTGGTATGATCGAGAGAGGCATCGTGAGCCTAGATGGAGAGCATACTAGCATGCGGATGTGGGAGATAGGTCATTGCGTCTGGGCTTTCTACAACAGTGCAAGCAGGGACGGCTATCTTTTCACTGGCAATCTTGATAACGGGAATGTTGTCTATGAGAAAGTGAATTGATTACGTGTCATCAGTATCCTGACTGTTCAACTCTGTTGCAGGTCCAACCTGTTTCATTTTGATAAAAATTCTTTTCAGAGCTTATTTAACCAGAATTTCTTGATATAATCATATCACGTTTAACGTCGTGAGACCTTCGGAAAATCCCGAAACAAACACAACCTCGCTAAAGGAAAATGAGAAAGATCTTACTGACCGCATTGCTTGCCGCAACACTTGGTGCTCCTGTCAGTTCTGCTGCTCCTGCACACGTGCATGAAGCTCCTGCACCGAGTTACACTCTTGATTCTATAAGCCTTGGAGAGATCAAACCGACAAAGAAGCTTAACCGCCAGCTGCGCCATATAGCTGACATGAAGAGTTTCGGTGTCGACACTCTGGGTCTTGAGCCCGGACCTAACTACACAAGATACAAGGAGGGTTATGATATTGATGCGCTCTACAGGCTGTTCGTCAGCCCAAAAGGTGCTATTGCAGAGGACACTGATACTTGGATAAGTCTCTGGCGTGAGACTGAGTATCGCACCAAGTACAACAGGCCATTCGTCCTCACTTCCCACCTCGATGACCTTCTGGATGAGGAGGAGTTCTACAGGGAGAAAGGTTATGATGTATCATGGGAAGAGACATTTGATTATTACACAGAGAAAGGATGTGATGTGACCCCTTTCCTGCTTCAGGAGACTCTTGTGGAGCAGGTGTACACTGTGCTGCATGAGGACTGGCATTATACTCTTGAGAGCTGGCATCCTGCTGAGCATGTCGACCTGAAGGTCCATGAGGCATCTGCAGAAGTCATAGGTTATGCTGGAGCCATGGAATATATGAAAGCAAGATATGGCAAGGATTCTTTCCGTTACAGGAATGCTCGACGTACATTTCGGAATCTCAAGAAGAATGCAGCAGAGGTGAACGAGGCCTTCCGTCTTTTAGATGTTGTCTATGCATCGGATCTTCCTGATGATAAGAAGATGCTGCAGAAAGAGAAGATACTCGAGAAGTATAATATGAATGGATGGGATTTCAACAATGCAGCGCTTCTCGGCTACAGGCCGTACTCAAAACACATACCTGTCATGATGGACGTTTATGAGAAAGCAGGTTCTGTAAAGGCATTCGTAGATCTCATGCGTGACTGTCCTGTGGAAGAAGAGACTGCTATAACGTATCTTCAGGATTATGTTGAAGGTAAATCAGAGAAAGAATGATTTCTCATTTTGATAAAAATTTCATCAAGAGCTTATTTAATTGCTTTTTCCCATGTTCTTTATAACACGACAGACGTCGTGAATCATTCGGCAAAAACCGAAAAGACCTCGCTAAAGGAAAATGAAGATATTCAACTCGCTAGTGGTCTCTGCACTTCTAGGTATGTCTGTGAACTGTGCTCACACTGACAAGAATGTGAATGCAGCTTCAGGATCAGTCCCTCTTCACATACGCATCTCTTCATTTGATGCTGGAGATGCAGTGGTGGACCCAGTCATGATGAGTGAGCTTGAGCGTATAGCTGATGTGAAGAATTATGGCATCAATGTCTTTGGCCTGTCTGACTCGAGCAATAATTATCTGAGATACAGAGAGTCTGAAGATGCGCGGATGGTATACCGTCTCTATATGACTCCGAGGACTGTGTTGCCGGAGAGCATAGCTGACAGTATAGCACTGACCGAAGATACAGAACACCGTGAACCGCATGCATCCCCGATCATGTTGAGGTCCAGTGTCGATGACCTTTTTGATGAGGAGGAGTTCTACGAGAACCAGGGTCTTGACACGATGCATAGGAGCATAATGAACTTCAGTGATATTGAAGGATGTGACCTGACTCCCGAGTTTCTCAATTCTGATTGGGCATACCAGGTCCGGACACTGTTCCATGAGGACTGGCACAGCACGTTTGACAGCTGGCATCCTAAGAAGAATATCATTCACACTATCCACGAGCCTGCCGCTATGGTGCTCGGATACGCTGGCGCGATAGAATACTTCAGGCAGGAGCACGGTGAGTCGTCAAAAGAATATGCTGCAGCAGTCCAGACATATGAGGATATCCGTGCAGAAGCTGATGTGATCACTGATTCTTATGCTGTGCTCAAGAAGATATACGATTCAGAGATGTCTGATGATGCAAAGATTGCGTCGAGTGAAGTTGTGTTCGATTACATGAAGAGCAAGGGATATCACCACAACAATGCGACACTGATGGACCGCATCATCTACATGAAGTATTTTCCGCTCATGACAACAGTGCATGAACGCGCAGGAAGTGTCACGGAATTCGTGAATGTCATGCGCGACTGTCCGATAGAAGAGAAACCTGCTGTCGAGTATCTTGTGAAGTATCTGGCAGGATCGTAATTATTTTTCAACTCGCTGAAGGAACATGGTAAAAGATATAGACGAGCTGATAGATGAGAAGTGGCAGTGCGAAGAGAGCTCTCGTGAGACTTCTATAGAAGGGATACCTGATGTATTCACACCTAAGGCTTTCCTGATAGATACTGATGATAAGCCTGCTGATCTTGAGTCCAGGTTGCAATTGATAGCAGATGTCAAGAACTATTCTCTCCACCTGCTTGATTTTGAGCCTTCACCTAATTATATGAGATACACAGACAATGATAAAGCAAGGACACTGAACTGGCTTTTTGTCAGGAGTCCACAGGGAGTGTCTGAAGAGTATGGTCCTCATGTACGGTATAATGATGATCTTTCGCACAGGATATTCCCTGATGAGGGGATGATAATACATGCGGATGATAACAATCTGAAGGAAGAGGAGGAGTTCTATAAGAAGAAAGGGTATGATACTCACCGCAGGAGGATACAGGATTTCAATGATGGACATGGTTGTGACCTGACTCCAAGGTTCTTCAGGCGTAACATTACTGCTCAGGTAAAGACTGTCCTTCATGAAGACTGGCATCATACTTACAATTGCATCGTTGAAGGGCATAGGATCCCGCGGGCGCTGGATGAGTCTGCTGCCCATCTCATCGGGCATGCAGGGGCGTATGAGTTCACTGCACTGAGATATGGCAAGGATTCACGCCAGCACAATGCCGCGCATAATCAATACATCGCGATGCAGCAGGAAGCAAGGGTGCTCAAGAAGGCATTTGATGAATTGCAGGAGATAGGTGCTATGGAGAAGGAAGGGAAGAGTGCATTCCTGAGAAGGAAGAAACTGTTCTTCTGGCTGAAGGTCAAAGGCTATGATTGCAATGCTGCTTATATCTCTGAGATGCGTCCTTATACCAAGCACATCGATCTTTTCACAAGAGCATATGAGTGTGCCGGCAGTGTACGCGGATTTGTGGATGTCATGGACGATGCACATCTGGATGAACAGAAGGCTATTGCATACATCAAGGATTTCATAAATTATGGTTGATTGTATCTGTTTAGCTATGTCAAGAAGCACTGCCGCGACATGTGTCGGTCAGAAACATATGCAAAGACCGGCTGATTGTTAAGTGTTGGGCGATAAGGCATAAGACTCTGGCGATATCATCTTCAAGTTGTGCCGGAAACGCAATCTAGCCGCGCAGTGCTGCTAGACTTAAGCTGACCAAATTATGGCTGATTCAATCCACTAGATAACTTCCCGATTCTACTTTCCCTTTCTTTATCATCTTTTTGATGAGCATGGATGCGGTTTCATTCATTTCTGTCTCTTCAAGTATCTGTTCCAGCCTTTCGCAGGTCATCCCTTGAGCAAAGCTTATGCGCATTGATTTCTCAGGGCCTCTTCTCATGAAACTCCACCCTTCATTTTCGCTGTAATGATATTCTATAAGCGCCCTCTTCCCTTTCAGAGGAGCATCACTTACAGTTCCATTTTGATATACATATTCATATCCCCATCTATCTTGTGCAGTCATATCATATCGCCCCAGAGCGCGTACTATATGTATATTATTAAAGTTTATGTCTCTGACCTGCCTGTTACGCATGGTAACTTTTATAAATAGAAACCTGCTATATATCCAAAAAAGAGCGTCTAACTATGGTTTCAAGAAAAAAGATAGTGATTTCGGCCATAATATTATTCACTCTTGTCATAAGCCTCCTTTCTGTGTTCGTCTTTGCTGCTGGCGGCCTGAGGGCTGCGTGTGAGACAAATACTGATTGTGATACCGCATCAGGACTCAGATGTTTCCAGATGAGAGGGGTATCCACTGGTTCAGGTGTTGTTGATACGATGACCTGCAGATATAGCGCATGCAGGACCCGTGCAGTCAATACAGGATCTACTAATTGTCAGTGCCAGGCTGCAGGAAGGGACCCTTATTATTTCTGTCAGCCAAATGAGAAGTGCGATACTGATGTAGGGTGTATACCTGCGGGTCACGCCAGTCTTAATTACTGTTCCCCTGGATCATCAAGTGGGAATTGCATATGTAAGCAGGGCAATTCTTACCAAGTATGTGCACCTGGTGTGGCGTGTGACATGACTGGTGGAGGATGTGGCAGAGGTAATGTTGCAGATGAACTTGCTGGTCCTGCGGATGTTGATACTCCTTCCCAAGGCAGTGAACGTATAGATGATGAATTGCCTGCATCAGGTAATGAACCGGTACCTGAACCGAGGCAGCAGACTTCTGTCGATCTTTCTGGTATGTACTGTCCCACTTCATATGGTGAACAGGATACTATAACTAATCAATGCATGTGCAAGAAAGCGGCAGGAGGGACTGTACCTTGCGCACGTGGGCAGCGGTGCAGTTCACTTCTTGGATGCTACTCTGTCCAGATAGACCGGTCCGGGATGCAGACATGCTCTTATGGTGCGACTGTCACGGATAGTTCAGGAGCCTGCTTATGTACACGGAATGGTGGGCGTGAAGAGGTCTGCGGCACTGATACCATGTGTACCCAGGCATATGGTTGCAGGAGCATAACGCAGAGTGGCCTTGGTAATCTTGATATAACAACAGTGAGATGCACGTATGGACAGGTCACTTCTGAGTGCCTGTGTGATGCTGCGCAGAACAGCGGGATGTGCAGGGCAGGAAGCACCTGCACCGAAGCGAGTGGTTGTGTAAGCAGCGCAGCTGAGAGCGAGAATATTGATGATTTCATCCCCACAGGGCCAGGTGCTCTGGGGAATAAATGCGCTCCTGTTCCAGGATGTTCCAATGGCCTGGTATGCAGGGCTCCAAGTTTACGTGCTGATAGGATATGCACGTTACCTATATGTGGTATAGATCTTGAAAATGATATTCCTTGCGAGTGTTATGGGAAAGACAAGACGACTGCTCAGATATGCGCTGCAGACCAGATATGCATGAGGCAGATCGGCTGCCAGTCTAAGGCCACACTTGATGAGAAGAAGACTCTTGGTAATGCCGGGCGGGATATGAAATGTGTTTCTACTGATGATTGTGATCCTGGATTGTTATGCCGTGCTCCTAGTGCAAGGGCAGATAAGGTATGCACTCCTCCTTTGTGTAGTGTGGCAAGTGTATTGGATGATTCCTGTATGTGTTACGCCAAAGGTGAGCAGCAGTGTATGCCAGGACAGGTTTGCCTGTCTGATTTTGGATGTGTCACTGAAGAGATATCTGAACAGGACAAGTTCCGTTTCGCGATTGCAGATAAATATACTGAATGTTCAAGTACTTCTGAGTGCAAGAATGGTCTTGTATGCAGGAGAGTTTATGGAGATACTAAGTCTAAATGCATGCCAAAACCCTGTACTGTGGACGGGACTGCAGACAGCTTGTGTTCATGTTTCTCAGGCGGTGTGATGCAGGAGTGTAAGGTAGGCCAGGTCTGTCAGACCAGCAAGGGCTGCCAGGGTGAAGCGACTACTGCTGCCGCTGCTGCGGGCCAGGATTTCAGTAAGTGCGATGCACAGACATGCTCAGTCATACAGGTCAAGCTTAATGGTCCAGATTATTCTAATGTATTCGTCAGGCAGAAAGCACCAAAGCCATCAAATACGATGTCTCCGGACAGGGTTCTCAGCCCTGTCCAGATAATCAAAGATACTAAGTATTCTGTTGTCGTATCTGCAACAAAGTCTGATGTAAAGTGCCTCAGGATAAATGGTAAAGATTACTCCGGAAGGTCAAAGAAGTTCACGATATGGGATGATTGGACTGCAAGTGTCAGAGGATATTCTGCTTATGCTGATGGTAAATGTGCTGGTGAAGCGATACCTACTGCAGGCGCTTCTGTAAGTTTCACCACAGGAAATGGTGAGCACGGCAGGGCATCTGGTGATGCTCAGGATTGTGACAAACGTTATAATGATCTTCTTGGGATGTATGGTGTGCTTAATGAGAGGGCAAATGACTATACTCTGCCTCCAGAAGAGAGGACAAATGTTTTCAGGGGTGCACAGACTCTGTTGCAGGACCTGAAGAATCTTGAACAGGTATGTGGGGCGATGTCATGATCAGCTCTTCGTTGAAACGATATGGTCCATTATTCTCATTGCTCATAGTCATGCTGCTCATGGCAGTCATCTCGTTTTCAGTATCTGCAGTAGAGCCTGGTGAGATATCTGGACTCATAATTGAGACCCAGAACCTCATGGACCGTCTTGCTCAGGATGCAGCAGCGGACCCTAATACTCCTGCAGAGGACCTCAAGTTCCTGAAAGAGCAGGAAGGTCAGCTCTCTCCTGATGTTACAGGACAGGTCGATTCTGCGCTCTGGGAGAAGGATATAGATCCTGATACTATTCATGATGATGATGCTAATGCTGAGGCATCAAGCACCAACTGGGGCATGCTTGCTATAGTGCTTGTAGTAGTGCTCGTAGGTGTAGGTGGTTTCTTCGGCGGTAAGAAAGCTGTCAAGGGGATCAAAGACAGGAAAAAGGCTGGACGTTCCCTTGAGAAAGGTGATTTTGAGAAGCTTGAGCTCGGTAAGCACAACCTGGCACTTTCAGATCATCTGATAAGCAGTTCAGATGCTTCTGGAGATAAGGCAAGGATCGCGCAGTATGCCAAGGAATATGTGAACAATATAGAGGTGCTCAAGAAGCATTTCCCTGCTGACCTGTTCGCTTTCAAGGATGCTGATGGCAAGCACGAGCTGTTCAAGCAGCACTTTGATGTCAAGGCTACTGAGATAAAGGCAGATTACAAAGGCGATCTCAAGATACTTCTGCATTTCGTTTTATCTTTCAGGGATGGTGTTCTCAAGAAGACGGGCGACCTGACAGAGTTCAATCTGCAGACATATGATTTCACGCACGCATGCTATCGCTTTGCTGAGCAATTTGTCAAGGCAGGATATCATTCGAAGTTTGACGAGGCAGGAAAGACACTGTCTGCAATCCATGCTATAATAGTCACTCAGGGCACTATCCTTGAGGAGCGTAAGAAGAAGTATGAAGATGAGAAGATACGCCTCAAGATGACTGACCTGGAGGTGCTCTTCAATTCACAGATGAGGATGCTGCACAAGCTGCACGACCTTCTTGAGTCTATCCGTGAGGCAGCATTACCTGAAGCGCGACAGAGTGCGACTCAGTATTATAAGGATGATTCCAAGGCATTGCTTAAGCTTGTCGAGGAAGAGCTCAAGCTCGAGAAAGGACTCAAGAGCATGCAGGTAGCGATAGACAAGCAGGTAAAGAAAGATACAGGGAAATCAGCGCATTCTAAGGATGATGGACCTGAGGCAGAGCCAGAGACACAAGATAAGCTGAAAAGATGGCTTGAATTCACCAATCATCTGAGTCCTTTCGGACAGTTGATGGCTTTGGTGAGCGAGCCTGAATACAGGAAACACTGCATAAAACAATCGCCGAAAGTTGCAGTCATATTGTTTACTGCATACAAGACTAAAGGTATGAGCATTGTTAAAGACCCATCACAATTGAGATTGCTTGTTAACTATGTCACAGAGGATCCTTCCTGTCCTCCAGAGATAAAGAGGATCATAAAGACGTTCTTGAACTCTGGTGTCGGTAAGAAAGCGATGGAACTTGTCGCTAAAGAAGCAGGTAACCAGATAGCTGAACAGAGCAAGGCTGCAGAGACTCCTCCAAAGAAGGCAAGGGCAACTCCTCCTCCCCTTCCTCCTGATGCTTGATCTTAATCAAGAATTCTTAATTTATCTGTTGCAATCACAAACATCGCATGCGACCATGCCAGAGGTGAGACTGAGACCTGTATCTTGTTATTGAATATCTGCTCGGGTATGTGTCTCTTGTTGCCTATATCGGATAACACCTTGTTATAATATCTGAGCGCCTTTCTCTTGTCTCCTCTCTCGTTGAGTATTATGCTCATCCAGAAGTTCAGCAGAGGCCAGTACCCTGCACCTTTCTTCCTGTTTGTATCATCATTGTACATCCAGCCATCGTATTCATCCTGTGCGTATCTATGCACTCCATAGTTATCGACGATGTCTTTTTCTATGCTCTTTATTGTCAGATCCATCCGTCCATCAGAATGGCGTACGATGCAGAATGGCCATGCAAGACCTAAGAGCGAGGCATCACTTCTTTTGTCCGGGAAGTTCCCTATTGTCCTTGTGAATCTTTTTCTGCTCTTATCGAGCAATGCGCGCTTCATCTCCTGTGCGACTTTGACCCATCTTTTGTTCGGCAATAGCAGGTCAGCGCATAT
>JBDRET010000036.1:0-12997 GCA_043819495.1 Candidatus Woesearchaeota archaeon | reverse complement strand
CAAACGCACAAAGCGAAGGCTTCAACAACAAAATCAACATAATAAAAAGAAGAGCATACGGATTCAAAGACCTAGAATACTTCAAACTCAAAATCCTACAAACCTGCGGCATAAACCATCAGAACATTCCGTGAAGAGCCATATTTCTCCAATAATTGATAAACACATCTTCTATGTACATTCTGCGATGTAGCCAACCTAGACGCAGGGACTCCCTTTAAATACTGTTTAACAATCCAAACCCGTTTCTTAAAAGTCAGTTTATTCATGATAACCACCCACAGAGCGATTAACAGTGTGTAGTTAAAACGTGATAGCACATTAAACATTACCCTGCAAAACCTTTATAAATAAAGAAAACAATCGATATATGGGGTGAATATTATTCCAAGAGCATACAACAAACCGATACCGAGACCATTCACAAGAAGGGAGAAGATACATCTTCCATTGATGGGACTGCTTGCGGTCTTAGCGACTACACTGTTCATACTTCTTCTGGTAAAAGGATAAATAACCGGATTTACACTATTTTTCTGTAGTGTTTACTGTCCACAATCAGGGATGAGTTCTTGTACACAGACACCATTGGCATCACACTCATCTATAGTGCAGGGGTCTCCATCTTCACATATGACATTCTTGCAGGGGTCGCCAGATGGAGGTTTGGTGCAGCTGTCATCCTCATCGCAGGTAGGTACGATAGGGAAGATATCATTGCAGCCGAATATCGGCGCATATACACAGGCACCTTTTTCACAGTAGTCAGTGGTACAATTGTCCCTATCGTCGCACACTGCTGTATCGCAGTCTAAAGCCACAGGAGGAAGTGAGTCACACATGGGGTTCGGCATGACTTGGCATTCACCATCAGGATCGCAATAATCCATGGTGCAGGAATCACCATCATCGCATATCTTTCCTGCACATGGATGTTCTGCTGAGACATCCAGTACGCAGTTGAATATAGGGCGGGTGGCGCAAGTGCCGTTCATGCCACAGTAATCCTCAGTGCACGCATTTCCATCATTACATACGACGTCATTGCACTTCGTGACAGGTTCACCCTCGCGACATCCTGCCTTGCGTTGAGCAGCACATTCAACAGTGAACTCGCAAGGTGACTCATCACACAGGACCCGGTCATTACATAATGCATCACAGGCATTGAGCGGAGGATACACCACCCCTTCGCAATCTTCAGATCCTTCAATACATTCCTTGATAGGCTCAGCAGGTTGGCAATCTTCAATCTGTTCAGCCACACAGATGCCATAAGGAGTACAATAATTCTTAGTGCAACGATTACCATCATCACAATCAACATCATCACATGGATCAAGACCAGGAGCGATTATTGCCGGATCGACCTTCTCAGATTTGGCCAGCTGCTCATTGTCCATCATATCAGGTGCTGATGAACATCCTACAGCGAGCAGAAGTATCAACATAATCAATAAATGTTTCATAGTGTTTACCTCAGGCATCATCATCCATTCCCCAATGCAAACCCTTTCTTCACTCTGCCCCACACAGTGTTCTGGGGCAGACCTTCTTCTGACTGCGCAGATACAGATACTGCCAATACAAGTATCCAGAATATTACCACTCTCTTTTTCATACACCTATAAGAATAAGTCTACTATTTAAATTTAATGCAGGGTATAGCCCTCATCCCCTCCATAAGTAAAAGATTAATTGAGCTGATCTTTCCTGACATTCTTTGCTATCGCCTGAAGCACCGCATCACTGATATCTTCAGGAGCATAGAACCCTGAGATTGTCGATGGAACTCGCGATTTATGTTCAACAGGTGATTTATTTTCAGCAGGCGGTGTCACATTATGGAAATGTGATACAACGTATGGCATGATGCTCTGTTCTTGCCGTTCAGCAAGCCCTTGTGCAACATGACGGAGTATGACCTCTTCACCCAACATCTTACTGGGACTCTGGACAATGTATACATTCGCCCCATCATATTCATCTTCAAGGTGCTTCTGCCAGCGGTCTCCATAATCTTTTTTCCTGAACTTATTAGGACCAAAACATTCCTCATCAAGGATATTAAGGTCATATCTTGAGTACTCTGCTCTCTTACCTGTCCTGATATAAAGGACACATCTGCCCCAGATATCTTCCTGCGGAAACGGCTCTTCGACCATGGTGAGATCAAGAAGTTTCCGGTATACTATGAAGTGGTGATGCAGGAGTCCTGCAAGCTGCTTGTTGAACTGTTCAAGCATCCTGCCATAGCCTCTTTGGAGTTCGGCCATTATATCTGCCTGGTCCTCATCAAATCCTGGATATACTGCCATCCCCTTGACATCTCCTGTGAAATAGAATCGCAGCAGGTCATATGTGAGTTCTGGTGCATAATTTGAGGGTGCAACCTCCTCACGCATGAGAAAGACCTTGTTATCGATCCCATACTGGTCCGATATGGAGGATATCTTGTCGATAGCAGCATCCACTTCTGAATTCATCCTCCCGCAACAGGCGTATATCTTGCCGTCGATGGACATCGCTTTCTGCTCAAGCGGTCTGACTAGCTTCATGATTTCCTGTCTCTCTTTTCTTCCGAATTTTTTAGGTCCTTTCATCAGTTCTCCTTCTCTCTGTGATTTCTATAGATATCATGATGACTTCGCATGATCAGTCCAGCCATGATTTGGGATCCCCCATATTCTGGTATGCCTCAAAAGCAAGATCATACTTCCCGCATACCCCATTATCTTTACATGAATGGCATTTGGTGACGTATTTCAATGCAAGTTCAGTTTCACTCTCGCGTATCATTCTTGGCCTGAACAACTTTATGAGATCACTTACAGACTTCATGGAATCCCAATCCATCGGCTCTAACAGATGTCCGAACATCTTATTGGTTCTCTTGCTGGAATTGATCTCCTCAAGCAGGGGCATGACATAATGTGCCATCACATTTGCCTGCAGCTGCATGCTGGGATTATATACAAGATAAGAGTTCATGCCAAGACGTGCATATTCCTCCTGCATGAGACTGACAGTCTCAGAGTGCAATGCAGTCATCCTATCGATATCTGTAGGTGTAGGCATCGGATGCTCTCCCTTTTTCATATCAAGCTGTGTCTTCTGCAGCACTTGCTTGTCAGGGTCTATGAAATAAAGTATCGTCCCTTCAAGATCCTCCTGACCAAACAGTTTCTCGACAACCGTATGGGTAATGAGTTCTGAATAGGTATGTTCCTGCTGTTTCCTAAGCTCAGTCATACCTGCGGATTTCTTTTTGAATTCTTCCATGTACTGCTGTCCAAGTCTTGCGATAGTGTCTTTGGCTTCTATCTTCACAGGCATAGGAGCATCAGGATGCGCTGCTTTCATGCCGACTATCTGCCGGTATGTCAGCTCAGGTGTGATTGACGAGAAGCTGAATGTCGCGACATTAGGCATCAACAACTGGCCGAGTCCCTCATCATTGAGGCAGTCCTCTATCTGTCTCTTGAAACTGTCTGTACAGCTGTCCACAATACCGCATACCACCTGCGCAAGCGTCTCTGCCTGTCTCTTCTCTGCCCCGATAGCTAAAGACTCTTTGAACATGATTTCCTTCTCTTCCATCGTGAATTCTTTTGGTCCTATCATCAGTGCATCGTCCCCTTATCTATGTCTTTGAGTAACCTTGCTACAACCTCTGGCGGCACATCATCTGCTGCGGCAAATGTCTGCTGAGATGATTGTGCAATCACGTGAAGACGTGACTTTCCACCATTACGGGAATATATCATCTCACGCATGTGTTCATATGGTAAGTGTAATGCGACATGCTTTGCCATCATGTCTGCTGTAACAAGAGTGCTTGGATTCCTGACAAGATACACATTCATCCCATCCGCATCTTTCCTCAGCGTCTCCTTTGCTTTAGGATAGGCTGTCTTTGTCTTGCCGATCCCTGTTGTCACAAGAGAAGTATACCTGCCGCCCTCTACGATGCAATGCAGAAGACTTTCGTTCTCGTGCTCAGCTATGTAGATATGGGCAGAATCACACAGCTCGCTCTGAGGGAATGCCGGTTCGACCATCGTGAGGTCTATTATCCCTGCATAAAGCTTTGACTGTTCTAAGACTGCACCTGCAAGTGCCTTCTTGAGCGGAGTCATCGCAATCTTGTATGAGTCCTGCATCTCTCTTATGATCTCACGGTCTTTCAGGCCGATCTCTTGCACTATGTTGCGCCCGTTTGCATGTCCCTTGAAGAACCATGCAAGATCTGAGTATGTCAGCTCCTGGGAGTATTCAGATGAAGGGACTTTCTCAAACTCTATCTTGACAAGCTCATCGAGCTGTTCCATCCGTAATATATCTGTGAACCTGTCATGCGAATGCCTGGCTATATCTGTGATGTCCTGGCACATGTTCTGCAGATCCACCTCAACATAACGTATATCTTCCTCAAGAGTCCTTGCCTGCTTTGTAAGATGCAGTATATCATCACCATTAAATTCTCTTGGTCCTATCATCAGTGCATCCTCTTGCTTGATGGTGCTTCCATGAGTTCACCCATCATCTTCGCATCAGGCTCACCTTCAATGAAGCCAAGTGCGTACTTGTCAGGTCCTCTTGATACTATATACTCTGGAAAGTTATCCTGGACAGGATCATACATCACCATCCCTGCCGATATTCCTATGATATCCGCCTGCAGGTCATGTGTCAGTGGAGGAAGACCGAAATGCTCCATCCGGAGCTCATCGATCGCATACTCGACCAGCCAGTCAGCGCGCATCTTGTCACTCGGGTTATTCAGGAAATAGAGGTTTGATCCTGCAGCTTTCGCTTCGCGCCTGAGCCTGCTTATTGTCGTGGGCACATATAACATCTCAGGAGACATGAATGACCACTCGCTCTTCTCGCCATCTCCGCTCAGGAGGTATATATCTGCCTTGTACAGCACACCTGTCTTTGGATCATTCACGTATAGTATGACTGAATCATTCTTGATGTCCTGCCTAAAAGGCATCTCAAGCACAGTAAGATCCGCAAGTTCGTTATAGAGCCCATTCTGCTCAAGGGCATATCTGCTCAGAGAAGAACCCATATCAGCAACACCGTCAGAGTAGTCATCACATCTCATCCTGAACCTTCTTATCCTGCGTTCAAGACCCAACGGTATCACTCTTGGAAGCCTGTCAAATGATGTCTCCCATATTAGCCTGTTGAATGTTATATCAGGTGAATACTTCTGTGAGAATGGGAACTCTTTCCTGGAGATATCAACGAACCTATCAAGCCTCTCTGAGCTGATGAATTCATTGAAGCTCTCTTCAGATGCGACAGCATATCCTGTAAGCTGGGCACATATCTGTTCTGCCTGTGAATTCACAGCATTTATCCTGCTATCAAGATGTTCAGAACTTTTCCTGAGTCTCTGTTTCTCTTCTTCTCCTATACAGTCCAACAGTATCATTATCTCAACACCTGAAGTTTAGTTATCATATCCGCCATGTGGCAACCTGAAATTTGTAAGCATCATTTCAACAAGCTTGTCAGGAGGGTTCCTGTTTTCTGATACCCATGCGAATGGAGTCCCATCACCGCGTTCTGTGACCACCGTCCTGTATTGCGAGAGCTGGTCCATCACATGGATGAGCATATGACCGCCCATGACTCGCCTGCTTGGATTCTTGAGCGTGTATACATTCACTTCCTCTTCATCATGCATCTCTTTGAGGTTGGACAACAGCTCACCACCTAGCCCACGTTCAGCATTCCGGACTACGTGCACCTCATCACATAATCCCATGACAAGATCTGTGCGTGCATATACTGCTGCATTGAATTCTGGATAATCCATGAAGAATACTGCCTGGTCATATCGTTTAGGCTGTGGGAATGGGAGGTCAACAACAGTCAGTTCAAGCAGATCATTATAGGCTGAAGATATATTTACAAGTAGAGGTGCTGTCTGTTCCTGGAATCCGTGGATCCCTTGTATGTAAGATTTCTGCAGGATGTCTATCTTTGCTCCATCCTCTAATGTCCATACATTCTGGCCTACGCGTATACTACGCTTATCCAGCAATACACGCACATCAGCTATGACCTCAAAATTGACATTGCTCATCTCTGCATAGTATATCTTCTCTCTTTTTATCAGGAGTTGTCCCTGAAGATTCTTCTCTGACATGAAGTCAAGTAGCTGTTCCTCAAACCGGTCATTGTAGTCAGAGACTGTCATGCTGTGCGCAAGCGCTTTGAATTCAGCAGAGAAAAGAAAGCTTTCTAGGTCGCGCGACTTAAATGAGATATCCTCTTCAATCTTCCTGGTTATATTGCCCGGACCTATAATCTCTTACACCCACTTATAAACCAGACCTTCAGATATAAAAGGTTTTCTATTATTACCTACTTTATAGTGATTAAATAACATATAGACAATACAGTAAAAAAACACCTCAAAACACCAAAATAATCAAAAATAAACTAAAAAAGTAAAAAAAAGTAAAAATATCTACAAAAATATAATCACTCGTTTTTGACATGTATGCACTGCACAGGGCAGGCATCTGCAGCTTCCTGATTACAGCCAAGACTGTCAGGAGAGGTGTTCTTACAGTGTGACTTGCCATCATCTGCCATCTCCCAGTTATCAGGACATATATTAACGCAGGCACCGCAACCTATACAGGTATCATGGTCGTGTTCTATCTTTACTCCCATATCATCTCACCTCAACTCTCTTTTGAAGTCACAAGACCTCCCAGGATAGATGCTACACCGATAGATATCAGGGCGTAGCTTATGAGCATATCATTCTGCGCATCATTGCACCGGAGCACGAGCATGCGCAATGCACTCTCCGCATCCATCGGCGCAATCGTCCCGCCATGATCATCACCTGACCCGCCATCAGGGCCAGTCATCAAAGGAAAG
Organism: Candidatus Woesearchaeota archaeon; assembly: GCA_043819495.1. GTDB lineage: Archaea > Nanobdellota > Nanobdellia > Woesearchaeales > UBA11576 > JABMQF01. The sequence goes on along the minus strand of JBDRET010000036.1, from coordinate 6,085 downwards.
GAATCTATGATTTCAGAACACTCACGGTATTCCGGATACACATCTGACACTGCAAGGATGATGATAGTCAGAAACAAAAGAAAGACCCCAAAATATGCCATGTATTTTGATAGATTCCGTTTACCTGACAATCAATGCACCTCTTGTATTGACACGATGCAACCACGACTTTTAATTCTTTTGGTATAGCACAAACAATATCACAATAGAAATAAACGATATCACAACAGAAATGAATGCTGATCAAAATAGAGATGAAAAATATTTGCCATTCAGGCGATGTAGTTCTTCATGATGTCAAGCGCAGTATCCTTGCTCACGCGGCCTGATGCCCCTTTACAAGCAAACAGTCTACGATAGCCATTCGTTTTATGTACTCCATCCCAGTCTCCGCGAGCGACCCATTTCTCGACGCGCTTATACTCAGGAGTGCCTTCAGCAAGATTCTCAAGAACTGGAACATCATCTCTATCAAATCCTTTGACTCTATAATAAGGTCCCATCCCTTCACCAGCATCACTAACATGCGATACTGCGTATATTTTCCAGGGAGCGCCGACTTTAGTCTTCTCCTTGCGTTCCCCTTTATTGCGCGTACCTAACGCTACGTATTTCAGATCTGGTGTTGTCATCTCTCTAACACCTCCAGCGATATTTTTACTTGAGAACAAAGGATCATGACCCCTAGATTCTTGATCTTGTGTCTCTGTCCTTGTCAAAAACTCTATATTAAGATTCACTACATACCACCATCTATAGTTTTACAGGAAATGAGTTCGAGGGGATTTGAACCCCCGGCCTATCGGTCACTCCAGCGTTAGACGCTTAAGAGCCGATTGCTCTAACCAGGCTGAGCTACGAACCCATGTAAAATACAGGGAAAATCAAGTATTTATAAAGCTTGTTGCTGTGGTTTAAAAATAAATAGTTCTTGCAGCTTTTTCAGCACACCTTACTCGCTTCGCTACGCTCTGCTCCATGCCGCCAAGCATGCCTGAGTTGGGCAAACATCTTGATTCGCCGCAGGCGTTCCTTGATTATTGATTGATCTTGATAATTTGATAGCAGGATATTAGGCAACAACGGTCGTGCTGAAAAAGACACAGCTGAACTGATCATCAAATGATTCACTGCCATACAAACCCCCCTTTAAAAAGGCAAGATTTAAAAGAAAAACCATCTTTTGGACCATCATGAAAAAAAGTGAAATCCTTATTGACACTCTGCTAGTGCTTGCAGTCCTTTTGAGCATATTCTTCTACCCATACCTTCCAGCACAGATGGCGACACATTGGGATGTCCATGATAACGCGAATGGTTACATGTCGAAGTTCTGGGGAGCGTTCCTGATGCCGATAGTCATGATCGTACTCACTGCAATGTTCATGCTGATTCCCAAGATAGACCCTCTAAAGAAGAACATCGATAAGTTCAGGGATGAATTTGAGGATTTCATTGCGATACTGCTTTTCTTTTTCCTTGTGCTCCATCTGCAGGTACTGCTCTGGAACTACGGGATCCGTATCAACCCAAGCAGCATAGTGCCATTCGCTGTGGGTATGTTGTTCTATTTCATCGGCACCCTGCTTCAGAAAGCAAAGAGGAACTGGTTCATAGGTATCCGTACACCCTGGACATTGAGCAGTGATGCTGTCTGGGACAAGACCCATAAGCTGGGAGCGATCCTATTCAGGATTGCAGGTATACTTGCGATTGCAGGCTCTGCATTCAGGGGGGATGCCGCGATGTGGTTTGTCATGGTTCCTATACTATCTGCAGTCCTTATCTGCATAATCTTCTCTTACATTGAATTTCATAAGCTGGAAAAGTCACCTGTCCACCACCCTAAGAAGGTCAAGGCAAAGAAGAAATAATGCCTGAAGGTAACTTTTTTATACAGGTCCTCTATTGGGACTATCAAGTTCTTGAAAGGTGTCAGATATGGACTATGCTAAAGAATCTTTAAGATTGCATGAAGAGAAGAAAGGTAAGCTGGAGATAGTCTCTAAAGTTGCTGTCGACAGCAAGGATGCACTATCGATAGCATATACTCCTGGTGTTGCACAGCCCTGTCTTGAGATAGCAAAAGACAAAAAAAAGGTGTACACTTACACTGCTAAAGGTAATATGGTTGCAGTAATCACAGATGGTTCTGCAGTTCTGGGTCTGGGAAATATAGGTGCAGAAGCTTCACTTCCGGTGATGGAAGGTAAGGCCATACTGTTCAAGGAGTTTGGAGGGGTGGATTCATTCCCTATAGCACTCACTACTCAAGACACAGAAGAGATCATAGAGACGGTCAAGAGGATATCTCCGATATTCGGAGGGATAAACCTCGAGGACATATCTGCACCAAGGTGCTTTGAGATCGAGTCCCGTCTGAAGCAGGAGCTTGACATACCAGTATTCCATGATGACCAGCACGGTACTGCTATAGTTGTGCTCGCAGGACTCAAGAATGCAGTGAAGCTTGCAGGAAAAGAACTCAAAGACATTCAGATAGTCATGATGGGTGCAGGTGCTGCAGGTATCGCGATAACAAAGCTCCTCTTATGTGTAGGAGTGAAAGATATACTGTTGGTCGATTCTAAAGGTGCGATCTATGAAGGCAGGAAAGAGGGGATGAACCCGGTCAAGGAAGAGATGGCTAAGTTGACCAACCGCAATAAAGAATCTGGCAGCATCCATGATGTCATGAAAGGAAAGGATGTTTTCATAGGAGTATCCAAGGGTAATCTGCTGACAGGAGAAGACATCAGGGCGATGAATAAGGATCCCATAATATTTGCTATGGCAAACCCTACACCTGAGATATCTCCAGAAGAGGCAACGGCAGCAGGAGCTTTGGTCGTTGCGACCGGCCGTTCAGACCATCCTAATCAGGTGAATAATGTTCTTGCATTTCCAGGAGTATTCCGCGGAGCGCTTGATGTGCGGGCAAGTGACATAAACGAAGAGATGAAGATTGCTGCTGCAGAAGCGCTTGCATCATTAGTAAAAAACCCGACTCCGGATAAGATAATGCCTTCTCCATTCGATAAGGGTGTTGCGGAAGCTGTCGCAGAAGCTGTCAAGGCTGCAGCGCGGGCGACAGGTGTTGCAAGGATCTAGTGGATCTGAGAAAGAAGGGCATCTATCTTCTTGATGAGCATATCCTTAGGATTAAAGCCGACTATCCTGTCAACTTCTTTGCCATCATTGAACATTATCAGGCAGGGTATTCCTTGCACCCCGAACTTATCCGCAAGCTTAAGATATTTCTCTACATTGATCTTGAGGAAACTGAGTTTTCCCTTGTAACCTGAACTGGCTTCTTCAAACACAGGTGCCATCATCTTGCACGGACCGCACCAGTCTGCCCAGAAATCTATCAGCACAGGAATGTCTGACTTCATGACCTCCTGCTCGAAATTGTCTGCATTGAGTTCTAATACCATATGAATACCCTTGGGATAATATTTCAAATGAAAGATCAAAAATATCAGATTAAAGATAAGCATCAAATAAAACATTAAGATAAAAAAAATTAACTAAAGACTCATTTCTTCTTGGCTTTCTTTTTTGGAGCACGCTTGACTGTCTTCTTGACAACCTTCCTCTTAGCGACTTTCTTCACGCGCTTGACTGCAGTTTTTACCTTGCTCTTTACAGTCTTCTTTGCCTTGGCCTTCACCAGTCTTGCAGTCCTGCCAGCTTCCTTCTTTGCGAAATTCTTTGCCTTGCCTGCAAATGTCTTTACTTTTGCAGCGACACGTTTAGCAGTCTTGACTCTTCGGACAGTCTTGTTTACCTTCCCTTTGACAGTATTCTTTGCTTCGCTCACAAGCTCTGATGCGACGCTCTTTGCAAGCTCTTTGCCTTCATGCACAAGTGGCTTTGCTTCCTTGAGGCCTCTCTTAGCTTCTGTCTTGAAAGCATCCTCAACATATTTTGCATCGGCCTTGATCTTCTCCATGACCTTATGGACTATCTTCTTCCCTTCTTCTTCTGTTATATGTCCTGCATCAAGAGCTCTCTTGACTTCAGCTTCTATGAAATTCTTTGTTGCAGAAGCAGCACAAACTCCAAGATAAAATGTCCGTCTGATCGGATGTTTCATTGTAGCACCTCGTTTAATATCTTAAACATCAAGTATTTTCATTTATATCCTTTTCTCTCTTAATATAGATATGAATATAGAGATTGTTATTGAAAGCGCTAGGACATATCCTATGAATGACAGGAATGGCATCCCGAACATCTTGAATGTCTGGTAAGGGAGTATCAGCGTAGATGCGATGAATAATGTCCCTGCAAGGAATCCTAATGTCAACCTATTGCTTGACCTATCTATCTCCACAGTGAGTTCGCTTATGTCCCTGTCTATCCTCTTTAAGTCCCTGTTGGTGGAATGCATCTCTGTGAGAAATCCTGATGTCTTGCTGGGGATCGTGCTTGCAAACTCCATCATCGTCTCGATTTTGCGTCTTGCCCGCCTGGCGATGTTCTTCGGATGCATCCTCTCCCTGATTAGCTTCTTGACAAATGGTTTTGCATGCTCTACAAATACCAGTTTAGGATTCATATTGAGTGCAAGGCTCTCGATGGTTATTGTCGCTTTGGTGAGAAGCACGAAGTTCGGAGATATCTTCATGTTATTCTCTTTGAATATCTCTATTATGTCTTTGAACGCGTCAGATAATCTGACTTTCTCGATAGAATGTCCATAATATGCTGACATGCGCTCGTGGATATCTGTCCTTATCTTCTCAAGGTCTGCCATATCTGATGCTATACCAAGCTTGAGTGCCGCATTGACCATACTCTCGACATCCTTATTGACAAGTCCTATGAAGAAGTCTGTGAGGTGCTCTTTGAGCACAAAATCTATCCTTCCGACGATGCCAAAATCAAGAAGTGCTACCTTCCCGTTCTTCTTTATCAGGAAATTCCCGGGGTGAGGGTCTGCATGGAACAATCCATATACATAGAGCTGTTCGAGTTCAGAATCAAGTATGGTGTTGAGTATCTTCTTCTTCTGTTCAGGCTTGAATTTGGACATGTCTGAGAGGCGCTTACCTGGTATGTACTCCATGGTGAGCACCTTTGATGTGGTGTGGCTCCAGTATACTTTTGGGATTATTATCTCCTGCGACTTGCTGAAGTTTCCATGGAACATGTCGATGTTGTGCGCTTCCTTCATGTAGTTGAGTTCGCTTTCGGTGTACCTGTCAAACTCGTGGACTATCTCTATAGGGTCCATCATCTTGGATCCATACTTCTTCTTGATGATTGCTGCAAGCCGGTACAGTAGCTTGATATCGATCTTGACAGTGCGCTTCACATCAGGTCTTTGGACCTTGACTGCTACTTTTGTCCCGTCCTTGAGCTTACCTACATGCACCTGTCCCATCGATGCTGCTGCTATCGGCTCTTTATCAAATTCCAAGAATAGTTTATTGAGTGGTTTCTTAAGCTCACTCTCAATTATCTTGACTGCCTCATCACCTGGGAACGGCTTTACCGTATCCTGGAGTTTTGAGAGTTCATCACAGTAATCCTGAGGTATCAGGTCAGGTCTTAGGCTCAGAAGTTGTCCTAGCTTTATGAAACTGCCACCAAGATCCTCTATGACCTTCCGCATGATCTCAGGGGTCAAGTCTTTCTTCTTGAACCTCTCTGTATCCATACATTTGTCAAAAGAAAGCCTTTTTCGCATCCGGAGCCGTGTCAGGTAATATCCCATATGGTGTTCGAACATCACATATGCTATCTGTCTTACTCTTCGGGACTCGTCTTTATCAAGCCAGAATATCATTTCAGCCTCTTTTTTATCAGTCGCCTAGCATAATGCTAGGCCAATACTGACCAATACCTAATACTGGCCAATACTATTTATAAACAGATATTTAGGCCCTTTTTAAATTTATTGCCTTATTTTTCATTATTGATATGGTTATGGCAATTGTTTAGTATCGTAATTGGGCAACATTTCTTTATCTTTATAAATGATTATTGTTGTAGTACTGCTGGTGATACCAATGTATAAGCTAAATGAAAAAAAAGAAGGTGGATTACTCAACAACTCAAGAAGAAAAAATCTGTG
>JBDRET010000035.1:0-2867 GCA_043819495.1 Candidatus Woesearchaeota archaeon | reverse complement strand
CAAGCAATACTAGGAACTGATGATCTAGCACTTGTCGAAGAATCCTACGAATGGATCGGCAAAGAAGGCAAAAAACCTTACTTATGGCGTTTCAACCAAACTCCAGACAATGATGCTGAGCGGGCTGTGGTGTTGGGCGTCAACGACTGCAACAATTGGTTCAACATCGACGCCTACGGCAACATCTACGACAGTAGGCCCGTTCGTGGGGTGGTCACGCAGCGCAAAATTTTTTTGCATGAGAAATGAAGGTTAAACAATGAAGCTCAAAATTCCAGAAATAAGGACTCGTGATGATTATTATCGTGCTTTGTTTGGTACTCCAAAGCCAGAGGTTGAGGAAACAAGCCCTGTTCTTGATAAGCTAAAAGAGGATGCTGCGAAGTGCAAGAAGACTCTTGAAGGAAAGTTCCGTATTGAGGAATTAGACGATAGGTATCGTTTTCATAATCTAGAATATCATGGTGGTGTTTATACTGTTGACTGGAGCAAGGACCTGCTCGATAATGGTGTGAGTCATAAGCAAGAGGACTGGATAGGAATTGTTGCTGATGGCGAGTTTAAGTTACCTAGTGCTTCTTTGTACCACGCCACTATTAAAGCTTTGTACGAGAATCAGGATCATCCTGTTGATGAACAGCAGGACTTAGTGCAGACTGTTAGAGAAGTGTTTCAGAAAGACTTCAAAGGTCGCTGGATGATGACAAGTACTCGAGTCAAGTATGCTAGCAAAAATAAAGGCTGGTTCAAAAAACAACAGCCTGATATTGTGACTCACGATTGGAAGACTAAGAACGCAAGAACAGTCAACGGCAGCTATGTAGGACCAGATGGTTACGTAAATGAGACTTCAGACTTTGAAGATGTGATTAATGCAATATTAGGAACTGATGATTTAACTCTTGTTGAGGAAGCCTACGAATGGATAGGTAAAGAAGGCAAAAAACCATATCTATGGCGAGTCAACCAAACACCTAAAAAGGATGTTGAGCGGGCTGTGGTGTTGGGCGTCTACGTCAACAGCAATAGGTTCGGCATCTACGCCAACGACGTCATCTACTACTATGGGCCCGTTCGTGGGGTGGTCACGCAAAAAATTTTCCAGGGGAAATGAAGGTTTAAGAAATGATGGAGTCAGGATTAGAACAGGAACTGCAGAGTGCTTTTAGTAGGGTGAAGATTAAGTTTGGTCATATCCCTTTGAAACAAGTATGCTTTTCTGATGATGTTCTTACTGCTGCCATTGATATGGAAAGCTTTAGGATAAAAGTAAATCCGGGATTTGTGCAGAAGACCGGAATGGATTTTGGTGAGGCGTTGGAGGGCATCCTTGACCATGAGGTTGGGCATTACGTGTTTCATCCTTACAGTCTAAAAAGAGTTATCCTTGAACATGCGACAGCAAAAAAATTAGAGAACGGTCCTGAGCTTCGCGGTTTCTATGATGATGTTAATGATAACTTAAGGGTTATCGTATCAAAAGACAAACAGACCAATATTGATGAGATATACAAGTCATTACCTATTAATTCTAGAGTCGAGAAGGTATTATTGAGATTATACCAGGATTTGACTAGCAGGGATTTTGGAATGCATGAAAAGCTTGATAAAGAATCTGCAGAAGCTCTTGAAAAACTGAAATCAATAAATTTTCTGAATTACGATCCAGAAACCGAGTCGGTGGAGTTTGTAAAGGAAGACGGACGAAGAAATCTCTGGGATCTCAAAAGGTTCTGCAGAATCATGAGTCCTTTGTTTGAGAAGGATATGCAGGACGGCAACACACCAGACAACAAGCTCGGTAACTCCCCTTCTGTTGGTGATTATTCAGGCAAGCAGATCAGGAAGGCATTAAAAGAGCTTATAGAGGGCAGAGAATTAACGCCAGAGCAGGCAAAAGACCTCATAAAAGAGTTCAAGGATAAGATGAGCGAAGGCGGCTTTCCAGGAGGAAGGTATTCTGACGCGCCTGAACTGTTCGCTGATCGTTTTGTATATGAATCTTTAGCGCTCAAGTACAGCATAGTCCTTAAACAACATCCCATCATCTCCTCCGACGGGGCTTACCCGACTAGGCATGAGAAGTTTGAGGTGGGCGACGACATGAGCTCACTTGACCTTTTCAACTCATACGGCAAGGTACTGCCAGGACTCTCCAACAAGTGGGTGAAAGAAGAGATAGAGTATCATGGAGAGAAGGAAGCCACGCCAGACCTTATGCTAATCTTAGATGATTCAGGAAGCATGACAAATCCGCTGGAAGCAATATCAAAAGCTGTACTGAGCAGCTTTGTCATAGCCAGAGAATACCTGAAAAACGGTTCAGAAGTCGGCATAGCAAGGTTTTCAGACAGAACAACAACACAAGAATTCACAGACAACAAGTATAAAGTTCTCGACGAGCTTTTGCGCTTCAAGAACGGTGGCGACACAGTAATAGACCTCAAAAAAGTGAAGTCACTAGCGGAATCAAACAACGTACATGACTACGTCCTGATAACCGATGGTGAGATAAAGAACAAATCAACAATTATGCAATTCCTAAACTCAGAAGCAGAAAAAGGAGCCAGGACATACTTTGTACAAATAGGAGAATCAGGAGAAGCACACTACGAAGGAAAAGTCAAAATCATACCTGTAGGACAATCAGATGACATCGGAAAAATAATCCTGGACGATATACATAGAAAATGAAACTTAAAATTCCTGTTATTCGAACCCGTGAAGATTACTACAGAGCTTTATTCGGTACTGCGAAGGTTGATGATGAAGAGGCAAGTCCTGTTTTGGATAAGCTGAAAAAGGATGCCAAGAAAAAGAAAAAAGGCTTGGAAGGTAAGTTTCGCATCGAAGAACTTGATGATAGA
>JBDRET010000034.1:0-7886 GCA_043819495.1 Candidatus Woesearchaeota archaeon | reverse complement strand
TCACCCTGCACAAAAAAGACCACCTCACTCTTAGGCTCTTTTGCCAGACCATACAGCAGAAGTATGATGAATATAGGGTTTATTATTATTGCAATCATACCCTGAGTCACTGTGATTGCATTCGTAGTCATATTTATGATTGTGACTATCAATGCTATACTAAGATCAAATACACCCACCCATAGGAAAAGCCTATACTTCTCAGGATCAGTAGAGAGGAAAAGATAAAGGACTGCTAGGACAATCAGTACACCGCCCCAATACCTTGCTACAACAGGATCCTTGATAGGATATCCAAAGAAGAACTCTGCAACATCCTGGAACATCAGGACCAAAGAACCTATCACTCCTGCATAGAGTGCCATCAGCTTAAGCGATACTGTCAGGAATTTCGGTGCTGCCATCATTACCTCTTTTCATAACCTAACTATAATAGACTGTAGAACACGAACTAATAGTATATAAACGTTGCTTAAAGCGCCTGTTCAATCTTATTTAGGACTATCTTTGGATCCTGCTGCATCAACAGCAGCATTCAGATCATCGACCATCTCTCTGGCATTTATGCCATGCGCCTCACAGCCCTGCTCAAGATTCTCGAACCTTGAAGCGACACAGCCTAAGCAGTGCATGCCATACTTAGCGAACACTTCCATGCACTCAGGATGCTTCATTGCGATCTCGCCGATGTTCATTTCCTTAGTTATCTTATCTTCAGCCATTGTGAAGTGATGGAAAGATGAGTTGTTTTTATTGTTTTTGGTATCTAAGTGGAAAGTATGATTAACATAATCCCTATTTGCAGCACCCTGACCGTAGCTGCCAATCAGCACGCTTAAAATTACTGAAACCCATCAATAAATAAGTCACGCCTACGGCGAACCTTGACAATTGCCCAAATCCTGCGTGCGTCGGCAGCGCGAGAGCTTGGGAGCGGAGCGAGCAAGCGGAGCAGGGCAGGGAGCTGCAAGTCAGAAAGACATAAAAGCAAACTCTAACTTCTTATTTCTCATGACCAAAAAACTGGCCCAAGGCGCAGAAGCAATCATCTATGAAGATGAAGGGAGCATAGTCAAGGATAGGTTCGAGAAGACATACCGCCATCCAGAGCTTGATAGGCGACTGCGTAAGTCCAGGACCCGCAGAGAAGCCAAAGTATTGACCAAGCTATCTGATATAGGTATTGCAGCACCAGGTCTTATCGAGATGGATGATAAAGATATGAAGATCAAGATGGATCTTGTGCCTGGTGATACAGTCAAGACAGTCATCGACAATCTTGAGAGTTCAGGAGATGTCGATGGATATATCATGATCTGCAAAGAGATGGGTGAAAAAGTTGCAGTCCTGCACAACAATGGGATTGTGCATCAGGACCTTACCACAAGCAACATGATATTCCACGCTGAGAAGAAAAAGATATTCCTCATCGACTTCGGCCTCAGCTTCTTCTCAAATAAAGTAGAGGACCATGCAGTCGACCTGCACCTGCTCAAGCACGCTCTTGAGTCAAGACATCATAGGATATTTGAGAAGTGCTTTGAAGCAGTGATTGATGCGTACAAGAAGAAAGCAGAGAGATCAGACGAGACACTCATCAGGCTTGAGAAAGTCGAAATGCGTGGCAGGAACAAAGCTAGACATTAGATCTTCCTTGCTGCTTCAGGAACTCATCAGTATAGAAATCATAGGGATCCTTTCGTTTTATCCGACTCTCAAAGTGATCAATACCCTTCTCGCGTATATATGCATCGACTTTACGTGCGATATCATGGAGCCTCTTTCTCCTGACCAACATCGAACCCATCGCAAATACACTACCACCCATAGCAACAGCTGTAGTCACATCAAGATTGTCAGGAGCAGCATTGTACATCCCCATCACCATCACACCGACACCTGCAGCAGTCCATGGATACCTTATGATACCATACTCCTTCCTGCCTACAGCATCTGCAACATTAAGCGCATACCTGCTCATCAAAGAATTCCTGATATCCTCATGACTAGGTGTTGGCAGCTCATAGTCTGCAGAACTGACCCGCTTCTCTAATTCCTCACAAGACATCTTCGCAGACTTCTCTTTAAGCACATCAACCACTGCCTTCTTTGTGAATATCTTTCCTATGAATGCCTGAGTCATGCACACAAGACCTGCCATAGTGGGAAGGAAAAGCCAGGGACTATCATGCACGTACGCAATCGATATCGCTCCAATGCCTAACGCCATGCCTGTGTATGCAAGCTTCTTGAATGGCGTCCTATCCCAGATCGCCTTATCATAGAAATTATCCGCACCTTTCAGAAATCGTCTCCTTATACTATCATGATTCTTTTCAGTAACATCCTCTAGCGAGATACTAACCACCTCCCAACACCTGGAATAGTGAAACAAGTAGCGTAATCCTATGACCTGTTCAACACCTGGATGCGATATCTGCACCTTTTGCAGATATCACACTAAAACACTTCTCAAGGTAATATAGGGTAGCAATTTATAAGAAACTATCCACTAAAAAATCTATCAAAACGAAGAAAATACGGTTTAAAAGACCTGATAATGATAAATATCGCAACCACAGAGGAAAACCCTTTTTGTAACCATCCTGTAGTGGTAAAAAAACGAAACCTTTATAAACTGCGAATTTTTGTGCTAATGCTGTTCTTTCTTGTGTTTTTGGCCATTTGAGGATCTTGAGAAGAAGGAGGTTCGTGGAAAATGGTTGAAGTTCGTAAAAGTGCGCTTGAGGAGTTTGAGAAGGTTAAGAAGTTGGTTCAGGATGAGATTCCTGATTTTGATGTTCGTAATCTTTGTTTGATTCTTGGTAGGTTGGGGACGTATCATTACAAAAAGAAGTCGATGCTTGTTGGGACTGAAAGAAAGCTGTATAATTTGTTGGTTGAGAATTCTTATAATCCTTTTACTGTTTATCGTTGGGCTTTACTTGAAAGAGTTCCTGATGAGATCAAGTTTCAGTTAAGGAATCATTACTTGAGTCAGAAAACTGCTAGTAGGTTGTTCTTTGAGCGCAGGCATGAGACAGAGACTGGCTTGCAGGTTGACATCAAGCAGTTGGGATTGCAGATAATAAAGGAGATGTGAATAAAATGGCTAATGTGAGAAAATTGAAAGAGCGTGGAAGGAAGCTTCCTAATGTGTTCAACAAGAAGCAATTACTTGAATTGTTTGGTTGTATTGAGGAGACTGATGTTTTCATTGGTTCTTTGTTGGCGTTGTGTTGTGGTTTGCGGGTTAGTGAGGTTTGTGGTTTGAGAAAGCAGGATGTTGACTTTGGGAATGAGAAAATCAAAGTTGTTCAAGGAAAGGGTAGTAAGGATAGGTATGTGATGTTGCCTACTAAGCTTAAACCGATTTTGGAGAAGTGGTTTCGTGTTAGTGATTCTGAGCTTGTTGTTCCTGCGGTGTATAAGGATAAGTTGTCTGGTAGTCAGTTGTCGTTGAGGTTTCGTAAATACTTGCGGAAAGCGAATTTGAAAATTCAGACTGGTACGTCGACAATAGGACAGCCACTATTTGCTTACAGTTTTCATACGTTAAGACATACTTTTGCCACTTTTTTGTTGGAGAAGGGTGTTGATCTGTATTATGTTCAGAGAGCTTTGGGTCATAGTGATATTCATACGACGCAGATTTACGCCCACATAAGCAACAAAGACCTGAAAGATAAGATAGAGTGTGCTTTTGGTAAGAAAGTCTCTCAGAAACGATTTGGTGCGGTGAGTGATCCTTTGCAGTTATTACAACTTAGATATGCTAACGGCGATATCAGTCTTGATGAGTATAAGAGTAAGATAGAAGTGTTGCAGGCGAGTGTTGGTTCGTGGGTTTGATAAACACCTGGTTTCTTTGTACCTCCTTTGAGGTCGAAGGAGGTTTATTCTGACTTTTTTTTCGAGTCGGTGCTGTTTTTATGCTGTTACTTATCAGGTTTTCTTAAGCCTCCTTTAGTATGAAAGGAGGATTTTGTTTTTAAGTTACTATGTTTCAACTTCCCCCTATATTAAACAATATTTTGTTCAATAATTTCACCCCGTTACCTTCCTCGTTTATTGGTTTCTTTGGAGGGAAAGAAGGAAGATCAAGGTTTTTCTCCGTCGTATATTCGTACCTAAGTTGTTTAATTCTTAGATAAATTGTAACATAGTAATTTTTGTTCGGCGTTATGTCCGGCGTATTATGATGTTATTTGGTGTGAGAGAAGGTTTATTTGGGATTTGTTCCGGCGAATTTTTGCCGGGAATATGCTATCTTATTCCTTTCGGTTTTTCCATTCCCAGTATTCTCGTATTTCTTTTTCTTCTTGGATGTTTTTCTTTCTTTGTTTTTCGATTGCTTTTGTTTGTGTTAGCAGCTTCCATGCGAGTATTGTCTTGATGTATTCGTCCATGTTTTTCAATCCTGAAATCTGGACTAGTAGTTCTAGTTGTTCTGTCCATTCTTCTGGAATTCTTATTTTGAGTAATAGGTAGCAGAATTTTGAGCCCATGTATGTTTTGACTTTCATTCCCACACCCTCTTAAAATCATCTAACACTCTGATACCTGAGTAGTTCAGATACATATCCGTCGTTTGGATATGGCTGTGGCCAAGAATTCCTTGTAATGCTCTTATGTTTCCTCCTTTGTGTAGGTAGCAGACGGCAAAGGTGTGTCGTAGGACGTGAGGGCTGACCTTCTTGATGATGCTTGCACGTTCTGCGACTCGTTGCACGATTTTTTGTATCCATCTGCTTCCGTATTCGATTTTGTTGTTGTCTTTGAAGTATTCTGTTAAGTGGAATCTTATTGTGCTGCTCATAGGTATGACTCGACGCTTTCCACCTTTGCCTATGGTTGTTATGCAGTCTCTCTGCCAGCTGATCTGTTCTTTCTTGAGGTTAGATAGCTCTGAGACTCGCATCCCTGTCTCAAGAAGAACGTGCACGATAAGAGCTTCTTCAGAAGTTCTACAAGCTTTCTTCAGGTCTTGGATTTCGGGTTCTTCGAGGGGTTCTCTTTTGTATTCCATCATGTTTTATTACCTCCTCGCCTGTTCGCAGTTTTTTGCGAAAGCGAACTCAAGTACTTGAAAAAAGTACTTTCACACTTATTTATAGTACTACTGCTATAAATACTTTTCTCTTTTGCAAGTACTTTGAGTACTATAGAATATAAATCTTTAAATATGAGAAATGCTTACCAAGGTATATGACGCAACTCGACAAGTACGCAAAAATCGCAATCCTCTCAACTCTTGACGAACAAAAGACGCTAGTAGATATCAGTACAACGTGGTTTGACAACAAAGGAAGGCTCTACCAACCGATCATAATCAAAGAGATTAAGAAATGTTCATATCTCAAACAGCAAGGCAAGAAATTCTACCAGGCAGACATGAAAAAACTCATAGAAAACATTGTCGGGGAGATAAGTCTTGGTGAAAATCATAAATTGGCGCAGCAATACCAAAAGGAGCTGAAAAACTTCTATTTGACTCTTGGAGACTACACCCAAAAAGTCTATCTTAATTTTGAAGTCATAAAACTTCTCACTAAGATGGATTGGCAAAAAGCAGCAGAACTGGATATGAAATTACTGATTCAACTTCCTTTTATTCTTCGTTTCATGGAATACCAAAACAAAGAAATGGCGAACATCTTTATTCAAGTCATGGACTTAGAAGAGTACGTTAAACTCATAGAGAAATTAGAGATACAATACTACCATATCTTGAAAGAGAAGAAACAGGTTGATGATTGGGTCGAATGCTTCAACAAACTTACAAAGATTCTTCCTAAAATGCAGAAAAAAGGGCTGACAATCTTCAAGAAAAATGTGCAGGCCATGAAAGCCTTCGGAGGATAAAATGCCTAAGAAAACAATAAGAGCACTGGACAAAGCAACAAAAAGCTACTATAGAAGAGAAGGCTTATTCGCCACACCAGGATTCATCTTAGGATACATTAGCGTCGCAGTCATAATCACAGGAATATGGATCAACCTAAAAACACTCATAGCAATAGGAATACTAATCCTGGCAATAGCAGCATACCTACACGTCATGGGAAAAACAGCATTCAAAACAATATTCAGAAAGTAAACAATAGACTCCCACAAACAAGACATCCTACTTAAAAATAGAACACCATCCAGAAAAAGGGAGTATATTAATTGTCGAGTTGAATTTTCCGTGCAGACATTTGTACAGATTTAAGTTTATTTTCGAGTTCACAACATAATTTATTCCTTAAATTATAGGTATTCCCTTGCATTGCGTATGCTGACCATCCTTGCAATGTTTCCAGGACTTCCCATGCTTCTATTGACTTGTTTCTGTAACCTTCAAGGGCATCTGATAGCTTGGTCTGTATTTTTATAAGGTTTCTTTTTCTCACAAGCTTGTGATGATAAAAGACACGGAACCCGAGCAGGCTTATACCCCTATTTAGCGGAACTATTTGGCATTTATCAGGATGCAATTCCAATTTCAAGACATCTGACAAAAACCTTTCTATCCTCTGTTCATATTCCTGAAGCGCAGTTCTGGACCTGTGCAGTATGACAAAATCATCAACGTAGCGGACATAGTGCTTGGCTTTAATTCTATGTTTTGCAAACTGATCTAGTTCGTTGAGGTAAATGTTTGCGAAGAACTGGCTTGTCCAGTTGCCCAAAGGCATACCCTTACCATGCACATCTGATTCGTAATTTTCAAGAATCAATTTGATAAGCCACATGACTTGTCCATCCTTTACTCGTTTACTGATGATGTCCAGCAGCACTTTGTGATCAACAGTCTGGAAGTAATGTCTGACATCTGCTTTCAACGCATATCCTATCACATCATTTGCATTTTTGTGTCTTGATAGCAACTTGCCGTTAACTGTAACTTTTCTCTTGAACTGGTCGAAGCGTTTGAGTGCAGTGACTGTGCCTTTTCCTTTTCTGCTTGCGTGACTGTCAAAGATGAATCTTGGTTCAAATATTGGTTGCAGAACATTTATCAGGGCATGGTGCACTATCCTGTCGCGGAAATCACTTACGCAGATGAGTCTTGTTTTTGGGTCGCGAAGCACAAACTTCTTTAGTGGCAAGGGGTTGTAGGTCTTTGTCCTTAGTTCGCGAAGTAGGATACACAAATTGAGTCGCCAGTGCTTCTCGAACTCTATTACTTTTGGGTTGTTGGATTTGTGTTTCTTTGCCCGCCAATACCCCTGCTCAAGATTTTCAAAGTTGTATATGTTCTGCCATAAATTTCTGTAGGTCTTCAGTCCATCCACCTCGTGTTGAAAGATGTCCCTGCAGAAAGAGCTGGCCATTCCACGAACGGGCCTATTGTTGTTGATGTTGTCGTTGGCGTTGATGTTGAACCTATTGTTGTTGTCGTTGACGCCCAACACCACAGCCCGCTCAGTAGCCCTACCACCCTCTTCAGTTCACCACTGCTCCAGACGTTCGCATTTGTTCGCTACCAGTTGTTGCAGTTGCATTTTATGACAATGCCAGATGTACTGGACTCTTGCCCTGGTGACAGGACGTGTGGTCAGTCCCTTAGCCTAAGCGCAGGCTTTGCGCTATTCAGCCAAACTGCAGGGACAAGACAGAAGAAGAGATTGCTTGTTTAAAAGCTTAACGAACCTTCATTTCTCATGGAGAATTTTTTTGCGCTGCGTGACCACCCCACGAACGGGCCTATCGTTGTAGATGTCGAAGGCGCTGATGCCGAAACTATAGTAGTAGTCGTCGACGCCCAACACCACAGCCCGCTCAGCATCATTGTCTGGAGTTTGGTTGAAACGCCATAAGTAAGGTTTTTTGCCTTCTTTGCCGATCCATTCGTAGGATTCTTCGACAAGTGCTAGATCATCAGTTCCTAGTATTGCTTG
>JBDRET010000033.1:0-21623 GCA_043819495.1 Candidatus Woesearchaeota archaeon | reverse complement strand
AGACCAAATACAGCCTAATAACAAAAAGAAGACCAACAGCCAAACTAAGCCAAGTAACAGCCAGAATCATCCTCCACAACAGAAGAAGACTATCCTATTTCAATAAAATAAACCCTGCCAGCTAATATCCGCGCAAGGCCCCATACAAATTATCCACTCATACCGATCAGCAACCCGCACTATTCATGCTCTGCCCGGAAACTATTTAAATGGAACCTGTCTAAGTTTTGCAAGGGAGTTTTGAGGCAATGGAGGCCTGGGTGCGATACACGATTTTTTCAAGA
The DNA here is from genome assembly GCA_043819495.1 of Candidatus Woesearchaeota archaeon. Taxonomy (GTDB): domain Archaea; phylum Nanobdellota; class Nanobdellia; order Woesearchaeales; family UBA11576; genus JABMQF01. Next base: position 21,339 of record JBDRET010000033.1, on the reverse strand, counting down.
TTTGCAGTGATTCTTATCATAGCTATGCTAGCAATCCCATTTTCTTTTGCTATTGAAGACACCACAAGTACAGATACTGATACAGCGGGTATTAAAGCCTCAAGACAGCTGATTGAGATCCATATAGCTTACAAGAAAGCGCTTGTGGAATCTACAATACTATTCTCAGAAGCACAGGAACAGTCATTCTCAATATCTCTACCATATGATGCGACAAGCATCAATACAAAGATAGATGGTAAAGTGATCCCTGCAGTTCTTGATGGAAACGAACTGATATTCAAGGATGATAATGCAACAAAAGTAGAGTTGTACTACATAACCTCAGATATACTGGATAAAGACATCCTGATAGCTTCAATGTACAGCCCTGTTGATATAGATAGACTTCAGATAAAGCTTCATCTTCCTGAGAAAGCGACCCTTAAAAAGCCCATGAATAGAGGTGCGATTGCAGGAAGCGCTGTATTCCCTGTCCCAAGCAGACTTGAGACAGATGGGCAGACCATAACAATAGTGTGGGACTTCAGCAACATCAAAGCAGGTGATGAGATAGCACTATACGCTGACTACAAGATGCCCTCAAAAACATGGCCTATGATTACCACTATTTTGATTGCCCTTGCAGTATTAGGTACTGCTCTCTATATACTATTCAAAAAGCGGAGCAAACAGGATACTGCCCCTGATACTGAAGAAAGATCAACAACATCCCATAAACCAACAACGCCTCACAGACCTATAGATACTCATCTTAAGGAAGATGAGCAGCAGATAGTCAATGTACTCAGGCTTAAGGAAGGCAGCTGTGAACAGGGAACACTGAGAATAGCCACCGGATTCTCAAAAGCAAAGCTATCTGGACTCCTTAAAGAAATGGAACAGCGAAAAATGGTCCATAAGGAAAAGAAAGGAAAAAGAAACCTTGTATTCCTTAAAGGATGAATGATGAACAATAGTGAACAATAATAACTTTTTTCTGCCATCCCTGAACTATTCTGGACTTCTGTTCTACAGACAATAACTAAGTAGTTTCTCACCATACTAAGGTGCATTCTTATGTTTTGAGGGCGATAAGGACAGGCGATACGATCAGTATGCGATAATATGTCTTTTCGGCTCTCTGACCATAAAAAACACATGGAGGGATACGATATGAAGAAGATCATGAGCATTTTGATGATGTTTCTGATGGTATTCAGCATCATAGGCTTTGCCGCTGCTGAAGACACTGGAGACACAACTATTGAGGATACGGAGGAGTCCACTGCGGATTCAGGTGTTGATGATACCGTTGTTGAAGATGTAGTAGATGATAGTGTTTCTGAAGATACGGGTTCTGATGACGTTTTAGAAGACGTTGCGGTTGAGGAAGAGACAACCGAAGACACCCCTGATGAAGAGCTTTCCGAAGAAGAGACCACAGAAGTGGTTGATGAAGAGGCTGCTGAAGAAGAAGTAGTGGTTGAAGAGGTCACTGAAGAGGATCTTGCCCAAGAGCCACTTCTTGAGGTTGATGAAGCGACCACAAAAGAAGCAGGAATCACTCCTGACAGCTTCCTTTGGAATCTTGAGAAGGCCATGGAGCAGCTTGACCTTTTGCTGACTTTTGACGAGTCTGAAGAGGCTCTGAAAGAGATAGCGATTGCAAAAGAGCGGCTTGCAGAAGTGAAGGTCATGTTGTCAGAGAACAATCTTGACGCAGCCGGAGAGGCACAAGAGGCACATGATGAAGCACTTGAGAGCGTAGCTGATCTTGTCGATGAACTATCTGACAGTGATGCAGAAGAAGAGCTTGCTGCTGTAGAGGAAATAGAAGATGCGCTTGCAGACCACGAAGAAGACGTTGAGGAGATGAATGCAAACCTCAGGGTCAGAGTCAAAGGCACACTCAGTGAGGAGCACCAGGCTCAACTTGATACGATGCTGTCTGCCTTCGATGAATCAACTGCAAAGGTCGATGTAAAGGTACAGGCCAAGAAGAACAAGGTAAAGGTCAAGATAAAGATTGTCGAAGACAGCGAGAATGGCAACGGCAAGAAGGTGACTGTACAGCACACAGACATCATGAAGACCAACCAGGGCAAGAACGGCGCCAAAGCTGCTGACACTGAAGGAGATGCTGAAGCTGAGGATGGAGAAGACACTGAAGCTGAGAGCCAGTCCAAAGGCAACAGCAAGAAATCATCCGGCAGCGAAGATGAAGCTGAAGATGAAGATACCTCAGCCAAAGGCAAGTCCAATGGAAAAAGTAAGAAATAAGCCTTAATATTTTAATTTTTATTTTTATTTATTATACTCCTATTCAAAGATAAATCATATTTTAATAGTTGAATTTGATTATATCTGCATTGAACACACAGGTGAAAAAAAATGAAACGAATGATGATAGGAATTATGTTTATATTATTGGCAGCGACAGTGTTTGCTGCAGGACCTAAAGGTTCAGATGCTGCAATGCCTGAACCTACACTATACGCCGCTGAGCAAGGTCAGGGTTCAGGTCAAGCGATGGAACCTACAGAAGCTGCCGTCGCTACAGCAACACAGGCAGAGCGTCAGAATCAGGGAGAAGAATCACAGATGATGGCTCAGGAGAGAGTACAGACTGAAAATAAATTGGAAGCAGGGACCATGATGAGCGAAAACGGAAAGCGTGTCGAGGTTCAGGAACAGGCAGGCAACAGGATGCAACTTAAGGTTGGAACCTCTTCTGCAAACACAGGTATGGAACTGATGCAAGAACAGGTCCAGGAAAAGACCATGTTGAAAGCAAAGCTCAGCAATGGCAAGACTTCAGAGATTAAGATAATGCCTGACACAGCATCCGAGAAAGCTCTTGAGAGGCTTCAGCTTAAAGTATGCTCCGAAGAGAACAGATGCACCATAGAGCTCAAAGAAGTAGGCCGAGGAGACGAGATCAAGGCAGCATATGAAATGAATGTCCAGAAGCAGTCAAAAGTACTTGGTCTTTTCAAGGCTCAGATGAAGGTACAGGCACAGATAGATGCTGAGAATGGAGAAGTCATACAGTCAAAGAAGCCATGGTGGGCATTCCTTGCGACTGAATGATTTTTTATTTTAAATTTTTTATTTTTTGAATCTTTTATGTTATATCATTTTTCATTTGACAATCGATTTGATACGGAGGGGGCGTGGAAATGGGAATTATGACACTGATATGGAGCATGATAGGCATCGTATCCGCCATCTGGCTTGGGACGATAATGATGTTCAGCGCTATAGGCGCAATTGGATATTATATCAGCGGCACAGGCAGAAAAAAAAAACACCAGAAAGAATGCTTGAATCATTTATTTTTCTTACCTGATATCATCAGATGGATCTATTTCCCTGATTCTATTCTTTATTCAGTATGATTATATTGCCGCGTCCTTTCTTGACCTTATGGACGATCTTCTTATGCTCCAGCTCAGAGATTATCAGGCTTATCTTAGCCTCACTGAGAGGTATGTGCTTCCTTATCTCTTTCTGCGTCGTACGCCCGCCTTCACTACGTATCACTTCCAGGACATCAGTCATGAACTGGTCTGGCTCGACAGATAATGGCTTAGATTTCGCTTCACTCACCGGCTCTCCTTTGATTGCCGCCTCAAGCTTATCTACCTCTTTGAGTTCCTGCACCTCTTCACGCTTCTTGAGATGACCGATTACAAAATAAGCAGTGACCAATACCACAATGACCGCCAGCACAACAATGATGAGCAGGAGATTCCAATTGATTCTTGTATCAACAAAGACCGTTCCAGACAGTTCATCCAGGCCCTGTGTCCCGATAAGCTCTTCATAATCGACATCAAGATCAGGGAACATGAAAAGGTCATAGTTATAGTCCCCTTCTTCTTTTATTGTTATATCCTCTTCAACAGCATATGTGGAGAATGTATCAGTATAATTTGCTGTAAGCAGGTACTGTCCAGGGTTAAGTTCAAAAGAATACTGTCCATCTTTTGCGACCTGCCGCTGCATGGGCTCAGAATCGATCTCAACAATGACATCTGTGAGCTCATTGAGCTCGATATCATATATGCTGCCATGTAACGTGGCCGCCATGGCAGGCACTGCAAGCAGCAGGACGACCAATACAACAATTCCAAGATTGACATGCTTCATATAGATACCATTAACAATGAAGTATAAAAAAATATCGTAAAACACATAAGCCCAAATAAATGAGTTATGATGAAAATATGTTATAAAAGACCTTTTTAAAGATAATAAAGAGTTTGTAAAGCGTTATAAAGTTTTAAACGTATTATAATCCCCTGTAAAGCGTTTTAACAGAAAGTATCTTTTTAAACAACCCTGCCATATTCATATACATCGGCTCGGGTTTCCGCCCTGCGGAGAATGCCATCTGGACGAGGCATTGGGCGGTTCCCATACTGATCATGTGTAAGGAGCACATGCATAACAAAGGTGTTGAATGCGTAACCAGAGTGTTGAGGGATGATATATGACATACGAAAATGGAGAAGCAAGGAAAAATGGAGAGGTATGCCCCCCAGGAAGGGCGCTCATTTTGATGAGCAAGAAGGATGCTGACCTGTCAGACAGGCTGGCTACAAGACTTAGACAATATGGATTGTTTGTAGGACAGACATATGATATGACTTCAGGCAAAACATACCTCATGTACAATGATGTGAGCGTATTGGTGCTTGGTGAAGGATATGAACCTGCAGTATCCTGCATGAAAATTGCAGAAAACATAAGTAAATACGTACAGGATGGTTCAAGACTGAAACGGTATGAACCTGCTAAGAAACCGACAACAGTCTGTCCGGGCATATGCAGTCTTGAGAACATCGCGACTGCACCATGTTGATCAGATAGGATAAGTTTCATACTTGATGATGTTCATGAGACAAAAAACGAATTTAGGAGGTAACTGAAATGAATAAGAAAATCAGTGCAATACTGGTGTTGGCGATATTCCTGATGAGCATGATACCTATGGCATTTGCTCAGGATGAAGACGCACCACAACCAGAATTATATGGAGAGAATGAGTCAACTGCAGAAGATACAACTGATGATGCACAAGCCACAACTCCAAGAGACGCCCTGAGGGCAAAACAGATCGAAGCACGTGAAAATTTACGTGAACAAGTACAAGAAAAAGCTGAAGAGATAAAAAACGAGAGCCGTGAAAAGGCACAGGAAAAAGTCCAGGAACTGAAAGAGGATGTCAAAGAGAAAGTTCAGGAACGACGTGCTGAATTCAGGGAAAGGCTATCTGACAAGGAATTCTCACCGCTTAAGAGAGCTAAAGCGACACTGGAAAAGGCAAGAGAGAAGTATCAGAATGCTAAAGAGAACTATGCGCAGGCACGTGAAAGGTATCAGGAGCGCAGAGGAGAGTTCATTGAAGCTAAAGAGCAATATCAGTCATGCAAGGGCGATGACTCTGAAGAGTGTCTGGCACTGCGTGAGGACCTGAAAGAGAAGGCAAAACCTCATCTGACAAATGTTGCGGATCTTATACTGAAAGAGCTTGAGAGGCTAAGAGAGAAGATACAGTCCTCAGAGGATCTTTCAGAAGAAGAGGTTGCAGAGATCACTGCAGATATTGATGCTAAGATAGCAGAGATACAGGCAGCTAAGGATGAGATTGAGAACCTTGGTGAAGATGCAACAAAAGAAGAGATCAATGCTGCTGCAAAGACGATCAAGGATGCATGGCAGAAAGCTAAGCTCAGCATAAAGAAGCATGCTGCAAGAGCAGTCAATGCAAGGCTCGGGAATCTCGTGCACACCACAGAGAAGCTCGAAGAGAGGCTCTACAATGCAAGGGACAAGCTTGTTGAAAAAGGTCTTGATGTCTCCGCACTTGATGCTAAGCTCAGCGATTTCAGCTCAGAACTAGACAATGCAGCAGACCTTTATAACCAGGCAAAAGCGCTTTGGAAAGATGCTACAAGTGATACAGATGTCGAGAACGCTGGCGAACAGGTAAAGGCGCTTCTCACAGAAGCTAAACAGGCACTTACCAATGCAAAGAACATGCTAAGAGAAGTCGTGAGTGAGATAAAGAGTCTGAACAACGGCAATCTTGACACTGTAGTTGAAGAGGAAGCTAGCGAGGAGTAAACTCCTCAATTTTTTATTTTTTCTCATTTATTTGACAAAAAGGAATGTTTATAAACAAAAACCATAACGGAAGTCTCGGAGGAGATACCATATGAAAAAAGTGATTGCATTATTGATTCTACTGGTTCTGGTATTCACATTAGGTTGCAGCGCTAAGACTGCACAACAGCATACAACAAAAGATACCGGGGCTATCCAGGCAGACACAATCTCAGAAGAAGTTGATTCTATTGATACAGAATTAGAAGGGATAGATGATCTTGATGATGATTTCCTTGACTCAGATCTTGACTCTCTTGACAGCGAACTTGATCTTGAGATTTAAGTTTTAATCATTTATCTTTACTTATTTATACACTATCATGTCCGACTGGCTCGCTTCTTCTTGAAACAAGCAGAACAATAGACTGGCTTATCTGGACTGGGACTGAATGGGACTTCACAGGAGATACCGCATTCAGAGCAGGTCACCCTGCAAGGACCTATATGCCGAAATCCTTTACAGGAGCTATTATTCCGGAATCCCTTAGGTGATTTGGATCCACCACCCGAATATGGTTTCTTGATCATCTTTCCCATTGTTGCATATTGCGCACACATTCAACGTTATAAATATTACTGACGCACTTCAAAAACGCCTGAGTATGCAGAATTCTGACATCCCGCACGCTATAGAGCTAATCACAATGTTTATAAAACGTCATTTATTCTAGTTTAATACCGATAGAGGGATTGATCATGGGTATTGAAGAAGAAAACAGGCTGATAAAGGAACGGGTTGACAAGCTTGCACAATTGCGTGAGAGGGGGGTAGACCCATTCCCATACTCGTTTGAGAAGTCTCATAGTTCTATAAGTATAACCGGAAGCTATAATCATCTGAATGCAGAGGAAACCACAGAAGATAAGGTCAGTGTTGCAGGACGCGTCATGCAGATCAGGAATATGGGCAAGGCAGCATTCATGCACATACAGGATGAACAAGGTAAATTACAGCTCTACGTAAGGAAAGATGATATCGGCGAGGAGCCATATAAGACTGTCAAGAAGCTCGATATAGGGGATATCATAGGGGCAAAGGGATTTGTATTCAAGACAAAGACTGGTGAGATATCAGTCCACGTCAATGATTTCCATATCCTCTGCAAGTCTTTGAGGCCATTCCCTGAGAAGTATCACGGACTGCAGGATACTGAGATAAGATACAGGAAGAGATATCTGGACCTCATATTCAATCCTGATGTCAAGGAAGTGTTCCAGAAGAGGAGCAGGATGATTGAGGCCATCCGGACTTTCTTCAAGAATGAAGGGTTCATGGAAGTCGAGACACCTACGCTTCAGACGATATACGGCGGAGCAAATGCAAGACCATTCGTGACAGACATAAATGCATGGAACATGAAGATGTATCTCTCTATCTCACCTGAGCTTTACCTTAAGAGACTTATTGTCGGCGGTTTTGAGAAAGTCTTCACTATATGCAAGAATTTCAGGAATGAAGGTGTCGATAAGACCCATAATCCGGAGTTCACGATGCTTGAATGCTACAAGTCCTGGGTAGATTACACTGATATGATGCGCATACTTGAAGAATGCTATGAATTTGCCTGCATGGAAGTGAATGGGACTACAAAGGTGAAGCATATCTACAAAGGAGAAACTGTCGAGCTTGACTTCAAAGCACCCTGGCCAAGGATGACTATGATAGATTCCATAAAGAGATTTGCAGATATAGAAGTCAAAGATCTTGACCTGGAAGGTCTAAAGCAGCTCATGACAAATTACAATATTGAATATGACGGCAAGCTTACACGAGGGACAGCAATACAGCTCATATTTGAGGAGCTGGTAGAAGACAAGCTGGTCCAGCCGATCCACATAATCGATCATCCGAAAGAATCGACTCCGCTATGCAAGAAGCACAGGCAGGATCCGGAACTCATAGAGCGGTTTGAATCTTTCTGCCTTGGCGCAGAGCTGTCAAACGCTTACTCTGAACTGAATGATCCCATACTGCAGCGGGAACTGCTGGAAGAGCAGGCAAGAGAGCTGAGAGGAGGAGCAGAAGAGGCGCACCCTATGGACGAGGATTTCATAGAGGCTATCGAATACGGGATGACCCCTACTGGAGGTCTTGGTTTCGGTATAGATCGGATGGCGATAGCTCTGATAGGTGTCGACTCTATACGTGATGTCATACTGTTCCCTACGATGAAGCCGACAGGAAAAGAGAAGACTGTCGAACAGCAGGATACAGAACTGAAAGAAGAATTAAGAGAATCGCTTAAATGAATCGTTAGAAGATTGACTGGAAGATCATGATCAAGAGGTAACCAAAAATGTTCATGCTAGGAGACAAACGGAATATCGTAATAAAATACAAGAAGAAGACAGTGGTCGGGCTGGTAGAGACTGTCAAGATGATGGGACCGACAGGTAAGAAGAAAGATGTCCTGGCCAGGATAGATTCAGGAGCTACAAAATCAAGCGTAGATGTCAAGCTCGCTGCAGAGCTGAGCCTTGGTCCTGTACTCAAGGCAAAGATGGTCAAGTCAGCATCAGGTAAAAGTCTGCGACCTGTCGTCGAAGCTACAATAGTCCTTGCAGACAGCGAGTTCAAGACAGATTTCACTATCGCAGACAGGGCCGAGATGAAGTACTCAGTACTTGTCGGACAGAATATACTTAAGAAAGGTTTCCTGATAGATCCTGCAAAAGAGGGCCCTAAAGGGAAATAGGAACAGCACAATATGAAAGCAGCAATCATAAGTCTGGGAAGTGTAAGCTCAAAATGGACATTTGAGGCTATGAAGCGTTACTTCGAACAGGTCGATGATCTAGACCTCAGGAATGTTGAAGTGGATCTTGGAGCCAAATCGCCATTGGTCCTATACGAAGGTAAGCCTTTTACTAAATATGATTGCATCTATCTGAAAGGGTCATTCAGGTATCTTCAGATCCTGGGATCGATTGCAGCAGTGCTTGAGAATAAGTTATTCATGCCCATAACTACACAGGCATTCACTGTAGGTCACGACAAGCTGCTTACACATCTTGCATTGCAGCAGCACAAGATCCCGATGCCTGAGACATACATCTCAGCAAACCCGACAGCAGCCAAGCAGATCCTTGAGAAATTGAGCTACCCTATCGTGATGAAATTCCCTTCAGGCACTCAAGGTAAAGGTGTGATGTTCGCAGAGTCGTACAATTCTGCAGCATCCATGCTCGACGCACTATCCGCACTTAATCAGCCAGTGATAATTCAGAAATTCATCGATACGGGAGGTCGCGATATAAGGGCTATCGTAGTTGGTGATAAGGTCGCCGCAGCGATGGAACGGCAGGCTGTCGAAGGTGAAAGACGCGCTAATATACACGCAGGAGGGACAGGCAAACCCGTAACTCTTGACTTCAAGACAAAAGAGCTCGCGATAAAGACAGCACAGGTACTCGGTGCAAGGATATGCGCTGTAGACATACTGAAAAGCAAGAAAGGACCTATGGTCATAGAGATCAACCTGAGCCCAGGGCTTCAGGGGATAACAGAAGCCACAAAGACTGACGTTGCAGATATGATAGCAAAGTACCTCTATGAAGGGGCCAAGAAGTTCAAGGGCGAATCAGCGCACATCAATGCAGAGCTGATCAAGGCAGCAGGTCTCAGCCCATCTGCAAAGACAATAGTCACTAATGTCCAGATGAACAAGAACAGCATACTTCTTCCAGAGATAATAACAGAGGCATCAGGTCTCAGCAAGGATGATGAGATACTCATCAGTGCAGAAAAGAATTGTATCGTCGTGACTAAGTCAAAAGCTATCAAGAAGTGACATTACAGGACACGGCATCACAGATACAGCAGATTCTCAACAGTCCATATCACCGACAGCCATCGATATAGATTTGCATGCGGCTATTGTCGTCTTTAGCTTCTCGAGAAGTACAGGTACCCATTCATGGTCCCAGTTCTGCCTATAGAAATCACGGCATTTCTTGACAAGGCGCTTCTGTCCGAAAGCGAGCTTCAATGCACGTTCCTTGTCAAGAGCATTGAACACTTCCATCGTATCATGATAATATTTCTCTACTGAAGAGAATAATTTATAGAATTCTTCTTCTTCATCCTTATGTAGCTTGACCCGACGCATAAGCTTTGCCAGTCTCTTTGCCTGGTCAGCGATCTCCTCGACTTTGGTAGCGACATCCCACATCGCAAGAAGGTGTTCATAGGATATGTTTTTCTTCCTTGCAGCATCTGGATTCTTCTGCAGATATCGCACCGACCTGAATAGGAGCAAAGATAGACGGTTGACATCTAGGTCCCTGAGGTATATATTTTCAGACTTGTCCTCATTAAAAGCCGTCTTGGAGTCGACGATCATCTCCCGTGTTATGATATCCATCTTCTCAAGGAGGTCAAGCGGAGATATATCATCCATATTTATGAAAGCACGGGTGACTATCTTGCTGGCATCTTCTTCTATGACCTCTAGTGCCATGAGTTCATGTATTAAAAGACGGATATCCTTTGCACGCAGCTTCATGCTGTCAGCAGTGAGGATTATCTTAGTGAAGTTGCGTATGTATAATGTGGATAATTGGAGTCCGATCTCCTCCAATGTCATGTCAGTGACATCTATGGTTATCTTCCGCTCTTTTTTGGAGTCCGCATTGTCCGCAGGATACACTACAAGCTTATCAGTCTCACGATTCAGGTATACGACATCCCCTTTCTTGATATTATTCTCTTTAAGCCAGTCTTTAGGCAGCGACATCACAAAGCTTGATTTCCCGAATTCTATTATCTTGCGGTATTCCATATTATCCCTGTCATAATTCCCGTCATACATTCAATTGATCTTATGTTACCTGTGAATTTTAAGAGGTACACATTACGTCATGATTTACACTTTAATTTATGAGTTATACTTTGTATCTTAAAGCATATAAAAAAACAATATACATATCCCCACATATACTAAACCTGTTTAAATATATAAATATTATTATATAAAATATAAGCCAGACAGGCAAAAACGATGACTGTATAGACCAAAACCCACAGAAAAAGCTTTTAAACCCCAGTCAGAACAACATTCTTAATCAGAAGCACACTGTTAAAAACACCCTGCGAGCATGAACCACATATGAAACATATAATATTAGACACGAACTTCCTGCTAATACCAGCACAATTCAAGGTAGATATATTTACTGAGATAGATCGGATAGTAAAAGAGCCATACGAGCTGTGTATCATGGAATCCACACTAGATGAGCTTAAGATCCTGATGGCCACAGAATCAGGAAAGGACAAACGTGCTGCAGGATTGGCACTCCAGATGTTGGAGAAGAAAAAGGTTAAGCATTTAAAAACAGAAAAGCATTTAAACACTGATAAATTGATTGTAGAAAGCGCTAAAAGCCCTGATTTCATGGTTGCAACCCAAGATAAGGAGTTAAAGCGCATTTTAAAAGAAAATAACGTTCAATTGATTGTTTTAAGGCAGAAAAGTCATCTCACGTTCGGTTGATGCCTTTTAGCTGATTTCAAGACAGGGACACGATTTTTTCGGTGGAATAAGCCTTTAGAGGGGTATAACGCATGTTTTACAGGACAAGACTTCAAGATCACATCAGGGTGTCGCCAGAGCTCTTTGGCCTGACTGCTGAAGAAGCAGTCACTAAACAGATCAAAAAGAAGTATGATGGTTACATCTCAAAAGAGCTCGGAACAGTAATCGATGTCTCAAAAGTCACAGACATACGTCAGGGAATAATAATCCCAGGAGATGGCGCGTCATATTATGATACTACTTTCGAGCTCCTGACATTCAAGCCGGAGATGCAGGAAGTGGTTCTAGGAAAGATACGTGATATCGCTGATTTCGGTGCATTCATACAGTTGGGCCCTATCGAAGGTATGATTCACGTCTCACAGACGATGGATGATTTCGTCTCATTCTCAAAAGAGAAGGTACTTTCAGGAAAAGATTCCAAGAGAGCGCTAAAAGTGGGAGACATGTGCAGGGCAAGGATAATCGCGATCTCATTCAGGGATCTTACAAATCCTAAACTTGGCCTGACGATGAGACAGGAGTTCCTCGGTAAGCTTGACTGGATTGCAGAGGATAAAGAGAAACCTAGCAAAGGAAAGTCCGATGCAGTTGATGATAAGAAAGAGAAGAAGAAAAAGAAAGACAAGTGATATGCTGATCAGATATATTCAGATAGAAGGTAATATACATGGTAAAGAAAAAATGTTGTAAAAGCTGTAAACTTTTTGTTGACGGAGGGGAATGCCCTTCGTGCAAAGGCAAGAAGTTCTCTACAAACTGGCAGGGAAGGATATTTGTCGCTGATGTGGCCAAGTCGTTCATATCAAAGAAGATAGGTATCGCTGTCAAAGGCGAATACGCCCTTAAATGCAGGTGATTCTGATGGATCTTGAGATTTTAAAGGAAAGAGATATGCCGCTCATGTCAAGGAAGAGATATACTCTCAATGCTACATTCAAGGGAGCTACTCCGACGAGACTGGCAATAAGGGATGCCCTCTCCAAGAAGGTGAAGAGCGAACCTGAACTGACCGTGGTAAAGCACATCTACAACAGCTACGGGACAGAGAAAGCGAAGATTATCGCTCACGCTTATTCAAAGAAAGAAGACCTGCTGCGGTATGAGAACAAGGAACTGCTGGACAAGCACGCTTCCAAGAAGGAAGAGAAAGCAGAAGCCGCTGCCAAACCTGCAAACTAAGAGTAAGGATGATTGAATATGGCAAATAAACCTAATAAAGTCAAGGCAAGCTCAAAAAAGTACAAGATGTATACTGCTTCAGGCTCAGAGCTCAAGAGGAAGAACAAGTTCTGCCCTAAGTGTGGTGTAGGTGTATTCCTGGCACAGCACAAGGACCGAACGACCTGCGGCAAGTGCAGCTACACTGAGTTTACAAAGAAAGAGAAGTGAACCCAGGGATATGATCCCTGATCATCTTTATCTTCTGAAAATATTTTTCAACCATTCTTTGAATCCATTCCACCAACCAGATTCATCTCTTTGCTGCACATCTTGATTAGTGCCCTGATTATCATCAACAGATGAGACATCTTCGTTCTCAATCATATCCACACTATCCTGCGTCTCGTCGCCCCGATGACAGAACATAATCTACAGGGATCAAGCCATCTGCCTGCTCACGAGAATCGGTTTCTTGGACTGTCGGGACAATCGGAGCTGAAGCATCTGATGCTGACACAGCAGGAATCACCTCTGCTTCTGGATGCGATACAGGAAATAGATTGAATTGCACCAGGTCATCACCATCACCTGCATCTTGTGGCATTACAGATCTTGCCTGTATGACTGCCCCATCACTCAAAGAATAGCTATCATCAGGACCTAATGCAGAAGTGAGCTCGCCATTCACATCAAATTGTGCTTTTTGGCTATCATCAAAGACTGCGACAAGAGTCACATTATAGATATAATCACCAACAACATACTCTCTGGATTCGCCTTCGAGGAGTATCTGTTTGAGAAAGAACTGACCTCCTGATACTGAAGACGCCAGCACAATGATCATAAGCATTATCAATGTCACGCGAGCCATGCTATACCTATCTATCCCTTGCTTATTAAGATTATTATATTTGTTTAGTTCGTTCTCGCAGCACTGCCACCGCTACATGCGTGTCCGACTGTGACCCTGACAGGATGGGCTGCACTTATTCTGGAATATGTAATTATTACGCAAGCACAGTATAGACTGGAAGCGATTAGCATGCCTGCCGCGTTGTAGCTGCGTGGCAGGGCTGCAAGGAGTTCGCTAAACAAATACGCATCATATACTCAGCACAAGAAGATAAACAGCAATGATCATCCGGTAACAGGATTGATACCTTGACCAGCCGTACTTACTTGACATTCACGCAGATTCTCTTGACAACTCATTATCTTACTTGTCGTTATGTCCAGGACAAGATTGGTACGGTCAAAAGATTCATCAAGTATCTTAGTCACAATCTGATAGTTTGAATATATGGATGAGATTGCCCATACACTAAAACCAACGCTCATTATTATAAGGACAAAGAAAAGCCAGAACCCAAGTCGATACAGTCTGATATCAGCTTCATAGGCCATAATTTTATGCTCATGAAGAGCTCGATTGTCCAGACCTGCAGACCTGGTTGAATGATCACAAGATTTTTTTACCATCTTTATCACACCTACTGGAACACTTAAGCGTTTTTAAATGTTTTCCTGCACTACCAGATAGCAAAGCTGGAACACCCTGCCTGATGACTGCCTGATTAAGGTATTATGACCCCTGATCGTCCAAGATAATAACTACCGATTGTACGGCTTATGAGCTGGAATCGAACAGTCACTTCTGGTTCTCTGGCCACCTCTACGCAGTCCTCCTTGACCATTACACGGAGATCTTCTGCATAAGACCGATCGTTACATATCAGTTTCAGGGAGTGCTTTCCGATAATAGTCTCACAATCAACAGGCCTGCATGACCACTCAAACAGATTATATTGATAGCTCTCTTCGAATAACGCATCCTGTTCCTCTTCACTCAGATTACTGTTGATACCAAAATGGCTATTAACCTCATAGAAACTCTCATTCATGAAGACAGGAGTCTTATAGACCTTCTCTTCGACAGTCATATATTTTCCCTGAAGGATTTTCAGGGTGACTCCTGCAGCAAGTATGAGCACTACAAGAAACACTGTCTTGATGTAAGGGTGCCGTTCTCCCCAACTCTTCTCTGCAGGATCTAGGTCCATCCTATGATCTTACCCTCTTTGCCGATGAATGTATTAGGAAGGCGGTCGATGAGTCTGGTCTTATAGGTGATGGTCGTCCCTGGAAGTATGTCAGTACAGTCATCAAGGGTCGTGAACAGGACATCACCAAAACCATTACCTCTATGGTCTACAGATACTTTGAAAAGACCTTCTAGATCTTCACAAGAGAGCAACGATCCAGTCCACTGGACCATGTTACCTTCATAGTTCAGCCTGAACATTATTTTCTTGTCATTATCAGACAGCTCACTGTCCTGACCGAATAGGTATATCGTCTCACCATATGTCTCGGTCATCAGGATTCCTTTAGGTTTAGCATCTTTTGCAGATTGTTTAGTCACAAAATACACTGGCAGAAGAATTATGAACAATACAAATAGGACTATGAGCGTGAACTCAAGCGGTCTTCGCGTGATGAAACTTTCATGTACTACCATAATCCCTCTTTTTGACTGCTGCAATGCAAGATGCTGCAACAGTAGAAATCATACACTATGGGTATTTAAATGTTTTCTGGCGTAGATGACCTGAAAACACAATAATCACACCCATAAAAAGCCAATACTGATAGATATGATGTGCTCATATAAGAAAGTCCTCAGTACCGAACTGATATGTCGGTTCTGGAGAGATGAATTTACGCACTTTCACATTATCAATGTACGTCCTTGCGTTTATTTCCCTGCCGCTGAATCCCAGATATTGTGAGCTGAAAACAGTCTCATTATAACCTGAGATTATATTCTGTCCATCGAGCCAGTATTCATAATTGCCCGCATATTGGTTGAACTTATAGCTGTGGAAGGTATAAGACCTAACTATAGACGTGGACGTTCCTATTCCTGTATAGACACCACCGACAACCGCTGCCATACTTTGGTCACTTGCCATCTCATCCGCTATGTGCACATGATCACTGATGATCGTATCCCATGGTCCTGTGTGCGTGCCATCCCATTGCAGGAATGTGTAGAACTGTGCCTGATTATTCTCAAGCTTTGCATCCAGCATGACTTCTATATCTGAAGGTAGACCTGCAAGAGTCCGTAGATAACCTCTATTGTTTGAATTGTACTGCAGCGTGACCTGACCTCCGCCCTCACCTGCTGATGCGCCACCCGTCGAGACATCTAACCACAAAGCAGGGTCAAGGATTCCATCCTCAAAATCATCCCAGATGATGAATGCCGAAGGACCATCACTCGATGAGGCTGCTGCAAGATTGCCATAATACATGAAGCTCTCCTGATTAGTGCCAAGCATGATACTGTCAAACTCGACCCATACTCCTGCCCATTCTCCATCTACCTTATCTTCTACCCAATAGTCCAGGACCGCTGTATTGTCCTCTGCCAAAAATCGCAGGTCTGAAAAATCGACATTCATCCCGGATTCATATGTTACATTCATGAAGACAGTATAATCAGTGGTCGCTTCAGAAGATGTCATATCAACTGACTTTCTGTATGCCCAATTGCTGTCCCACCATGCATCAAGAGAGAGATCAGCAGTGACAGTAGATCCTGCTGAGACCAACATACTGCCAGTCATCGCAGACTTATATCCATCACTGGAGACGTTCACAGTATAAAGACCAGATATGACATCAAGAGAATAACTGCCTGATGCATCAGTAGTTGTGCTATTGACGACTGTGATTCCTGATTTTACCTCGACAAGTGCTCCTTGTACTGCTGCTCCTGAATATGAATCAGTTATTGTCCCTTCAACAGTACCCGTCTCAGGCCCAGATGCCTCAAGATTGACATCTCGGACAGTCACTTCTCCTGCAGTGACTGGAACAAAGAATACTTCCTGCGTGATATGGCCAAGATGGGAGAATCTTAATGTGTATGTCCCTTCCAGGATACTGAATGAATATCCTCCATTGAAATCTGTATAATCAGTGGAAACAACAGTTGTCCCGACAAGAGCTTCAACAAAGACTCCCTGGATAAGGCTGGAATCTCCTGCGTCGCGGACAACCCCTTCAATAGTGCCTATAGGTGCTATGATATTGACATCCCATGATTCCATCACTGATGATGTTCCGTCGCTCACAGTAACCTGTACAGTGCGCGGAACCCCTATAGTATCAAGATAAAGATAATTGAAGACATTGTTAGCGACGACAGTACCTCCCTTTCTCCACGTTATGGTTATCGGATCATGATCAGGATCAGATGCTCTTATGCTGAAGAGTCTTGAACCTCCAAGACCTATAGATACAGTCAGTAAGTCAGGCATTTTTGCCGTTATGACTGGAGGCTGGTTAGTATCTTGCATGACCTGGACCGCTATGGTATCTGAACCAGTATTCCCTTCAGGATCTGTAGCGACAAGAGTGACGAGCTCGTTCCCTATCCAATCAGGACTGATTTGGGTGATTGTCGCTTCGCGTGTCGATGCATCTATAGTGACAGCTATATTCGGTGCCGCAATATTCGCTGCAGCTCGCACGCTCCATGCAATATCTGAAGCAGAGGTATCTGCATCATAGACGTAATCATCAAGAGTTATGGTAAAAGAACTGCCTTCTTCAAAGCTGGCATTGAGGTTTCCGAAATTTACGATCGGTGCAGCTTGTGGATACATCCGGTTATATCTCCGTACAGTATTAGGACCTATAGTGTCGCTTGTCGCACGATAGTCAAAGCTTATTGAGTACCCATCTCCATCTGCCATTGTGCAGAGATAATGATAATCTGATATTATAAGATTGCAGGTGGTGGTATATATCTCATCACCAGTATCTGCGATAAAAGAACAGCTGGATCCGGAACAGGTAGGAAGCCTGGAATCAAGATAGAGATGATCGACATCAGTGATATACTCTTTGACTTGGTACTCTACAGAGAGCAGCTCATCGCTCGGGACAGAGAATGTCGCAAAAGGTTCTCCAACAAGCCAGAAATCAGCAACATTCTGCCCCCCTACAATGATGTAACTGCTAAGGTAATTGATCCTTCCTTGCTCTAACGCCTTGCCATCAAGTGCTGCGGTCCTGAAGTTGAACGTTGCTGCCGTGGCATCTTCCACAACAGTGACTGTTATGGCATCGTTGACGATCTGATTGCGCGCATTCTTTGCCTTGATCATGTAAGTATATGTTCCGGCTGTCGACTCGGACAGATCAAACTCTACTGTGCATGAATTGCTTGCAGGTGTACAGTCCCGTATTTCAAAATCCGCTGACATATACGGAACCTTACCAAGAGATATACGTGTCACCAGATCATCGCCATCAGAAGCTGTGACGCTCACAGTGAACGTCTCACCCACTGCAGTGTTTCCGCTCACGCTCTTGTCAGAGATATGAAATTCTGTAGATACTGATGGCAGGCCTCGCCAGAAAGCAGTATCTGGTCTCAATGAATTCCGTGTAGCAGATGTGAGAGGTTGTGCCGCAACACGCGTAGTGCTGATTGTCATCTCTTGCTTATCTGATTTGAAGAAGTTGAAATCGAAAGCAGCTACAGATGATACTATTGTAAGCGACAACATAATTACAATCACTATTACAAGCATCATTGATTGGATATTCCGGCTCATATTCCCCCTCCTTCTATGGATTCAAGCAGGCTTACTGTATTATCCATAGGTGTCCAGTAGAGCACAACAGGGTCTCCTGGCTGGTCCACACTTGTAGGGACCAATCCACCGACAAGCATCATGTAGGTGCGTTCAACACCGTCATTCCCTGTTGTCCGTGATAGGTATATCGCATTCGTATCTCTCAACCTGAAATCAAGAGCTCCTGTACCATCATCGAATATGCTATTGAACATGCTATCGATCACAGATTCTGATTCTTCCTGAGAAGTTGCGCATGTCGTGTCCATCGCTCTGGCGCTCAGGTCTGCATAGAGTGCTGCCTTGAGTTCAGGTGTAGCATCATATCTTGCCTTGAAACCTTCTGCAGTATATGCAAGCCCTGCATCAAGTGCAGATTCAAAGAGCTCACCAAGAGTCAGTCCGCCCTCATACACCCTTTGGTCATCCATGTGCTGTTCAAGGTCTGGAACATTCGGGTCAAAACGCACTGTATTGAATATCATAAGAGGTATCTCTTCATCAGCAGTTGAGCAGATGTAATCATCTTTGGGATCCTGCCTTGTCGGGTCTGCAGGTGCCTGGACCTCAGTGACCTCTTTCTCATATATTGTAGATACCGCACCGCAACCTCCTATCTGAGCTATTGCTAAACATATTCCGGTTCCGACTGCAGAGTTTCTTCCCCATTTGAATAATTCATCAAGTGACATCATTAGTACCTCATCATCATAATCAAGGATTCCCCGGAATATCCCAGGGGTCATTGGTAGGTTTAGGTGGTGGTTGTGTATTCCCGTTATTGCCTGAGTTGCTTGTGACACCAATTACAACACCTGTAACGACTCCTGCAACCACCACACTACCAACTATTCCCCATAATATAGGGCTTGTATACCATTCACCCTTAGGTTCTTCTTTAGGTGGAGCTGTTGGTGGCTGCACATATTGTGGTATTGGTGGCGCAGGTGGTGCTGCCAATTCTAGTTCTACTGCTTGCTCCAGATTTATTTCTGGAGCGGATTCTGGTACTGTTTCAGGAGCAGGTTCAATAGCAGTTTCAGGAGCCGGTTCGTAGACCGGTTCAGGAGCAGGTTCAGATACTAGCTCCGCAAGGGGTGGCATCTCTAGAAGTAGATCATCTTCTAAAGAAGGTTCCACAGGGTCCGACGTATAATTACGGACACATTTCCTCAACTTCTTGCCTTTCAGGCCATCACACTTAGGGTAATGCTCACGGACACAGTATTCTAGTTTGCTGTTTAACAAACCCTTGCAGGGTCCCATAGATTTGCCATTACCGGCATATGCAAAATTAGAAGGCATGACATATCCTGCCAGTAATGCCAAGCCTGTGGCTAAAGACTTCCTGACAATTGTTCTGTATGTACTGGATATATTCTCAACACTCATTCTCTCAACCCGGAAACATGAAACAAAAATGAAACCCACAAAGTGAAAAAACAGGATACATTCTAAGATACCCTACGATACCCTCAAAAATAAGTCAAGAGCCATTATAAATGTTACTGATATTAATCATCACACAGTAGTTACAAATATGGCTGTTAAATGGTAGTTAATGGTAGTTACAGATACTGCTGAACGCCCGGGACAGCAGATTTCGCAACAGCAGAAGTATAAGTCATGGCGGATATTAAATGCTTCGAAAGGTTTATTTACATTACACTTCAGATAGGGACAGTGACGAGAGCGCAATACATCTCGATAAAATGTTCAATAAACAGGTTCTGCATAAAGAAGCATACTGGAAACCTGAAGATAGACTAGTCAAGACCATCAATGACAGATCTACCTGCAGAATTCAGATCGATCCTTCGCGTACTGCTTCTACAAATCGTTCAAAGCTCCTGTCGTAGGTGCTCTCTATCTCTGGAGGGAAGCAGCAGGCAGGCAGCTCCCTGTTCTTTAGGTGATATGCCAGGCAATCACAACAGGTCCCTTTCCGGGAACATTTCTTATAAGTACAGCCGCATCTCTGTAGATTGATCTCACGTTTGCATTCCATAGGTTCACCCAAATCTGTCTTATTCAGATATTGTCAAGAGTCGAACGATAAGTTGTACAATCAAAACTTGTCTTGAACTCCTGACGGTCCTCACCACAAGAAACTAGCTGATAATGAGTCATGATTCCACCGTCAACTTTATCGACAGTGTAGATATATTCTCCCCAGGTCACAGGCCCGCCATATGCATAGACTATGTTCTCCTTTTCTAGCAGCCTGCACTCCTGTATGAAACAGTACTTCCTTCCTGCGCTCTCTCCATGTTCAAGTCTGCCATCTCTACAATAGATGTAATCTGGATAGAACTCGTCCTTGCCGACAAGATTCTTGAATTTGCACCTACTTATGTCATACCGGTCACAGTCAAAAGTCTCCATAAGATGAGGGCACTTACTAAGGTCATCCTGAAGTTCAAGACTGCCGGTAATCTCTACACCCTGTTCAAGGTCAGCAATATCTGATGTGTTATCTTGGGCAATCTCTGGCTCTTGCACCTGCGCAGTTTGTACTGGCACTTCAAGAAGCGGTTCATCAACAAGCTCTTCATCACCTGCTTCGTCCTGTGCAGGCACGGGACCGCAACCCGCAATAGCTAAAAGAAAGATGACAAGAAGAGTTATTGTTGCCAATCTCATGCTCTGGCTTACAGCACAATCCTATTTAAATGTTTGTAGGTGTCGTATGTATTAAGCTTAGAGGAGGGCTCTTAGTTCTTTATAGGGGTTTAGTCCTTGTAATCTCCAGGTTCCAAATAAACTCATCATTATCTGTGTTGTCCTTTTTCCTTGCTCTGAACGCAAGCAGCCCATAATCTTCTCCA
>JBDRET010000032.1:0-17762 GCA_043819495.1 Candidatus Woesearchaeota archaeon | reverse complement strand
AGGACACTCCTCACGAGAAGTTGTTATTTTACAATCAACCGCCCGCACAGAAGTGACATGCACATCACCTTCACAGAAATCCTTAGTATAAGCCTCACAAGTAGATGCCGCACCACCAGGTGCCAGAACCTTGAACGCCCTGCCCGCACACTCTGTGCAGGGGGGACTGCAGCCTGAGATGAATAATAATACTATGATTGCTGAAAAACATATCAATCCGATCATATTGTTTCTTTTCATTGCGCATACTCAAATAGAATAAATAAAATATTATGGACAATGGATGACTGATAAGTCAAGGCTCGTGCATTGAATCCGCTTTGCCAGGCATCTCTGCTCCTCGGCATCTTTACCGCAGGCATTTCCACAGTCATTGCAATCTCCATCACTCATATCTTTACAGCCTTTCTGACCATCTCCGTCAAAATCAGTCACATTGTTATTATTACACTGGCCTATCTCCAGTATCTCTCCCACTCTACCGGACATATTGCTACACCAAGTGGCATCAAGAGGCGTTACTGATTCATTATTGTCATCACAATCATATCCCTTAGTCACATATACTGATGAACTCATTGGACACTCCTCAAAAGAACCCAGCATCCCGCCAAATCCATCTCCATCATCATCTATGAAATACCTTTCAATAAGGCCCTCATCGACAGAGCCATCACAATCATTATCTTCATAATCACAGATTTCAGTAGCACTGGGCTTTATTGCAAAATTACTATCATCACAATCAGGCCTAGATTCCGCCCTATTTCCTGCAACAAAAAAGCCATCACGATCAGAATCAATACACATAGGATCACTCAAACAATTTGCATCAGCACAATCAGAAACACCATTACAATCATTATCCTTAGAATCATCACAAGCAGTCTCAACCTGATCACAACCAGCAGCATCCTTCACATCACGCTCAGAAACACAAACACCAAGATGACACTTATCAGGACACTCCTCACGAGAAGTTGTTATCTTACAATCAACCGCCCTCACAGAAGTGATATGCACATCACCTTCACAAAAATCCTTAGTATAAGCCTCACAAGTTGATGCCGCACCACCAGGTGCCAGAACCTTAAACGCCCTACCAGCACACTCTGTGCAAGAACTTCCACAACCAGAAATCAAGACCAAAGCGATGGAAAAAGAAACAATCAGAAAGATAAGGATAAATTTGTTCATATTCTTCATAGGGGCGTCACCAAAATCTTTTTTAGACAATAATGCTCTTATTAGTATTTAAAAGTTTTCACTAAACTTGACTTTGACCCTGATTGAAGCCACAGATAACTATATATAAAACAATAATCATGATGAACCGCATGTCAAAAAAATCATTCCTCCTGGTATCCTTGAACGAGAACAAGACAAAGAAGCTTGCAGAGGTCATAAGCAACAATACCTGCAGGAAGATGCTTGACTACCTTGCTGACAAGAAAGACGCTACAGAATCAGATATGGCCAAAGATCTCAAGATACCTATCTCTACCGTACATTATAATATGAAGGCACTATTGACTGCAAAGCTCGTGAAGAGCGATGAATACCATTACAGCAGCAAAGGGAAGGAAGTCAGCCATTACAGGCTCGCGAACCAATATGTCATAATAGCTCCAGAGGGAGAGAAAAATGCAATACGGGAGAAACTCAAATCAATCATACCTACCGCACTCATAATGGGTGCTGCAGCAGGGATAATCAAGATATTCTCAGGATCATATGGTTTCAGCAGTATAGCAAACAAGGCAGCAGCCCCTATGATGGAAGCTTCTGTTGCCAGCGGAGCAGGGGAAAATCTCATGCGCGCAGTTCCTACAATGGCTGCTGATGAGGTGGCTGTGCAAGCAGCTTATGCTATGGATTCTTCTGTCCAGGAAGAAGCAGTGCAAGCAGTCGCTGAACACGCCCCTGAGATTGCCATGAAAAGCCAGGCAGTCGTGAGCCATGCTCCAGAGATAGCATTATGGTTCTTCATAGGTGCAGTTGCAGGTATTGCAGCCTATCTTCTAGTAGACTATATAGTAAAGAGAATAAAGCAGTAAAGTCCCACAAAAGGTCTGAATATTTCAAAATTGCAGAAATCCAGAGAATTTTAGTGATCAGGCAATCTCTACATCCAAAACATGAATATTTAGTGTAAACTAAAATTCAAGTCTTATTGAAAAACATGGTCACAGCCTTTCTACCTGTCAATATTGACTTCAACTGATATCAAAGCCTACTCTGAGGTATAAATACATTCTACGCCTCATGATACACAATAACAACCGAGGTGTATAATCATGGGAAATAAAATCAAATGGGCAATCATTACAATGCTGATATTCATTGTGGTGTTTGCAGTAGGATGTACAAAAGTCGCTCTTGAAGATGAGCAGACAAAACAAAGCTTGGTGTACAGTACAGGGGTTGCAGGAAATGCCGCTCCGATGATGGCTGAGATGGCGGTCGATTATGCTATTGAAGACTCTGCATATGACCGAAGCATGCCCTCATACAAAGGATACTATCCTGATTATGACGAACATTATGGATCAGGAGAAGATATAGAGATAGAGACAAAGATAATAAAGACTGCGCAGGTCACACTAGAAGTGAAAGACTATTTCTTATCATCACAGAAAGTAGAAGCGTATGCAAAAAAGTACGATGGATATGTATCTAATTCGAACAGCAATTCTGACTATATTAACAAGTATAGTGGGACAATAACTCTACGGGTACCTGCGATGTATTTTGACGCTGTCATGGCAGAGCTCTCGCTGCTCGGAGAGATAAAATCAAAGAGCACAGGAGGGGATGATGTCACAGAGCAGTACATCGACCTACAGTCAAGGATAAACAACTCCAAAGCCCATGAAGAACGGCTTGTCGCAATGTATGATGAGACAAAGAACGTGAATGAGATGATGAATGTCGAACGGGAGCTCTCAAGAGTCCGTGGAGAGATAGAGCAGATGCAAGGACAACTGAGATATATGGACAGCAAGACCGAGATGTCCACAGTCACTGTCTACCTCTACGAACCGAAGCCTGTGGTGAAACAATGGGGAATATGGACTGCGCTCAAGAATGCGCTGAACAACTCACTTGCAACACTACGCTGGATGATAGAGCTCATAGGATGGCTGCTGCCATTGATCATCAGCGGAGCGATAATAGGACTGATCGTGAAGCTGATCAGGCGGAAGAGTGCAAGGATGAAGAGAAGGTAATGAGTAAGTAATGTTCGCAAGGCCACATCAGGGTAGAATCAACCTCCACCCGGGTGTGGTCTTGCCTCTTAATCAGCACTACTTCTTTTTTATTTTATCATATTAACGCACCGACACCACGCTCACTTTGCTCCTATAATCGACTATTTTTGCCAAACTGCATCATCAATATAATGCGTGTCACTAAGTTTGCTAGGCGGGAGTGCTGGTGCTGTCCTAATCAGCGCTTAAGCTAACAAATCAATCCCTCCGGGTGGTGTCGGCGCTATATTTAAATAATCAGTTTCTATCCCTGCCATCATGGCAAACGCTATCATAGTCACAGGCACTCCAGGAACAGGAAAGACCACCGTAGCGATGCGTCTTGCAAAGAAGCTCGGCTGGAAGTATGTCGATGTGAACAAGGTGATATCCAAAGAGAGACTGAGCGAAGGATATGACCGGAAGAACAGATGCCGGATAGTGGATGAGAAGAAACTCGGCAAGACACTAGTGCAGCTTGCCAAAAAGTCTGAAGAGAATCTCGTGATAGACTCGCACATGTCACACTATATGCCTGCAAAAAGCGTCGACCTATGCATCGTCACAAGATGCAACCTAAAGATCCTCAAGAGACGCCTGAAAAGAAGAGGATACACTGAAAACAAGATAAAAGACAACCTGGAATGTGAGATATTCGACACCTGCCTAATAGAGTCCCAGGAAGCAGGACATGATGTGATTGTCGTCGAAACAGACAAGAAAGTAGATTATGATAAGATCCTGAAGAAAGTGAAACTAAAAAAGTGAAAAAATTAAAAAAATAGATCGATATATCGTTTATTTCTCAAGTGCGTCTGCACTGAATACCAATGTCCTTGTGCCCCTTGCTTTTGCATCAGAACCTATCAGGTATCTGGCACCAGCGCGCTCAGCGGCATCGACAACATCAGCTTCTACAGACCCATCCATGACGATTGCGTACACACCTGAGCTTAGGCTCTTTAGTGTCGTTGTCAGTTCAGGTATAGGGACTTTTCCCAAGATACTGAGCTTAGGGTCAAGTATGTAAGCACCCTTTGTTCCGATAAGATCCTCAAGCATCTTCTTGAAAGACTTCTTCTCATTATCAGAAAGCGTCGGCTCAGAATGTACCCTTGGTGCAAGTGCTGGACGAGCAATCACTCCTCCTCTCTGGAAAGGCGGCCTCTGTACCGGTAAAGGAGGTCTACTTACTGGAGGACCTCGCGATGCTGATAAAGGCGCAGGTGCAGATGCAATTTCAGGCCGTGCTAAAGGTCTTGTATACGGAGTCCTTGATGGACTTGGCCTGGGCATAGGCTTCTTTCCGGCAAAGTCGAGCTTTGCCTGTTCAGCAGCCACTCTTGCACGCAAGCACTTGTGGATCTCCTTCTTCGTGAGCTCTTCAACTTCCTTTCCATCAGGTGCCTTTGTCACGAAATCCAACTCAGCCACCTGAAGCAGTTCCTGGATGTTCAGATCTCCACCACGGTCACCATCCACAAAAGCAGTAGTTGTCTTCTGCCTTGAAAGCTGTATGATCGTCTGAGGTACCGAAGTCCCGTTCATTGCGATGACGTTCTTGAAACCGTGTTTAAGCAGTATAAGAACATCAGCACGCCCTTCAACTATTATGATCTCTTCAGATTCATCTATTGCAGGACCTGCAGGAAGGCGGTCTTTACCATACTCAACGACTTCCATCATCCTCACTGAATGAGCTACCTCATCAGCGATCTCCTGTGAGTCAGGAAGGACGGTATCAGTAAGCTGTTTGAGCAGCTCTTTAGCCCTGTCCACAACATAAATACGCTTAGAGATGCGCACGTCCTCAATCTTAGTGACCCTGATCTTAGCATTACATGGACCGATGCGCTGGATTATCTCCAGAGCAGCAGCGATTATCGCAGTCTCTGCCTTGTCAAGGCTTGATGGTACTAATATAGAACCAGAAGTCTTACCTGCCCGAGTGTCTGTATTGACCTCAATCCTGCCTATCCTGCCTGACCTCTGAAGCTCCCTGAGCTCAAGGTCCTGGCCAAGAAGGCCCTCTGTCTGGCCGAAAATCGCTCCGATCACATCTGGACGTTCAACAACGCCCTCAATATCTATTGTAGCATGCACTATATATTTTGCTGAAACCTGACTTATTTTTGCCATTGCTTTCACCTTTGTCGTACTGGCACATCAGAATCAGACCCTACCATCAAATATATCATCAAATGCATATAACCCAGCAACTTGTGCGATAAGCAATCCCCTGGTGCTCTTATGCTTATGAGCAAAAACATCCAATGATACATGATAGTATTTATAGACTACAGAACAAGACTAAAAACCATAATTATAATCCTCAAAAACAGTACTCAAAAAATGCTATGAGTGTGAAAATGAATATAGTCTTATTCTTGTCCGGGTAGTCCAGTCAATCTGATATGCAGTTATTTTCTGATTAGCGCCTTAATGCGCATTAATAATAATCAAAGCCTAATTCCATCCTTAAAAAAGGATTGTCGCCCGAAACACTAACTCCCAACTTCCTGGCTTGATTTTCATCGTTAGCTCCGTTGAGTACTCTCGTGTCGGGCTGGATCGCGTAAGAGTGTCTTTAAATCATGGCTAGACGGTTAGTCAGGCTCTTAAAAGGACCCATTCACGCGATTGGCGTAATGAATATGATGGTATTTACGTATTTAAACCCTTGTTTTGGCTGTCAGAAATAATCACAACATCATTACCAAATTATGACTTTATGGCTTTGCGCACCGCTTTTATAAATTATAAAACCCTAGCAGGTCCACCGAAGCGGACCCGCTGGGGAAAAAGAGGTGATAATGAATGGATAGTGATCATGAAAAACCCAGCAAATACTTGCGTACTTGCCGGGAAAAGAGGTGTTTAGACAGCTTAACATGAATTTATGATTTATTTGTGAGTGCTAATACCCTTTATTTGTTACTTACTAGTGAAAACTAACTTATATTTAAATCTTTCGTTTTTTCATCACTTTTTAGTGGTAAAATAACCTCTGAGTGGGATAGGTATTTAAAGGGGCTTCTGTTCTTATTGTACATCAAGTCAATCACCTCCAAAACAAGATCCACACCAAAATGGCAAAAATAACACGAGAGAAATTCAAGACCTGGGGAAATGTATTTGACAATTTCACCAGACGTAACCTATTCAAGCTGAGTTCTCAGGGGCATTTTCAAGATATGAAAAGCCCGATATCCATAGGAAAAGAGGCAAACGTATTCAGCGCAGAGACTGAAGACGGTAAGCTGATCGTGTTGAAGATATACCGGCTAGAGACCTGCGACTTCAACAAGATGTATGATTACATCAAATATGATGCAAGATATCTCAGCCTCAAAGCCAAGCGAAGAGAGATAATATTCTCCTGGGCACAGCGTGAATTCAGGAACCTGCTCAAATCAAGAGAAGCAGGAGTAAGAGTGCCATTACCAATACAATGCACACACAACATACTCCTCATGGAATTCATAGGAGACACAGAGCCTGCACCAAAACTCAAGGACGTGTATCCCGAAGAACCTGAGAAATTCATGGACAAAGTATTCGATTACATGAAAAAGCTGTATGCAACAGGACTTGTGCACGGGGATCTTTCAGAATTCAACATACTCAACTGGAAAGACAAACCTGTCTTCATAGATATATCACAAGGGACAATCACCAGGAGCATAAACGCAGAAGAGCTATTAGTAAGAGATATAAAGAACATGTGCAGATTCGCAAAAAAGATGGGACTGAATTATGACAGAGACGAAGTAGAGAAGATGATAAAGGGATAATATGCCAGAAGAGAATGAAGGACTGGAAGAGAAAAGTTCAGATACCCTCGAAGGAGTCGAGTTCGCATACGAACTCAAAGTACCTAAAGAGAGGATTGCAGTCCTCATCGGAAAGGGCGGCGACGTAAAAAAACACATAGAAGAAGAGACCAACTCACACATATTCATCGACTCTAAAGAAGGAGATGTCAGGATAAGCGGAGATGACAGTCTTGGCCTGTTCAGTGCAAGAGAGATCATAAAAGCGATAGGACGAGGGTTCAGCCCAGAGACTGCATTGCTCATACTAAAATCAGATTATGCATTCGAGCTCCTGATGGTATCAGATTATGTAGGAAGATCCCAAAGGACCACGACGCGCCTGAAATCAAGAGTTATCGGGACTGAAGGAAAGACAAGAAAGCATATAGAAGAAACGACAGAGACCAACATAAGCGTATATGGAAAGACCATCGGGATAATAGGTGAAGTAGAACACGTCATGCTCGCACGACGAGCGATAGAGAGTCTCCTTGCAGGGGCCACACACAGTTCGGTCTATAAGTGGCTGGAGAAAAAGAAGAAAGAGCTGGAGAGAGACAAGATACTTGGATCAGGCAAGATTGAACTTAAAGAGGGATTTGGAAAAGGTGATTAGATGAGCCAACACACACTCGATGACACAGCAACAGGGTCGACAAAAGCACACCAGATGGCAAAAAAGCAACGCGAGATAAGCGTTGCAGAATTCTTCGCAAAGAACAGGCACCTCCTCGGATTCGACAATCCGAAAAAAGCTCTCCTCACAACAATAAAAGAAGCGGTAGACAATAGTCTTGATGCATGTGAAGAAGCAAGGATACTCCCTGAGATAAGTGTTGAAGTCATCGAGATGGGAGCTGACAGGTTCAGGGTCATCGTAGAAGACAACGGACCTGGTGTCGTCAATAAACAAGTGCCGAAGATATTCGCAAAACTTCTCTATGGAAGCAAATTCCACAGGCTCAAGATGAGCAGGGGACAACAGGGAATAGGCATATCCGCATCAGTGATGTATGGCCAGATGACAACAGGCAAACCTGCACGCATAACGACAAGGATAGGTGCAAAATACCCTGGATACTATTGCGAGCTGACAATAAATACAAAAGAGAACAAACCTGAGATAGTGAAAGAACAGGATGTTGACTGGCATAAGGAACATGGGACGCGCGTCGAGATCGACCTTGAGGCATCATACCAGAAAGGAAGCCAGAGCATAGACGCTTATCTCAAGCAGACTGCGATAGTCAATCCTCACTGCACAATAATCTACACAAATCCAAAAGCAGAACAAATCATATTCCCAAGAGCTACAGACACGCTTCCTGCAGAGCCTAAAGAGATCAAACCGCACCCGAAAGGTGTCGAGCTTGGAATACTTATGAAGATGATGACAGACACCGAAGCAAAGACTATGCAGAACTTCCTCTGCAATGATTTCTCAAGGGTCGGTTCTGGATCTGCCAAAGAGATACTGCAGAAAGCAGCCATACTCCCTAACTTCAATCCTAATAACACCAGCAGGGAACAGGCAGAAAGGATCATCAAGGCCATTCAAGATACAAAACTCATGAATCCCCCCACAGACTGTGTCACACCTATAGGTGCAGAACAGTTTGAGAAAGGGATGAAGAAAGAGATAAGAGCAGAGTTCTATGCGGTCACCACCCGTCCTCCAGCAGTCTACAGAGGAAATCCATTCATCATCGAGGCAGGGATAGCATATGGAGGAGAACAGGCATCAGACAAGACAAGCAGGGTGCTAAGGTATGCAAACAGGGTCCCACTACAGTACCAGCAGAGCGCCTGCGCAATAACACAATCAATCATACAGACAAACTTCCGCAGCTACGGCATGAGCCAGAGCAAGGGAGCATTGCCGATAGGACCCTGCACAATAGCAGTACATCTTGGGTCTGTGTGGGTGCCATTCACTTCAGAATCAAAGGAAGCTATCGCACAATATCCTGAGATAATGAAAGAGATAAAGCTCGCAATACAGGAATGCGGAAGAAAACTCGCGAGCTACGTGCTCAAGAAGCAACGGTTCAAGAACGAGATGAAGAAGAGGGGCCACATAGATAAGTACATCCCACATATAGGAGCAGTCCTCACAGAGATGCTCAAACTCAGCCCAGGTCAGAAAGAAGATATCGAGATATTGTTACATACTCTGCTCGAAGATAAGAGGGGCAGGCTCACAAGCATAGAAGCTGAAAATGATGAATATGATGAAGAGATGGCAAACATAGGGACGGATGCAGAAGAAGAACTCCAGCATGATGAATATAACGAAGGTGACGACAATGAGTAACGAGGTAAAACCTGCAGAGGTTGTCAATAAGATAACAGGCATAGCTAAAGAAGTATATGATAATATCAAAAGCAATTCTGTCCCTTCATTGGTCATGCCAATAAGAGCTCTTCAGAACGTGACATACGATGCAAAACAAGGCTTCTTCGAACTTCTCGGCAAGACAAAAGAGAGGACCCTGACCGCATCAACAGTAAAGACATTTGCACAGACCCTGCTCATGATGAATGAATCCAGGAAGATAGTCGCCGCTGATGACATAGCCACCAAGAGAGAGATGTATTACATCTCAAAGAACTGGGGAGATGCACTATTCAAAGAGCAGCCGGAATCTGACACTGTCATGGATGATGTAGAATCAATGATGCTCGTCAATAGGGAACAGCTAGGATTCATCCCGGAAGAGAAAGGAGGAGATGTCGCAGGACAGCTCATAGTGATAGATAGGGATCCTGATACCGGCAAGGAGATAAAGATAGACTGCACCCAATTCGGAAGCGGCGCATACTCTGTGCCCAGCAGTGTAGAACATCTCCAGTTCAAGACAGATGCTGAATTCATACTTGCAATAGAGACCGCAGGTATGTTCCAGAGACTTGTGAAACACAAATACTGGAAGACAGCAAACTGCATACTGATATCTATGGGAGGGGTACCTACAAGAGCCTGCAGGAGATTCATAAGACGGCTTGCAGACGACATGAAAGTGCCAGTATACGTATTCACAGATGGAGACCCCTACGGATTCCTGAACATATACCGAACCCTGAAAGTAGGCAGCGGAAATGCAGCACATATAAACAAGTTCTTCTGCGTCCCACAGGCACAGTTCATCGGAGTCACACCACAGGATATCATAGACTATAAACTGCCGACCCATCCACTGAAAGATGTTGACATCAAGAGGATAAAAGACGGCATAAAGAATGACCCGTTCGTACAGTATCATAAAGAATGGCAGAAAGCACTTGACCTCATGGTCAAGATGAAGAAAAGGGTAGAACAGCAGGCATTCGCAAAACACAGCCTGAATTTCGTATTGGAGACCTACCTGCCAGAGAAGCTCAAGAACAAAAAGAGCTGGCTGCCATGATCAAATAAACAACATTTTTAAGTATTTAAACAAAAACAAGATAGAAAAAAGATGGCCCCGTAGCCTAGCCTGGTAACTTTATGGTTGGGTAAATAAGGCGACAGGACGAACAATTGTCCCGCTAAAGCCTTCTAAGCTGTAGATCGCGAGTTCGAATCTCGCCGGGGCCGTTTTTCTTTATGTCAGAACTGCGTTCTGAGCATCCTAAAAACCACCTGTGCCGGTTTTTATGATGTTCTCCAATAGAAACAAATTTAAATACGTGGAAAGCCGTGCTGTACAGTATGGTGGAGTCGCCAAATCCGGTAAGGCAATCGCCTGCAGTTCGGATTCGCTATGTTGAGCACAACGTGCGATGAAAGGAAGATAGCGATCATTTGGGGGTTCAAAACAAAGGTCAATAATACGGACCTTGTGTGAAAGTCCCTCCTCCGCCTTTAAAATCTTTTACGAAAAAGGTGATCCTGATGGAATTCACAGTTTCTACAAGCCGCAGACAAGAGCTGGTCGACATAACAAAAGAGATAGCTGAAGCTGTAGAGAAGTCAGGAATCAAGGACGGACTCTGTAATGTCTACGTGCCACATGCGACTGCTGCGATAGCAATAAATGAGAACGCTGATCCTAACATATCCCTTGATATAATAGAAGCTCTGGACAAGATGGTAAAAGAAGGCATATGGCGACACGACAAGCTTGATGGTAATGCAGCATCACACATCAAAGCCGCGATAGTAGGGCCTAGTGAGACCATACCTATCGAAGATGGTAAACTTGTCCTTGGCACATGGCAAGATATATTCCTCTGCTCTTTTGACGGTCCTAAAGACCGCAGAGTCAGGGTGACAATAGTCGGAAAATAGGTGAGAAAAATGGCATCATGCGAAATGTGCGGCAGGGAAGCGGAACTTATCAGGTCAAAGATAGAAGGGACAGAGCTTGATCTGTGCCCGGGATGCGCAAAGTTCGGACAGGCCATCACCAGACCTCCACCGATATACACAAAAAACATACCGCACTCAAGACCAGTACAGCAGCCAAGGAGAAGAGAAGTGCTGCAGCTGGTAGTAGATGATTATGCTGACAAGATACGTACTGTACGAGAGAAGCTAGGTCTCACTCAGGAAGAGTTCTCAAAAAGGCTGAATGAGCGGGCTTCAGCGATGCAGAAGATCGAATCAGGCCAGTTCAAGCCGTCCATAGAGACTGCAAGAAAGCTCGAAAGACTTCTCCGGATCCAGCTTGTAGAGCAGTACGATGAGAAAGGAGATATTCCGGTATCAAGCGGACACGCCGTTAAGAGTGAAGGTTTCACTATGGGTGATTTCATAAAAGACAAGCGGAAAAAATAGATATGCGCAGAGTCATACCCGTGTAGAATTAAGCACTTCCCATATCTCTACGCCAGTATCACCATACACTTTCTTGAATGTGCTCTTGCTTGTGAAGAGGAACAGGAGACCTTCATCAGGCTTGCTCCAGACAAGACCTGATTTCATCTCAGGTGTCACGAGTATATACTGGATGTTATACACCTGGAAAAGTGGCTTGACATCATTCAGCTTACGGCTGTAGAATATAGAATCCTGCACCTTGTAGAGGAATTTCTGATCATACTCTGAAGTCTGCAGAGAATCGACAATAACCGGATTCCTCGCTATCGTAGATATGCGGTAACCCTCATCATAATGACTCAGCACGAACCGGTCCTTAAACGTGTTGTCTGCGAGCCATACAAGAGCATCCACCATATCCTGATCGGGTTCCATAGAACTCAGGCGGTTCAAATAAGATACTGAAGAGAAAAGGATGCCACATATGATTATCAGAAGAGTCAACCGCTTCACTATCTGGACATTCCACGACATCTCGTAAAGCCTGACAAACCCTATACCTGCTGCAACCGCGACAAAGAATGCAAAATACATATTTGCCACATTGCCTGCCAGGAAAAGCGAGAGCATGAGCAGGATCGACAAGAAGAAGAATGCCATGAAAGATGACTTGCTCTTCCAGTGAGATGCCACACCATATACTGCAAGCGCTATGCCGAATATGCCAAAACCGATTATGCCTCCAAGATCCGAGAACATATTGCTCACGATGTTAAGATTCGGGCTGAATGTATAGTTATAATAGAAGCTCACCCTATTTGCAAAAGAGAATACCGCGAGAATGAACAGAAACGCGATGAACCTATTCTGCATCTGCCTTTTAGTCAGTACATACGCGAGCATCAAAAATATGACAAGAAGCGTGTTAAAAATGCTGAAAAGAGCCACAACAACAAAGCACAATATAGACAGCACCAGATTATAACGCCCCTTCCTCATGAAAAAATAGAACCCTGCAAGAGATAGGACAATCGCTGCAGAATGAGGGGTAGATATCGTAAATGTGTAGATGAATGCAGGACTCAAAGCGAGCATCATCAGGATGATATGTCTCTTATAATCCTCGGTGACAAAAGATTTAAGGATATTATTGAATAGGAGAACAGCTATCAACCCTAAAATAAAAGGCAATACCCTGGAAGCATTGGCCAATGAAGTGAATATTGAAGTGAAGACCAAAAGATAATGATATGGGTTGAAAAAATACTCCCGCGGAGAGTAAGATGAGTCAGGGATGCCTTCGGGTGGAGTGAAAATGTTAAATGAGCTCTCCTGTATGAGCTGCTTTGCAACCCTAAGATGATAATAAGGTTCTGATCCAATAAGAGAATCATTACCTGAATAGAAACGCAGGAACGTAGGAAGCACCAGCACTATGAATAGCGCTAAGACTGCAAAGACAAACAGATTATACTCTTTCAGACCTTTTGTTTTTGTCATATCAAACAGACCTTATCTCACAAGTCAATCTATATATCTGCACGCCCTTATCATATACCAGCTTAAAACAATCCTTCTCAGCATACTTGAGACCTGTTATTCTGAACTCTGCCTTTGCCCTGCGTGAAAAATATACATAATCCACCCCATACTTATTCATCAACTCAACAGCATGCGTCTTGAACATCGCAGTATACATGCGATCGACCTCATCAAACACATCGCTTGAAGAACGTATCAGCAAGAAATCATCATCTGCTACATTCTTCCTCTCTGCTATCGCGGATATGATATCCCCTTCACCTATCGTCGAAAGCACGATTGAATCCTGCGGAGTCACCTCGCGCAGCCAGGCAAGTGCGCCAATCTCATCAGGACTGACCGCATCCTGTATCTCAAGGGATGCCCTGCCAACTGAAGGCAGCATCGATGTGAGGACAACAAGCAGGAACAGAAGTATCCAGAAATAACTCTTTGTGTGGGATATCTTTGTCATCTCTAAATACTTGAAGAACAGGTTAATTGCCTGTCCCATGAGCGGTATGAGGATGGCCCCCAGGAACATGAGTCCCACGTCAAGTGTTATCAACTTGAACCAGAGCAGGAGAGCGACGGCAAGAGCAAACGCCATCAGAAGATACGTCCGCTTGTCCCTTTCCTTGAACATATATTTGTAGACTGCGAATATGCCCAGCAGAAGAGGAAGAAACCCTATGGCAGTCACGCTTGCCACGACATCCACCTGTTTGAAATACGAACTCAGGATCTGTACAGGGATGTTCTGCCAGATCAGGGCATACGAATGGAAAAGAAATGCCTTCTTATAGAGCAATACATTGATCCAGAGGGTCAGGAAAGTGACGAAAAGTATCACCTCGACCTCAATCCTGTTCTGCACCGCATACTCAAGTTTCACAAGAAACAGGTATATGATAAGACCGAACACAAAAAAGAAAGCGATTGCGCTGGTCAATGAAAGCACGAAAGAGAAGAACAGGAAATGGTACATGAACTTACGCTCCTTGATACGCATGAAACAGTACACCAGGTAGAATATCAGAGGCAACGTGAAGGAGAATAGTGATGCAGAATTGATAGTGCGTGTGAAGAAGATAGGGATGAATGCGGAAGTGAATGCACAGAACAAAGATATGTTGCGATTCTTTGTGAGCTCAAGGACTATGAAATATATCACCAGCACCAACATCGTCGCAAGAATGTTGGGAATGATCTTGAGCGTCAGTGCTGTCCCGAGTATGAACGAGAATGCCGCCAATAGGTAATGATAAACCGGATGGAATATGTGGGTCCTACCAGAATAACTTAGAGTATCCATGTATGATGGTAACCCTGTATGCTGTATTGATTCAACCTGCCTGTAATTGAAGTATGCTTCTTCTACTGAGAAATTCGGTGTCTGGAACGCAAGATAGAGACGCACAGCTAAAGCAAACAAGAATACCAAAGCAAGCAAGTAGTAATGCTGATGCTTCTTTTTCATATACCGCTCACGGCCAAGGAGGCTGGAAAAGAGGTATTTATATGTTTAGCAAAAGGTTTATAAGACTCACAGAGGTATTGAAATCAATGGATATGAAGCGTGTAAGTACCGGTTCTGCAGTCCTGGATGGGCTCTTGGATGGTGGTTTTGAGACAGACACTGTCACAACACTATATGGCCCATCTGCCAGCGGAAAGACCAACATCTGCATAATCGCTGCAGTAGCGATGGTCAAGAGCGGAAAGAAAGCAGTGTACATAGATACAGAAGGAGGTTTCTCTGTCGAACGCCTGAAACAGATAGCACCTGATGATTATGAACGGATCATCGATAGGATCATATTCCTTAAACCTACCAACTTTGAAGAGCAGAGGAACGCATTCGGAAAGTTGAGTAAGCTCATTGATGATGACATCGGAATAATAATCGTCGATACAGTATCCATGCTGTACAGGCTGGAGATAGGAAAGACCAACGAGGTCTACACAGTCAACAAGGATCTTGGTACCCAGATATCTTACCTCAGTGAGATAGCAAGAAGAAAGAACATACCTGTGGTAATCGCAAACCAGGTCTACTCAAGCTTTGATGATAAAGAACAGGTCAGGATAGTGGGCGGGGATCTCCTCAAGTACTCAAGCAAATGCATGATAGAACTCATGTCAGGGAAACGCGGTATACGGAAAGCCAAAATCAAGAAACACAGGAGCATCGCAGAAGACAGAGAAGTGACGTTCAGGATAGTCGATTCTGGGATAGAAGAATTCAAGACACAATTCGGAACTTCATGAAAC
The DNA here is from genome assembly GCA_043819495.1 of Candidatus Woesearchaeota archaeon. Classification (GTDB taxonomy): domain Archaea; phylum Nanobdellota; class Nanobdellia; order Woesearchaeales; family UBA11576; genus JABMQF01. Next base: position 2,160 of record JBDRET010000032.1, on the reverse strand, counting down.
AAATCAGAATAAAAAAATTAAGATAAAAGATCTACTGCTCTGTGAAATCGTCAGCAGTCATCTCAAGCTCTTTGTTCCTGTCAAGCATGCCACGCTCGCGCATGTACTGTGTCGCGAGGATGTGGAAGAACAGTCCCAAAGACTTCTTACCCTTGTTGTTGCAAGGGATGACCAGATCTATGTTGTTAGTCTGGTTATTGGTATCACACAGAGCAACCACTGGAACGCCGACCTTGATCGCATCACGCATGACATTCCTGTCAGGCCATGCATCAACCACCAGCAATACCTTTGCCTCGATGAAATTATCAAGATTCGTATTGGTCAGTATCCCTGGAGGGTATCTTCCTGGAAACACTCTGACACCAGTCACTTTGCTGAACATCTGTACCGGCTTCCAGCCATTCTCTCTCCTGCAAGTTATGATGATATCCTCAGGAGTGTACTTTGAGATGAACTTTGATGCGAGAGCTATACGCTCATCGATCTTCTGGAGATTAAGGACATAAAGCCCATCAGGCCTTGTCTTATAGATGAAATTCTCCATATACCTTGTCTTGAATTTAGTCCCTATATGGATGCCTGCCTTCAGATACTGGTCGATAGGCACCAAAAGCTGTTCTTCAGTCATTTTTTGTCCTCCTAATACGTGTTCGGACAGTAATAGAACTCGGATATTCTATCACTGCATTATTATCGCCCTGCAGTACGCATAAGGTCCCGTAAATGGCTATCCCTTATTCTGGGCTATAGAAATGAGTTATTAGAGGAGATTTATAAAGGTTATTGTTGGGCACTGAACTCTCTCAGGACATCATAAACTGGTCCTTCTGGTGTCAATGTTGACTTGAAGAGCTTTAATGATCCCACTGTGAACTTCAATGGCTCCAGTTTCAGAGAATCGAGCATCTCTGAGAATTCTGCCTTGTCCTTGATGAACTTTATTCGTGCCAGAGTAAGATGCGGGTGAAAGCGTTTGTCAGGTTCAAATCCGAGCTTCTGCATCGCTGTGTCGACCTGCTGCTGTAGAACACATATAGCATCATGAGGTCTGAGACCTGCCCATACAACTTTTGGATCATTCTTGTCAGGGAATACACCCACCTCTGAGAGCTGTGCTTCGAATGACTTGAATGTTATCCCAGATAATCCATCAATAAGAATCGATAATTTTTCTTCATCTACCTCTCCAAAGAATTTCAGAGTGAGATGAAACTCTTTTGGCTTCGTTGACTTGCCATCAAAATCCAGCGCTTTTTGCACAGCAAAGAGTGACTCAGAAACCTCTTCAGGGACATCGAAAGCTATGAACAATCTCATCTTAGAAATAATAAATAAAAAAATTGAAAGAAGAAATTATTCTTCCTTATCTTCATCATCGACAGGTTCGTCTTCTTCAGGAACTTCATCATCAGGCGCATCTGATTCAGGCTCATCGCCGAAATCATCACTGTCACCCTCAGGAGCAGGTTCCTCACCAAAATCTTCACTGTCTTCATGAACCGGCGCTGGCTCAGGAGCAGCAGGTGCTTCAGGTGCCTTTCGGACTGGAGCTGGAGCTCCTTCTTCAGGTGTGCCCTGTGCCTGTCCAATCACTTCAGCAAAACCTACTTTCCTCAGAACCTTTGTAACTCTGATCCTAACTTCGTCGCCTTCACGGGTGTTTGGAATGAACAGAACAAAACCACGTTTACGTGCAATACCGTCACCTTTCTCTCCGACAGCTTCTATCCTCACGTCGAGCTCTTCACCAACATTTACTGGTGCAGCGCCACCGCCGAAACCACTGCCGAACCCTCCATCGGATCCGCCTCGAGGCCTGAAACCGCCTCCATATCCACCTTCTCCATACATAACAAATTCACCTTATATCCTATTTTTAATCTACACAGCAAGCCGTGTATGAAACAATACATGAGAACGAGCTTTATAAAACTATTGAAAACAAGCTTTTCCAGGCGCGTATTTAAACACGCATTTTTTTCGGGATGGTGAAATCTATAAAAAGAAATAAAATAAGTGAACTACCCTGACCTAACATTTTCATGTTGAGGTTAGGGCTTCTTGCTTCATAGAAAGACATTTGTCTGTCTCAGCAGAGCCTTGTTCCAAAGCTCGTCTTAGTATGATTATAGCTGAATTTGTATCTCTATCCAGAGA
>JBDRET010000031.1:0-4542 GCA_043819495.1 Candidatus Woesearchaeota archaeon | reverse complement strand
AAAGTCAGTTTATTCATGATAACCACCCACAGAGCGATTAACAGTGTGTAGTTAAAACGTGATAGCACACACACCCCGGCATACCGAAACATTTAAATATTACTAAATGCAGAGTGGTAATTAAGTATGCCGTTTTGGCAGGGACCGCCCATTAAGGTAATCCCAAAAGGAGGTTAGACACGATGGAGAATGACATTTCGAAGCGAACTGTTCTAGTTCTTCTGGTTCTTACTCTCGTTGTTTCTGTTGTCGGCACGTGGACTATTCTTTCACAGCCTACTACTGTATACAGGACAGTTGAGATGGGCGGACCACAGACAGGAGAAGTTCACCTGAATATAGGAAGTCCTGCAGTACCCGTAAGCGCTACTGCTGGTGGACAGACAGCAATTAACATACTTAGAGGATAAAGGAGGTTAGACAAGATGGATGAAATTTCAAATAAGACATTGGCAACATTACTTGTTGTCGCAATCGTGATTTCGCTTGCTGGGACGTTTTTCGCTATGAGAGGCGTTTCGCAGGTAACAAACATTATTTCTGGTGCTGTAATAAGTGGAACAGCAAACGTTAACATCACAGAGACAATTGAAATAGATGTGACTCAATTTACTGTTGACTTCGGTGCAGGAACAAGGAACGGCACGATAGAGTCTGATATTGGATGTAACCTGAGTACTATTGATAATGTTACATACTCAGCAAGACCTGCAGGTTTTACCGGTGTTCCTCCTTGTTGGGACAACTCAACAAACTACAACCCTGAAGCATTCGTAATTGAAAACAAAGGAACCACACTTGTGAAAGTGGAGATAAACTCATCTATCGCAGATAACTTCATTGGTGTTGGAGGAAGCCCTGCAGTATATGGTTTCAAGGGAATTTCAGCAGAAGCAGGTTGCACAACAGGATGGCTGGCAAGTAATTTCACGGACTTCACTGGAGCTGATCAGATGCTATGTACAAACCTGTCAAATGCGGCAGCTGGCGACGAGTTGATTATTGATATCAACGTAACCATCCCATCAGGTCCTGCAGGAAATAAGACTACATCAGTGACTTTCACTGCAGCAAAAGTTTAATTAATTTTTTTTATTTATTTTTAAAAATGATGCTCAAAAATTTTTTCATTCTAATTTTTACTCTTTCTATATTCAGCACTAGTGTCATCAGTGTTGGAATTTCCGGAAATAACCTTGATCAGAAAGTCATGTTTGAACCGAACCTGAGATACCGGTTTGATTATACCGGAATAGGTAACAGACTGTTTGATAATAACTATGACCTGATTGTAAAGAAAGATTTTGCAGAGTATGTAGTATTTGATAATAAACGCATAGAAAACGTATCTAAAGGTGCTCACTTCCCTGTAGGAGGATATATAGAATTTCCTGAAAAAATAGACCCTCCTGGAAAACACAATATGCTTATATGTGTCCTTGAAGACTGTCCAGAAGGTGGTATGGTCTGTGGACGAGGTAGCGCATGTGCATCTCTTGAATTCATGGTACTTCACCCCGGCATAATGCCCCAGATAACCTTCGCTGCTCCTGATGTCAACCAAGATGAACTGATAGATTTCACTGTAAATATAGAGAACGTTGGAGAAGAGGACATACAACAGGCATCAGGCACTATTGATGTGTTCAATGTTGATGATGTGCTTCTTGGAAGTGCGACACTCGATACTAAAGATATACCTTCTAACTCACCGGCAGTCCTTTCCGGTAAATTCGATACCAAAGGCCTCCTTCCAGGTAATTATTCTGCTAAAGCGCACATAACGACTGACAGTATCACAAATGATCTTGAAGATTCATTCAGGATAGGTACGCTTGATGTGAAGATACTTAGCTACACAAGAGAGCTTGAATCAGGCAGTATAAAGCTGTTTGAGACAAAGATAGAGAGCAGCTGGAATGATCCTATTGATGTATATGCTAACATAAAGATATTCGACTCAGACACAAACATTGAAGCAAAAAGCGTGACCGAGGCATTACTGCCTTGGAAGACTCAGAGCATAAATGCATTCATAGATACTTCAGGGCTGGAAGAGAAACAATATGATATCCGTGTGGAGATATTCTATGCTGAGAAGAGCAGTTTTGTAGAAGGTAAGATAAATATAGTGTCTGCTCCTGATACTGCTGCAAAGCCATCTGAACAGGAAATTGCACAGACACAAGGTCTTGGCACCAGTACACTGACATTCTTACTTGTCGTGGTCGTATTGCTCCTGACAGGGATCAATATATTTCTTGCAGTATACAAGAAAAAGAAATAAATATTACTTGTGATTTGAAAAGCTACAGATATAAGTATGTAATCAATGATACTACCAGAATAAGATGAAAAAGAAAATAGCAGCAAAAAAGCATAAAGTGTCAAAAAGTAAAGGATTCAGCCTCAAGACGACTTTAGCACTTATAATCATAGTATTGCTTATAGGTATAGGTACAACAATGATGTATTATTCTTTCTATAATGTTGTTTACGTGGAGACGTTTGATATCCATATCGAGACTGGGGAATACAAACATATAGGAATAAATGCAGATTCTACATTGAATTTTGGGAAGATACCTTCCACCGGAGGGATAGCAAAGAAAGAGTTTAACCTGGACAATAACATGAATTTCCCTGTCACTGTTTCTATACTCCTGCGAGGAGATGCTGCAGGGTTCATAAGGATAGATGAGAATGATTTCATCCTTCAACCTGGAGAAAACAGGAAACTCCCGATATATGCAGTTGTGCCTACAGGATTCGGAATACAAGGCAACTTCACAGGAAAAGCGACAGTAAAACTCCTTAGGATATAAGAACTATTTTTTGTTTATCTGATTCTGGCAGTGCCGCCGCTCTTAGCGTCGGTAAAGTCAAGATATGAAGACCGGGGCGTAGCCATATTAACGACTGATTGGCTTTAGCCACTGTAAGACTGATTACAAATGATTCCCGGTACGCGTGCATAAGCAGCGCGGCACTGCCTGAATCACTATCTTTTCCTACTCAACTATACCATACCAGCTCAATAGAAGGCGGTCTTTAGCACGGACAATCTCTTCACCCATCCCTTGGATAGTGATACAGGTATCTGATAGCACAACCTTTGCCTCTGGTGCTTCCTTGAGGTATATGACTGATTTATCTGTATCATCACAGGTCACGACGCCGTTCTTCTGGCAGAGCGAACTCTCATTATTGGTGCATGTCGCTGTGAGCTGATACTGGAATCCTTTGGCCAGTGTCAGTGATATCCCTGCATTGGCCACAGCAAGGTATTTTGGGTATAGAGCATCAGTATCGAATGTTATGTATATCTTGTTGCCAGGATCAAACCTGCTGCTAAGTAGGCCTTCCAATGGTACATCCTCAACACTTTTAGGGTCATTATTGAACGTGACATCATATACTGAATTGCCTTTCTGTACCTGTGAGTGCCAGATGCCTGCAAACTTGATGAATGAATAACCATGATATAGATACCCCTGGTCAGGATCCAGTTTCCCTTGAAGGTTCAGGTCATGGAGTTCGTCGATAGTGAGCTCTCTCTTGGTCTTATTGCCTGCAAATATGAGCAGGAAGAATATGATGAATATCGCTGCGACGATACCAATCGCTATGAGCAGGTTCTTTGTATCCTTTTTGGTCTGCTCCTCGCTTTCCTTGACAGGGGTCTCCTGTTCATCTGTGACATCGTGGACATGCTGGACCTTATGGATAGGATGGACTGCATGTTTGACCTTATGGCTCTTGGTGACATCGAGCAGTGAGTCTTCGTCATCCATATCCTGTATCTTCTTCAGTCGTTTCAATGTCTCGTCTTTGACTTTTGCCATGATGACACCATATTGAATATATTAGTCGATATTATCTGATTTTACTATTCACTTTGACTGTCAGTCTCCCAACCTTCTGGTGCGTCCCATTCAGGTGCACTATTATCCGAGATGCTATCTTCAGACACACTGTCTTCAGGATCATTCTCCTCAGGATCAGTATCTTCTGCATCCTGTGACCTGTTTGAGTTCTGCTTTATTATGCCCAACAGCCCATACATCAGCCTGTCTTTCATCGCGACAGCAGAGTAATCATCAGTCTCTATGATTATGCAATTGTCAGAGACATAAGCATTTGTTCTTTCCGCCTCTATAAACATCAGGACAGGCATAGCAGCTGTTGCGTTTTTGCACCCTACTATAGGGAGGTCATATTGAGCGCTCTCATTCAATATTCCCGGAAGTGTCTGGATCCCAAAATTCATTGCGAGAGACTTGGCAAGCTCGAATCTTGCAAGCTCAAGGCTCTGCACTATCTTGCTGTTAGGATCAAATGTCAGGTACAATACTTTGGAATTCTTGACCCTGTCAATCACATCCTGTCCCATATCAAGGGCTTCAAGGTCCTGTGGAAGGTATGTGAACTCTACCCGTTGATCATTGATCTCAGTATACCAGCCGAGTTGTGTCCGCTTGAAATCATGGCCATCGTACTCATCTGAGGTCTCTCCTGAATTGTATCCGCTGAACATGATGC
>JBDRET010000030.1:0-199952 GCA_043819495.1 Candidatus Woesearchaeota archaeon | reverse complement strand
TGGTTTTTACAGTGAACTATGTCAAAACACAGAAGTATGGTTCAGCAAGAGATAGGGCAAAACAATACAGATTAACGTTGTTTTGCGACTAAGTCTTCATACCACCAGTCTGAGCGAAGCGGAGACTGGTGGTTCTTGATTGGGTTCGACTTGATGAATTCCTTCTTTTGGTTTATGGAACGGAGCAGCTGCATCTCTTCGGTGTTGTCTTTGCCTTCCTTGAGCTGTTGGCCGACAATCTCGTTGAGGCGCGCGTACTCTGCCTGTGCTTCATCAAGAAGTATGACCCGTGTGGGCTTATTCATATCTCTGTTCCCTTTTTGATTAGTTCGTTGAGTTCTTTGCGTTCTGTGAAGACCCAGAGTATTCCTTTTGTGCCTATCACAATCTTGCCGCTTAACTGCAGATAGTCTAATATCTGGAGCAGCGTATCATGCATGACCTTGCGCGGCAGTCTTCGTTTCAGTTCTGCTAGGCTCATCAGTTCGCCGCAGTTCAGGGTTTCTTCTACCATGATGACTGTGCTGAGGTTAGGGGAGTGCCCTATTTTTTCTTTTTCCATCATTTGGATTGATTCTGCCATTTTGTATACCTAGAGTATATAAATATATACCTATATGACATATAAGTATATAAATGTTTCGTTCTCAAACATACTTGTTTAAAGAAACAACCCTTCTTTCATATTGGGCTCGAACTTTGCGGAAGCGACAATGAAAATCCTTTGAATCTCTTTGTATTACAAATCGATAGCATTATTAAGAAAAAGTCCCTCACCCTAGCGGAACACGCCGAACATCGGCGTTTATTGTTATTCTTTAAATTCGGAATTTAAGGTGGTTAACGAGTGAGCATTTACCAACTTAACTCCTGTTTTTTTAAATTTCTTAAGAAATACTGTGTGCGGTATATGTAATTATCCAATTAAATTATTATCTCAGTTTCACACTTCTCACAATAAACCTTGCTCAAAGTACAGTCCCCACCACAAGAATTCCAATCACTGCACAGGTGGCATTCTTCTTTATTGTGCTCCGTTGATGCAGGTTTGTTGCACTTATTACAGTACCAAGTACCCGTAGAACCATTTTTTAGTTGTGCATAATCACTAGATACAAGTCTGAATCCGCCTTTGTGTCTATATCTGCCCCAATTGGTTTCAATGGATTCTCCATCTTTACCGTGTATTATGCCCTTATCATAGTCTGAAGTATTCTTCTTGATTAGCGCAACATGTTCTCGATGTTTAAGGATGGCAGCGTTTAATTCTTTTTCATCAACATGCCAATCATTCCCTTCTTTATACACGGAAACATCTTGTATTCCTATAGGCATATTGCCATTGTTTGCAGCACATTTTCTATACCATCCATATACGTTAGAAGGGACTCGGTCCTCCTTCCAATATAATTCCAAAGCATCTTTGAGTTTCATATTTCTCATCACCACTCCTTCCCAAATCCATCACTAAATCGGTATTCCAAAATATCAAAAAGCTGTTTAGCTGAAGTCCTCCCCAACCCTGCCGCACATTGATATATCAATCCTTTAATCAATTCAACTGCATCAGTTGGTTTAAAGCGCGCTCTTTCTTCTTCTCTCATCTTCAGGATCATGTCATCTCCATCAACAAATATCTTGTATCCTCCGCCACCCATGCAAGGAAGGAAATAGCGTGTATGGCCTGAAGCAGGGATGTCATCATAGCCGATGAAGAACATGCGTGCATCATTATCAAATCCGCCGAAGTGTTCTGTGCAAGTGCCACCTCCCTGACCAAGAGTCTTGCCCCAAGCAACCAATTCTTTATGATCATACGGAATTTCCATCATTTCAGCATATTTCATCGCAGCAACCAAGAATGATCCCTCAGTGGAATGATATGGTGCAACTATTGACTGTTCATAAGGTCTCATAGGTATTTTATTCCCAAAAGGATCCAAGGTTGAATACTGTTTCAGATCTGTCTGGAATATCCTTAAATCACAATGCATGTCCCCAGTAATCTCAGTCTCAATCCCATCATTCGTCCATTTGTAACCTGAGCGTCCATAAGACCCTTGTGAATTCATGATAAAAGCACTGATAGAACCAATCATTGAACTAGCATTCTCAAAACCAAATCGTGAGAAATCCCAAAGCTCCTCTTTATCTAACACCTTTGCAGGTATAAGACCTGTAAACAATAACATATCCTCAAGAGAACACTTTCTTTCAACACCATCAATAATCCAATGATAGTTTCTGGGATGATATATCATCTCAGTCAATCTTTTCTTATAACCTGAAGGTGCATCAGAATAGAATCCTTCTTTCACTAACCAGGCAATATCAGCAAGAACATCATCCCTGGTGGAATGCCCTCCTATGAACGGTATATCTGCCTCAGCAACCCTGTCAGCAAGCTCTGAACACATTGAATATACTAGATAATCTCGCATACAGGAAAAGTATCTAAGTCATTAATAAGATTTGCCAGAAAACCCTTCTAAAACCCATTCTAAACCACTACTTATAAGGTATTTGTTTAGCAAAAGCAGAGGTTCTTTACTAGCATCTGTCTGAGTTGTGTTTTGAGGTCAAGTCCTGATAGCTGCCATGTTGCTATCAGTGATGCGAGTGTCTCGTAATTTTGTTTTCCTGTTTCTGATCTGAATGCTCCTATTATCTTTCTGACTATTACTGTTTCTCTTATTGCTTGTTCTGCGAAGTTGTTTGTTGGTTCAACGCCTGCGACCTTGACGCAGGTGAACCAGTTTTCGAGGTTGAAGTTGATGTATTTTACGACTTCTGTGAGATGCTCGTATCTTGAGTAGTATGTGGTGAGCTTTTCGAGCTGGGCAGTCATCTTCCTGTACTTGAGCAGGCGTTGTCTCTCCGTCGGATTGCTTTCATTGAATTTCTTTATCTCGTTAAAGAGTACCAGCAGTTTCTCGTGTAGGTGCCTGCCCATGACTGTGTCACATGAATCTCCTGATTTTCGGAGTAGGTGTGCCCAGCATCTCTGGATCAATGCAGTACTAGAGAGGAAGTTGTAGGCGCGCCAGCAGTCACAGATGACCACGCCTGCATAATCATTACCTAATATTTCTTCGAGCACATTGCTTCCTCTGCTTGGTCTTATCACCAACAGGATTTCGCTTGTGGTTCTGAAAACCCATACCCATTGGTTTTTGCCAAGCACAGAGAAGCTTGTCTCATCAACATAGACCTTCTCTGCGTTGCGGACTCGCAGCTTGAGTTCTTCATATTCTTTTTCCGCCGCGTCTGCTACTCTTTTGATGATTGCGTTAATAGAAGCAGGAGTAATTCGTAAAGCAAATCCTGAATCGAGAAAACTAGCAGTCTTTCGAAGAACCCCGCGCAGGATGAACTTTATGAAGATGACCATAACCATGATGTTGATGCCGAATCTCCCTTTCAGCGGAGTCGTGTTATGCGACGGCACAAATCTCAGGCCACAATCATTACATCTCTTGATGTGAATCTCACTTGTTTTCTCTTCAGGCAGAATAGGTTGAGGAATCTCTTCAGTACTCCGCTTGAGCACCTTGTCATCACCTACATCCTTGCTATCACATCCAGGACATTGATCCGTATCAATGACTTCACAAATACCGGGCGCCCGTTGTCTTGTCGTACCAGGATGCCCCTTCGGCGCTCCCCGACGAGCACCTATTTGCGCTTTCAAGCCAAGAGTATTCTGCTTAAGATGCTTATGCGCAGAAGACGGAGTGTTAGAATTCTTGTATTTCTTGAGCTCTTTCTCAAGCTTTTCTTTTTCTTCTTTGAGTTTCTCATTCTCAATAAGTTTATCAAAGAGTTCATCCACTAATTCATCCTTAGACTTTTTCCTAATGTCAGACTTGCAAAGGTTTTTCATTGTTCTAAAAGCACCACTTTTACTTTTTTCCCTTGCCAATGTTTGGGCACGTAAATTCTCGCACTATTACCACCCGCTTGAGCCACCTTCTCCGTTGCTTCAAATCCCTTCATCTTCATTTCAATCAGCGATTTCATTGTAGTTACATTGTAACTACATACAATATAAAGATTTCGCTTCTACAGAATACAAATCAAAGAAAAAACTCAGAAATCAGCTAAACAAATACGAAAAAAATAATGAAAATTAAAAAATTTTACCTAATATCGCTTCCTTGCAGCGAATACATACAGAGCAACACCTGCGCCGATTATAAGGAGAGACAATACTATCCCGCCCCAGATCGGTGCTGAACTCCTCTCGTCAAAGGTCTCGATAAATTCAAGGACCCCTTCTGAGAATACATCTTCCTCTTCAGCAACCTCTTCTTCAGGTGCTGACTCAAGCTCTGCGGAAGTGTCTTCCACTGAGATTGTCTTCTTCTTAGGAGGAAGAAGTGTTATCACTGGTTTCTTGCTCACACCAAGCAGCTCAAAGGTAAAGTCTCCTGAACCACCATTGAGTCCTGACGGAAGTATGCCAAGATCAGACTCAGCACCGTCATTCAGGTTAAGGTTGTAATTCTTGTCTTCATCAAGTGTGTACTCCTTGTAGCTGGTAGACCTGGACACGCCCATCTTAGCTCTGTCTGAATAGACATACCTAAACATGAAAGAGTATGACTCCCCATCATACGTATACTTTACCGTGTCTCCAGTCTTCAGCTTCAATGTCTGGGTAGGATGATCCTCAGTCAGCACCAGGATATATGTATCACCAGTACCGCCACCACCGCCACCACCGCCACCACCGTGTCCACTTGGCCCTGGAGGGGTAGGTGGAGGTGTTCCAGCAGTGACATCAAATGTAGTGCTTACCTCATTGTTCGCTGAACTGCACTCAGAGTCTGCTCTGACCCTGAAAGTCACTATATGCGTGCCTACAGTTATGCCGCCGACATTATGATTATACACCTGTGAAGATGTAGCTCCTGCCACAAGAGCGCCGACATTTACTGTAGTCACAGTGACATTGTCAATAAGGATATCCACCTGTACGCCTGAAGCGTCAAGTGTCCCTATGTTACCGACCGTAAAACTGAAATCCAGTGCCGCATACTGTGCGACAGGACCTGCAGCACCGACAGTGCTGAATGCAGCATCACTACCGACAACAGTGAAGAAGTCACTGACCTGTACAGGTGTGACATCATAACCATTGCCATCATGGATGTTCTGGACATAAGCAGTCACAGAATCCACCCCGCAGTAAGCAGGGGTAAGTGAATGTGCACTCGTTGCTGTAGTGCTGTTAGCTATAGAAGCATGTGAAAATCCGTTCGGAACGGCTGCACTTCCGCTGTTCGTGATGACATATCCGCTGACACTGTTAGCTACGCCACCGACATTGGTAAGATTGACATCGAGGCTGACTGCCTGACCCAGCGTAAGTGTACCAAGATCAGTCAGGGTAGGCACGATTATAGGTGCGATTGCCGGACTGATTATTGTTGCGTTCGAATAACGGGTACAGTTGACACCAGGACCTGATATGCTCACATTGAAGTCATACGGACCCGGGACAGAACCTTGGACAGTCCATCTATAGATAGTCCACGGAGCTGAGACAGCAGGGTTAGACCCTCCTGTCAGGGTAAGTCCTGCCGGAAGCGACAGGTTCACCGTATCACCGCCTGAAAGCGGTTCTGCATTGAAGAAAGTTATGTTAAAATCAGTAGACACATAGACTTCCTCTGTAGGCGCACTGAGAGTCCCTTGACACACCTGCGCTGCTGCGAATGTACTCATGGCTAGCATGAACACAATACAGACGAACAAACTCATGATTTTTGATTTCATTTTTGGTCCTTCTTTGTTTTTTCTTACCGAATCTGTCTTTTAAGCGCGTCTAAAGTCTCTCTTCCTCGTCACGATAATGAAAATAAATTGAAATAAACAAAAAAATATTAGGCGATCCTAGATAACTGTTATTATCTTGGATGTTATCGATGAAGCATCGATCTCATTGTTGCCCAGGCTTGCACTTATCACATATGTGCCTGCAGTGTTCGCTGTAAAGCCCCACTGGACAAGCTCAAACTCCCCACCAGCAAGATCAACAAGCTGGACAGGTGATGTGATGCTGAAAGCACCCAGGTTACTGGACCAGATGCTCACCTGAAGGTCATCGAAGTTCTGCACACCATAATCATTCTGCACTGGCAGATAAGCTGAGAAAGTACCGCCTGCAAGCACGATAGTGCTGGTCAGGAAGATCTCTCTTGTGCTTGAACTGACGATGTCATCAACAGACCAAACCCTGATTGTAGTCGCCCGTGTCTGATCAGATAGGTCACTCTCACCTGCAAGAGGCACTGCACGGACAACAACAACATCTGTCCCTGCAAGAGTCGCATTGTAGTTAAGGGTGACAGGCACAGTAGCTCCTGTAGTGACAAGCACTGCAGAAGAATCGACAACGATACCATTCACTTCAAGATTCATTGTCACAGTCTCGTCTGCTCCGCCCTGGTTCTGCACATTTGATGTCACATCTATAGAATCCCACAGATATGATGTAGTGCCGACATTCGAGTGCGTTATAGTATTGACTGAGATGTCTCTTGTAGTTGATGATGCGGTTATAGTGACATTATCAGTCGCCCAATCCCCATCAGCATCAGTCACATTGACAACAGCTGTGAAAGTCCCTGCGAGATTATATATCGCAACAGGATCCTCAACTGTAGAGTCAACAGTACCGTCATTGTCAAAGTCCCATGCATATGACAGAGGTGCGTCTCCGCCAGTAGCAGTCGCGTTGAAAGTCACTGTCAGAGGCACTGCTCCACCGGTAGGTGTTGCAGAAGCTGTCACGCTAGGCACATTGCTAGGTGCGCTGGTGGTATTGACATCGAACGTGAAATTTGCAGCTGCGAATGCACTGTTAGTGCCATCACTGCAATCAACATTCCAGGTGTACGACCCATCAGCAAGACCAACATAATTGAAACTGCTGGATGAGGCATTCGCGACAATCTGACCTGCAGCATCTACAATCCAAGCTCCGCTTGTGTCTGAATAGACATCGCAGGAGAGGCTAGCAGCCAAATCATCATTAACGCTGTACTGTACAGTCACATTACCATCGTTATCCACTGAAGCATCAGCAGGTGCTGAAAGGGTGACGACCGGTGCAATGACATCGACAATTGCTGTATTGACAACAAAAGTGAAGTCAGCGACAGCGAAAGCAGAGTTTGTACCATCACTGCACTCTACATTCCACCTGTAAGTACCATCAGCAAGACCGACATAAGCATGCGTGTTAGATGTCGCATTGACAGTCGACTGACCGACAAGGTCTGCCTGCCAGGTGCCTGTAGTGTTAGAGTACACATCACAGCTGAGAGGATCTGCAAGATCATCAGTCACGCTGTACTGTACAGTCACATCACCATCTGTGTCTGTCGAAGCATCAGCAGGTGCTGAAAGCGTGACGACCGGTGCAACCACATCTCCCGGACTTCCTGAAGCCAGAGTCGTGAAATTGAACAGGCCAGAGGTAGAGCAGGTACCGAATGTGTTGCATGATGTAACGTTGTAATAATATAGTGTGCTTGGTGCAAGGCCTGTCAGCTGCAGGTTGTGATTGAACACAATAGCAGCATCAGAGACGCTTGTCCCAAGAGCTGTGGTAATTCCAAACTCAACAAGTGAGTCTGTAGCCTGATCAGTCCCCCATGTGATGTTAGCTGAGACGTTTGTAACGCCAGCTTCAGTCACGCTGAAGATCACAGGTGCAGGGATGCTCACGTTCACTGCGACAGCCCTAAGGGTTGAAGCAGTGCTTCCATCAGCATCAGTCACAGTCAGGTTCACGCTGTAAAGTCCAGGTGAGACAAAAGTGACTGCAGGTGCAGATGAGGTCGCATCGACAACACCATCATTCTGGAAATCCCAAGCCCAATCAACTATAGCATCATAACCTGTTGACAGGTCAGTGAAATTCACCTGCTCACCAGCAGACGGGTTAGCTGGAGTCCAGCTGAAGTCTGCAGTAGGCACAGTATCATTCACAGTCACAGCAGCAAGATCAGAACTCACATCCCCATCAACATCAGTGACCTGACAGGTGACAGGATAGTTTCCGTCCTGCGTATATGTGTACACAGAGCTTGTGCTCGTATTAGATTTACCATCACCATACATGACCAGATAGCTGAAAGGCGCATTGCCACCAGATGTGACAGCACAATCGACAGTGACTGTCAGAGGCTCTGTGCCAGAGACAGGAGTCACAATCACATCAACGACAGGGACGTTGTTTCCAACAACAACATTCTCTATATGAGATGTCTGTGATCCATCACCATCAGTTGTAGTAAGCACAACAAGATAGCTTCCTTCTATATCATAAGTCTTTGTAGGGTCCTGCAGTGTTGAGGTATTACCATCACCAAAGTCCCAGGACCAGGCGACAACACCATCAAAAGCAGTTGTAGCATCAGTGAACTGTACAAGATCACCTTCAACAGGGATTGCTGGTGCGTATGTGAAGTTGGTATCAGGCTCTGAATCAAATACTATCAGAGATGCTACATCAACATCAAGATCACCATCAACATCTGTTATAGTGCATGTCGCATCATATGTGCTGTTCTGCGCATAAGAGTGAGATGCAGTAGATGCTGCTATAGGAGCGCTACCATCACCGAAATCAAGGCTGTATGTGAAAGGCGCGTTTCCACCTGCTGAAGTGCAGTTGAAGGCGACATCAAGAGCCTCGACACCTGAAGTGACATTGGTATGGAGATTGACTACAGGAACATTGTTGTTCACTGTTATGATCTCATTGTCCATGCCGACATCAAGGTCAGCATCAGTCACTGTACAGGTAGCGTTGTAGCTTCCCTCAAGAGCATATACATGTATATCGTTAGCGCTTGTGCTGACAGGGCTTCCATCACCGAAGTCAAGCACATAGCTGAGAGGATCGTTTCCACCGACGACTCCGCAGGTGAAATCAACACTGACACCTTCTGAATCAACAGTAGGTATCGCTGTCAGGGTCACAACCGGAGGGTTGTCGATCACTTCTACATCAACGATATCAAAATCAGTATCGCCATCGACATCAGTGACATCGCACATTATCGAATAGATGCCTGGTATCGCAAAGTCATGAGTGCCTTGTACGCTTGAACTTGCAGGGCTTCCATCACCGAAGTCAACAACAAAGGTGAAAGGAGCATTGCCATTCCCGACATTGCAGGTATAGTTCACGCTCAGAGGCTCAAGACCTGATGTGACATTAGTAGCTACATTCACCACAGGTGCGTTATTGGCTATGTCTATCAACTCACTGTCGACAACAACATCGCCATCATCATCAGTCACTGTGCAGGTAGCATCGTATATCCCTTCAAGATCATATGTGTAGCTTGCAGTAGTGGTATTTGTTGTAGTACCATCACCGAAATCAAGCAGCACTGTGAAAGGTTCGTCACCAGCAGTTATCCCGCAGTCGAAGTCGACAGAGTCTCCCTCAACACCTGTTGCAGGGCTTGCAATAAGATCTACTACAGGAGGATTGTTGATGACATCTATGACTACAAAGTCAGAGTCCATATCACCATCGGTATCAGTCACTGTACAGGTAGCTACATAGTTACCTGGAGCAGCGTATACATGATCAGATAGCTTTGTGGTCTCCAGAGGGCTTCCATCACCGAAATCAACGACAAAGCTGACAGGGATGTTGCCTCCAGCATACTGGCAGTCAAAGCTCACATTCAGGCCTTCAAGACCTGTAGTAGGTGTAGCATCAAGACTTACAAGAGGGGCATTATTAGCGACACTCACGACAGCCCATGCGACAGTCACTGAACCATCAGCATCTGTAGCAGTGAGAGTGACATTATAGTCTCCCTCAAGAGCATATGTGAATGCTGGATCCTCATCAGCAGAATCTGCTATACCATCACCGTCAAAGTCCCACTCAAGTGTAGCATTCGCATCGTAAGCAGTGACCGTGCTGTCAAAGTCAACAGTATCACCTTCAGCAGGCAGAGCCGGGCTGAATGTGAATGATGCTGCAGGGACTGTGTCAATCACATCGATGACGACTACGTCATTGCTGACATCACCATCAAAATCAGTGACTTCACAAGTCGCAGTGTATGTCCCGTTCTGTGCATAAGTGTGCATAGCAACAGCGGACGCTTCTGGTGCGCTTCCATCACCAAAATCAATACTGAATGTGTATGGAGCATTTCCTGAGACCGCGCCGCAGGCAAACTGGACATCAAGAGCCTCAACTCCTGAAGTCGTGTTCGCAACAAGAGTCACAATCGCCGCATTGACTGATACATTGACATCTTCATTGTATACACTGATGGAACCATCTGCATCAGTCACAGTAAGGGTGACTGTGTAGATACCATCATTAGCAAAAGCATGGGTAGGGTCTTCTACAACATCAGTATCCCCATCACCAAAATCCCACTGTATATCAACAACAGCATCATAAGATACGATGGTCGCATCGAAGTCGACATCCATAGTCTCGATCGGTGCGGATGGAGTGTAATTGAAACTGACTGTAGGGACAGTGTCAAAGACATCGATAGTCTCATAATCGATATCCTGGTCATTGTCATCATCAGTCACAATGCAGGTAGCATCATAAGTCCCATTCTGATCATATGTGTGAAGGAAACTTCCTATAGTATAGACTGGAGTACCATCACCCATATCGACTTCATATGTGAATGGAGCATCAGGTCCGCCAGCAGTGCAAGTAACACTCACTGTCAGAGGCTCATCCCCACTCAGTATGTCGACAAAGAGATCAGATGTAGGTGGAGTGCCACTGACATGGAAATCATGCCATACCATGAATGTAGAGCCATCGGCATCAGTCACGGTAAGGGTGACATTGTAATCACCACCATTCTCATATACATTAGTAGGATTGTCCAGGGTGCTTGTATTGCCATCGCCAAAGTCCCACATCACTGTATAAGGCATATCATATGCTGTTATAGTTGATGTGAAATCGACTGGGCTATCATCCTGAGGGAACAGAGGATTCCAGGTGAAATCAGCTGTAGGCTCTGTATCCGCAACATCGACAGGCACTGAAGAAGTGACAATATCACCATCAACATCAGTCACAGTGCAGATAGCAGTATAAGAACCGTCCTGGACATATGTGTTATCAGCTGAAGCAGCATTGACAACATTACCATCACCAAAGTCAATATCTACAGTGAGTGGTGCGTTACCACCAGTAGCATTGCATTCAGCATGCACATCGAAAGCCTCTGTACCGCTTGTCACATTTAGCACAAGATCAACAGTAGGAAGCACATTAGCGACATCTATGGTATCACAGAAGGTATCCTGGCTGCCATCATTATCTGTGACAGTCAAGCAGACATCGTATGAACCATCGAAGACAAATATGTTCTGTGGATCCTGAGTCGTATCATCAACAGTACCATCATTGTCAAAGTCCCACTCCCAACTGATAGGAGTGTCATAAGCAGTAGATGCATCAGTGAAGTCAACAGCATCGCCTTCATCTACGCTTGAAGGAGCGTATGTGAATCCTGCAACAGGTGCAGTATCCGCAACATCAACAGTGAGAGTGTCTGAGACACAATCATCCTCATCACAGACAGTCAGGGTGACAGTGTATGCGCCATCCTGAGCATAAGTGTTTGAAGCATCTGCAGTATCTGCTGTGTTTGCATCGCCAAAATCCCAAGCATAGCTGGTTATAGCATCAGCACTACACACGACAGAAGCATCAGCAGAGAAATCTACAAGATCCCCTTCTATGACACTCTGGTCTGCACCAGCATCTACTGTCGGGCTGACATCAGATACAGTAACATCAATAGAAGCTGTGGAAACATCATCATCAGCATCAGTCACAGTGACTGTCACAGTGTAATCCCCATCATCAGCAAAGCTGTGCTGGGCAGAAGCATCTGTGTTGGTGATTGTAGTTCCGTCACCGAAATCCCATTCGATAGACCAAGCATCATATGAATCTACATCAGCATCAAAAGCGAAAATGTCGCACTCTGTGCCTGAAACATCACCACTGAGTGTCACTGCTGGCTCAAGGTCAGTAATATCGACCCACCAAGCATTGACATCAACACCACCAGTAACGTCCCTAACAAAGACAGATACTGTGAAGCGCTGAGTAGTACCATCAGCATTAGCGGAAAAATCAAAAGATGAAGCTGTAGCTCCCGATACTGTAGAGCCATCAACCTGCCATTCATAAGTCAAGGAGTCACCATCATTATCGTGAGCGGTCACGGCAAGGGTAACAGATGCGTCTTCATCCATAGCATGCGGGGTTGTAGGGCTGAAAGTATCTATCACAGGAGGCTGATTGAGTCCATCGAAGTGGACTACTTTTGTATCAGAGCTCTTGAGCTGCTGTGATATGTCACGGCATTCAGCAATATAGTTATGGTTTCCCTCTGTAGTATGCACAACAGTCTTTGTGGAGACACAAGTAGTCGTGCTCGCACAGTCCTTTGTGCTTATGAGGTTACCATCCTCGAAGATCTTTATGTTCTTCATCCCTGCATTGGCCAGCGTGTCTACTGCGACAACAGTCAATACAGCGACGTTTGTTGTATCCTGCGTGTTAGCCGCAAGACTGCATGTAGGCTTATTGTCCGGAAGTGCAAATGCATCGACCGGCAACAGTGCTATCATAAGCACAGCCAACATGAAGATTGTGTTTATAGTTTTTCCGCTCATGTTTTCATAACCCCTGAATTTTGAATATCATATATTTTTCATATATTGTCCACATATTGTGTTTGATAGTATATCATAATTATAACAATGAAAAAAATTATTTGTCAAAGTGGTATACAAGCGAAGCGCCTGCGCTCCATCTCCTTCTCTGGGATGGTTTCTCGACATGTGTCTCGCCTTCCACCCTTGCGCTGAAATCTCCAGGCAGAGGCAGGTAACCAGTCACTCCAAATGCTGAGTCCTCAGGCCTGACAAAGCTCAAGTCAGTCTTTACGCTTGCACCGAGAGGTCCGACACTTGTCTGAGCAACATAACCTACAGCAGCTTCAAGATGAGCATCATCCTTCCTAGGCATCTGGAGGCCTGCATCAACGATGAAACCATCTGTCGTCTCAACAAGATTGTCGAACAGGTTGTCTATGTACCGCTCACGCAGCTGGCTGTCCATCGGACTGACTATCCTCATCTGGTTGACAGCATCAACATAGCTCACGACTTTCTTGAAATCATCATCAGTCGAGAAGTATGCATGCAGATCAGCCATATCATCATATACTGCTGCATTGGCTCCTAATGTAACTCCCTGTGTCTGCACTAGACCTGTCAGGTTCCCACCGACATGCATCTGCTCCAACTCATACTGACTGTTGTGCCATTTGCCGACCCACCCTGGCTCAAGCCTGATTGCAACTCCTTCTGCATCATAGTTCAGGCGCAGCCTCAATCCTGTGGTAAGACCATGCGGGTTCCTGTCAAATGAATCACTATCTGAAGATGGGCTTGCACTTCCAGGAGTAGTCTCCTGTATAGGATCCATACCTTCTATATTGATATCACTTACAGTATCACCTATTGTCGTCTGTGTATCGACAGTCGTCCTTCCGGAGATCTCTGACCATCTGTAAGCACCGACAGCATCACCGCCGACAGTCCAGTTCTCGCCTTTCTTGACAAGACCAAGATGTGCAGCTATCATATTAGTGACTGCGTTTGCAACAGTCTTTGTGTCAACAGAAGTGTCAGCACTTGTAGTCGTAGTCACATCAACTGAAGGCGGACCTGCAGTGTAAGATGAGTCAACAACATCTGTGTGATTATCTGTGTGACTGGTGACTGTCTCATTGTAGGCATCACGTCCAAAGCCTACGCCAAGGTCGATTATCCAATCATTATTATCTCCAAGACGGAGCTGGCTCTCAAGAGCGAGCATGCCTGTGAGAAGATCGTCATTGTTCCTTGAACTCTCACTTGTTGTAGTGCTTGAGTTCTCTGTCTGAGTCCCACCATCAACATCCCTTGTTACAAACTCTGAAGTTGTTGACGCAGGATAATCTGTGCTCTTGCTCTTCCACTGACCGCCATACGAAAGTCTCCATGTGGTCGACTTAGTGCCAAGCTCAAATATCGCTCCGCCGTAAGGCTGATCGACTCTTCCGACACGTGAAAGATCTGAACCAGGTCCTATCTCACGCACTGATCTGAAATCGTTAGCACCGTCGAGGTAAGCCTCAAGGTGGAATGGGTCCTCTGCTGCAGCACCATTTGCGAGCCTGAGCCTCAAGTGACCTCCGACTTTCCCTTTCTGGATGCCTGGAAGTGCTGCGTTTGCACCTACGTCAACCAGATTCATCTCTGCACGGTTCAGTTCTGCTTTGATATAAGCTTCAATAGCAGGAGTTAGCGCTTCAAGAGCAGCACCGACTTCGTCGACATTCTGAGCGCACTTGACCTTGAGCGCTTCATATGCCTCTGTCGTTGATGTCTTTATCGCTTCAGCATCATCATGCGAATCCATGCTTGACTGCATGCCTACACGGATACCTTCGATATCCTTGCCGACCATGACATCACCGCACATGTACTCGTCAATCTTCTTGCGAAGATCCGTATTAGCCTTTGTTATCTTAGGAGCGCTGACTTCGCACCGCTCTTCAAGAGCAGCATAAGCACCATCAGCTGCAGACCTAATGTCGTCAACAGCAGCTTCAGCAACCATGCTTGCATCTGCAGCATCCTTTATCCCTTTAAGGTCTGCCTGCAGTCTTGGGCCTTTGCATTCATAATCCATAATGAGCGTTGAAAGAGCAGTCTTCTGTTCAGTGAGTGTACCTGCCAAAAGTGGCTGATCACCACACTCGTCCTGAAGTTCTGCGACACGTGTGTCAAGATACTGCCTGAGCTCTGATGGCTCTGCACCAGCATCCCTCATCTCTTTGACCCTGCCAGTCATGTCTTCCAGCTTCTTGCCGAACCTGACATCACCGCAAGCATAAGCAGCAACATTAGTCTCATGCGCAGCACGGGAAGCACCTATGATGCCTTCCTGCTCAGGGCACTGTCCTGTCAAAGAATCATAGCTGGCATTAGCAGCACCAGCAACCACAGATTCATCAGCACCAGCATCCATCCTCTGCTTTGATGCGGACTTTATCTCTGCAAACTTACCATTCAGTGTCGCTGGTGAACATGTATCCACAACAACATCTGCAACATCCAGATCACGCGAGTCTGATACGCCCGTAACATCACGGGAATCATCAAGCTCAGGTGCAGGGATCGCTGCAGAATCCTCAACATCAGAATTGTCAACAGAAGCGCTGTCATCAACCTGTGGCTGGACACTTCTTGAATCAGAACGTGCAGGTGCTGCACCATAAGCAGCTTCGATACCTGACATAAGGACTTCCTTAGATATTGTGAAGTAACCGTTCTTTCTCAGACTCTGAGAGAGCTGCCCCTCATCAATCTTTCCTCGCATAGCTTCGAGCGCATCATGCTTTGCCTGCTGCTCTACAGTTGCGAATGTCTGATTAGGTGCAAACCAGCTCTGGTTCCTTCCGAAGACCCACTGCTCAAGAGACTCATCAAGAGTGTGATTCTTGTAAGCTTGAAGAAGTACTGGCTCATTCCTTGCAAGAAGATATGCAGATTCTTCATCAAGGCAGGGGAACTGGCTCAGAAGATCATGCAGATGGACATCCTCAGAATGACTGAAACCAGTCTTAGGATCATCAGGATGTGCTTTCTTGTATGCCTGTTTGGATTCAACACTTATCGCAAGCTGACGTACATCCTCGGGCTTTGTCCGCTCACAAGAAGCCTCAGCATTGCCTGAAGCAAGTGTCGCAACAAGTGCAGCTGCAGCTACAGCGGCACCAATACCTGCTTTCTTAAGCATAGAACGGCTTTTATAAGCCTCTGAATTGTTGTCGGCGCTGTTTGAAGCGCTTTTAGAGTTGTCTAAAACTCTTTCTGCCAAATTTGAGCCATTTGTCATTTTATTTGTCCCCTCAAGTGATTATAATACATTTACAGCTAGTACGCACTAAACTGGTCACCCTTTTACTGTCTAAACCGCCCATGAAAAACTATAACTACTGTGTAGTACTCTTATTTAAACCTTTCGTGTTACAGTATCTATGTAGTAGTGACATTTTTTCTGGTCTGTATAAATTCTGAACTATGCAAGACAAACTACCTCTGATCACCGCCCAAAATCTCAACAGCAACATTTATGTCTGGTGCGCTTAAAAAGGTTGCCTGATATTATTTTGGTTTTCACGGGTAGCAGAATATAGGAAAAAAAAAGTAAAAAAAGTAAAAAAAAATCAAAAATTTACTCCCAGCCCCTGTGGCCACTATTATAGCCCAGACTAGTAGCAGGAACAGCGTTAGGGTTCTGAGTCCTTGGACTGACTCCCCTATAACCCTTCTTTGCTCTTGCCTTCTGATCCTGTGCAGGCATTGATTGAAGAGGAGGGAATATCGCACCACCAAGACCGTTATGCTGAGACTTGAGTTCAGCAATATCCTGCATCAAAGGCGAGTTCTGCTGGACAGCAAGAAGCTCTTCTGCAGCTATGATCTTTCCCTCAAGCTGTGAAACAGTCATTGTGCCTGCATTCTTCTTGCAGAGCTCAGCACCATAAATCTTGCAGTATGCCTGTGCAGCTTCAGCATGCTTCTCAAGACCTGCGAGGTCGCCCTGGTAGTTAAAATTGACATAAAACCCATCACGCTCACCTACCTCAATGTAAGCTACCTGAGCGTACTCCTTCTTCAGCTGGTCCTTGAGTTCTGACGGTATGGTATAGTTCGCCAATACGCCATCAGCAACCACATCAGCTTTCTCCTGGAGCATCGGTCTTACCCATCTATCAGCAGCAAAGTATCCGCCGACTCCAACTCCTGCAGCTCCAAGAACTGCAGCTGCAGTCACGTAAAGTGCTACACGTCCTCTGCTGACACCAGCACGCGGTGGTGCATGTACTTTAGCCGGAGCAGGTGCTGCAACAGCAGGCCTATTGACTGGCTCCCCAGGTATCTCGACAGGTGTGAGCGGCGTATTGCTCTCAACTTCCCTCTGAGCAGCTTCGATATCCTGCTCAATGCTATTTCTTACTCCAGTATCATTTCCTTCTGACATTTTTTGACCTCCTACAGTCGAATCATTATCGTAATTCTCTTCGTGATTATCATTGTCCTGAACAGATTGCTGCACAGGTTCTGCTATAACTTCCAACATAGTGCCTGACTCTGGTTCCGGCATAGTTATAGCATCAGGCTCTATCACCAGATCATCAAAATCCAGCTCTATCTCCTCTTCTGAATCGCCACCCTCTTTTTCAGGTGAAAGAACACCAGCATCAATATGTGATTCCGCTACCCATGGCCCGGTAGAGTGCGGATCAGGAGTATTTTCAGCCGCTTTCTGAACCTCTGCTACAGAAGATGTATGTTCTCCTTCATAAGCATTTTGGTCAGAGATAGAGTCTTCTTTTAAAGCACGAGTATAAGACTCAAGCAATCTCTGGGATATGGCACCTATCTTATTCCATGCCCCTTCCGCATCACACTTATCCGCTACACTACGCAGGTAGCTGCGTATGTGAGTCCTGCTTTCCATATCATAAGCAAGCGCAGTAATCGTACTGGTTATTATTGGAGCGTGCTCAGGAGTCAATGCTGCAAGACCTGTAAGGATCCTTGCGACAAATGGCTTGTACTCACCATGTTTAGCGATAAAATCGGGTGAGTCCAGCAATAGCTTATCACCCCCTTGCGCATACATCCTGACACACACTTTTGCCAGTGCACGCATCTCTTCAGAGAGCGGCTTTTCCTGCGCAAGGAATAACGAGATATTGACAGTAAGAAGCTTTGATGCAGCCTCAAGAGTGCCTCGACCTGTACGTTCTTCAGCCACCACACCCACAAGACCAAAATAATTATTCATCTCATCGTCACCGTCCAGGTTCTGGACAGCTATAGCTATTGACTTGCGTATCTCTGCCTGCTCCCTAGTGTCGCATCGCGACAGGAGCTTGACATAATTACTTTTCTGGATGCTTGTGAGCTTACGTGGAAGATCCATCTCTACGACTTCTTCAAGAGTAGGTATGTACTGAACATCCTGTGGAAGCGCCAGAGCATTCCCAGAATCGACCTCCGATTCGAGTTTCTGCAATTCCGCATCATAATCTGGATGAGCAGGATCAGTAGAAACAACCTCCTCAATATGTGGTGATACTTTATTCTCTGTCGGTATCCTGCTCTCAGCAGATACCTCTTCAGCAAGAGTCGGCAAAACCCTTTTCTCTGTCAGTATCCTACTCTCGACAGATACCTCTTCACCAGTCCCGGGCAGCACATCATACTTATTGGTCTGCACTTCGTGTATTGCAGCAACACCCTGCGCATCAAGCATGATCCCGTGAGTAGACGCTACATGAACAGCTTTTTCAGATTCTCCAACAAGTGCGTCAAGATAATCATCGCCACCAGAAACTTCTGCAGTCACTCCTGCATTATCTGCCCTGACCACATCATCTGCTGATTGTAAGAACTCTGGAGGGATCTCAAACTTATGTATGTCCCCAGGGTAAACCATCTTGTTGTTTTCCTGAGCGACATTCAAGCGTTCGTTCGCATCTTCACCAAGACAAGTCACCAATTCCTGAAGAGTATTGAAACTCTTTATCTTCCCATCAGAATCCGCTTCAAGCAACTCATCCATGTATTCAAGATGCTGTGTTATATCATAAACCGCCCATGTAGGATCAGCACCAACATTACGTGTGTTGTGGAGTGCTGTGATAACCTCATAAAAATTCTTGATCTCACCAACACCATCTTCACCGACGACTTGAGTACCAAGGACTATCCTGTCAAAACCACCTATCTCAGCAGCATGATTATTCAGCCATGCTGAGAACCCTGGAGTCCGGACTGCTGTGCCGATATCCTCAGTATTGACATATACATCAAATCCTATCAGCAATGTATCAAGCTGAGCACGGAGAGGATGATCAGGATCATCAGTCGCAAAACCGCATAAGAGCGCGTTCTTCTGTTCAATACTCAGCAGATCCATCTTTGTTGTAGGGTATCTTGAGAATGGATCCCTGCTTGCAGGAAGAGGTACCATGCCACTGTCATCTTCAGGAATCCCCTCTCCGACTACAGCATCAGTGATATCTTCACCGATATCAAACTCTTGAGCGATTACAGCATCTTCAGGAAGATCAGGAATGTCAGTAATATCTTCTGCACCCATCAGAGGAATATCATCTCCAGTCAGGTCTGACACTGCTTCCTCCATAGGAGTATGTTCAGGAAGTTCAAAATCCATAGGTGCATCATCCATAGGGATAGAATCAACAGTATCTCTTCTTGCTGCGCTTCTTGCAGCCAAGTCAACAGGTTCGGATGCAAATACTGCTCCTCCTCGCATATAATCGCTCGATTGCTCTGCAGATATCTCTGGATTCGCAATCCCAAGAATGTCAACATTTGACCTGAATATACCTGAGTCTCGGATGGCCTGTCCCACAGACTTGTAATCAGGAGACATATAGAAATGCTTTTGACCTCGACTTGTTTCACGCAGGTTATCCTGTATCTGCCTATGCATCTCCTTACGATACTTCTTGTCAACTATGCTCTTGGCATCCCCTACAACAATTACGGGTATATTCTGCTTCCTGAGCTGCTCATAGACCTCTGTCACCCCATCACCAAGTACATTATCAGTCAGAGGTATGATTGCGCAGACATCCAGTTCGGTGTGCTCTGCAAAACTTTCATTCACAAGTGCTTCAGCACGAGCGTATAGATCCTGAGAATCATCAAAATACTCTGGGTTGATGCTCTTGTGTTCAGGATCAAGAAACCATTCTATAAGACCAGTCTCAAAAGCAGATTGTGCTGTATCCAGAGCAGCTTCAGTCTCCAGACTCGCACTGTTGAGAAAAAGTATCTTCTCGAGTCTAGATAGTCTAGGACCTCTTGAATCATCATTGCCATTTACGGAACTCATTTTTTACTCTCTCAACGTTTATAAGCAGCCTTAAGCCTAATCATCACCAACACAGTCTAAAAAACCCTTTTTGTCATCTTATAATGACTAAATAGGTGTAGATGCTTAAAATCTCCACCCATACGCCTCCTAACACCACCTATCAACTATCCTTTAAAGTGTAACCACCCTATTTAAAGATTTCCTTTTTTATCATCATAGAGTAGTTACAATAAGATCATTAAGTTTATTTGTATAATCCATTTAAAAACGTTGCTCAGCAGAATTTTGGTTTTTACTTGTAATCATTCAGACACGCAATAAGAGGGGAAAGAAAAAACCAAGAGGAGATAAAAAGAAAATACAGAGAGAATAAAGAGAAGATAAAGAAAAAATAAAGAAAAAAAGAAAAAATCAGGCATGAGCGTTCCAGGACTTCCTTCCCTTGAACTTCAACGAATCATCTGAGCGCTCTTCGATCCTTGGACTTCTGGATGAACTGTAACCACCACTTCTTGGCGGCCTAGAACCCTGACTTCCATATCCACTGCCACCAGCTCTACCGCCGTCTCTGCCACCATCAGCATGCTTCTGGTATCTTCTTGGGACCCTTCCGAATCCTCTTCCTGAATCCCCACTATCACGTCGGGATCTCCCTGCATCGAACTGAAGCTTTTGAAAATTTATACGCGGCATAGCCTCGACCCTGACATCATAGAATCTCAGGATACTATTGAAAGTGTCGTGGTCCTGCGGACTGAGTAATGTTATCGCCTTGCCAGTCTCTCCTGCTCGCGCAGTCCTTCCGACCCTATGGATATATTCCTGAGGATCCTGCGAGAGATCATAATTGAAGACGTGTGTAACATCTCTTATGTCTATACCTCTTGCAGCAACTGCAGACGCGACAAGCACATTAGGCTTCCCTTTCTTGAAATCAGCCATGACTGACAGTCTCCTGTTCTGGCTGAGCTTTCCGTGGATCATCTCGGCCTTGATGCCCTGGCGTTTCAGGTTATGCGCCACCATCTCGACAGTAGTGCGCTTTGCGCAGAAAATTATCGAAAGGCTTGTCGGCTCATTCTTGAGAAGATGCACAAGAAGTGAAAACTTCTCATGCGCTTCAATATTATAGTAATGCTGCTCGAGGAACTCTGCCTTGACCTGTGACTCTGCACTGATTATCTGAGGATCTACCATGTGCCTATTCTTCAGCTTGTTGACCTCATCAGAGATAGTCGCTCCAAAAAGAAGGACCTGCTTCTGCTTAGGCATCGCCTGAAGTATCCTGTCGACATCCTCTATGAAACCCATGTCAACCATCTTGTCAGCCTCATCAAGGACTACATGCTTCATCTTAGAGAGGTCCATATTTCCCCTCTGGAGATGGTCAAGCAGCCTTCCAGGAGTACCGACGATGATCTCGGATCTCTTCATACCCTCTATCTGAGGCCCCATACCGACGCCTCCAAAAATAGTAGTCACAGAGAAATCAAGATATTTTCCGAACTTATCAAGCTCATCAGCGATCTGCACTGCAAGCTCACGTATCGGTGCCATTATCAGCACCTGAAGACCTCCTCCAGGAGTGATCTGCTCGAGTATAGGTACGCCGAATGCAGCAGTCTTTCCAGATCCTGTCTTTGACTTCCCTATGATATCCTTGCCCGCCCTTATCAGCGGAATTGTTTCTTTCTGTATACTTGTAGGTTCTTTTATCCCTAATTCGGTAAGTGCCTTAACTATCTTAGGCCTTACTCCTAACTCTTCAAAATTCATTTTACTAACTTCCTTGGAATACCGTGTTACTCTCGCTCGGCCAGTATCAGCCAGCTTCTTCTCAAGCACCAATCATTTGGCACTTAGCATCTGCATTCTGAGGGTACATCACGTGAAACAGAATAAGCATAACATCAATGTTTATACCCTCTGTTTCTGCCTTCCAATTGATCTTTTCGATCGTTTGTGAGTATCAAGTCCTGATACTTACTTTTAAATCTTGCGTAAATGATGTTTAAAACACGTCAAAATCACGCCAGATATTGAGACCTGCGGGGAAGTAGTATATAAAACTTTCGTTTTTATCGTCCTTTTTAAGTAGTAACCGATAGAAATATTTATTAGTGGATTGTTTTCCATAACATCAATGGATTTATTGGCCTCGCTAACAAGGTACGCAGTTCTACGCAGAGCAGTACCATATGCAGTTGCTGCAGCCATAGGAGTATGTGCATGCGCAAAGGTACACCAGCGACCACTGGAATTCATCCTCAGCAAGATTGAACAGGATACTCAGGTACCTGAAGAGGAAAAATGGATACAGAATTCGTTCTATGCCCACAATGCCTGCTATAACACACACGAAGGCCTTCCTGATCACTTATATGCAGAGACCTGCAGCACACATATGATCATACCAGACCAGGTACAGGAGATCAATCCGCAGGATGCCCTTCACCCACAGGTGCAGAAGATGTATATCAAGTACAAAGAAGGCGGAAAATATGCTGAACTGATGGACCGGAAGATACTACGTTCAAAAAAATATACCTTCTTCCTTGAAGGTGCTGCAGAGAGATATGATATCCCTGTAGAACTTCTCCGTGCACAGATGATACATGAGAGCAATATGGATGAGGATGCAAAGAGCCATGTCGGTGCTCTTGGCCTGATGCAGATAATGCCGCACACAGCAAAAGAGATGAACAAAGGATGCCTGGAACACATAACAGATCCTGCGACAAGCATCTACTGCGGAGCAAGATACATGGGACAGATGCTTAGACAATTCAACGGCAATGAGACCATGGCACTCGCAGCATACAACTGGGGACCTCACAAGGTAAAGAGAGGGCTTGCAAGACTCGGCATAAAAGATCCTGCGGATTTCCACATGCTTGATTACTCAGGGCTCCCAAAAGAGACAAGAGGGTACATAACGAGGATAATGGCGACAAAGAAAGTGATACAGGACAAGAAGAAAACTATCACACGTAAGGAAAACATGCCGGAAAACAGAACCGAATATGCATCTGCCAGAAGATCTGACACGAAACTGTAATATTTCGATAGCT
The DNA here is from genome assembly GCA_043819495.1 of Candidatus Woesearchaeota archaeon. GTDB lineage: Archaea > Nanobdellota > Nanobdellia > Woesearchaeales > UBA11576 > JABMQF01. Next base: position 176,867 of record JBDRET010000030.1, on the reverse strand, counting down.
CTTACCATAAATCATCTTACTATAAAATCATCTTACTATAACTTCGCCGATTCACTCTTTCGGCAAAACAAACCCCTTCTTCACAAGAAGTGCTATGTATGGATATAACCTGTTTGCGTTTGCTGCAAGACAACGCTTCGATACAAGTATCTTATTTCCCTGTATGTTTATCGGGAACATCTTACAGGTATCTGACCTTCCAGGATCCTTATGTATCAAACACATATTATCCTTAAGGCTCGGGCAAGGGTGATCCTTATCACCCATGTACAGAGAGAGCTTCCCGTCGGACATGCGCTTCAGCAACCCCTTATCCATAAACTCAGCAAGGTTTCCCTGCATCGTGAGCTTGACCTGTCCTGGCGTGAGGACAAGATAACCTTTCCTGCAGCAATATGCATTGCACTCCTCGATGCAGAACTTACCTATATCATATCTTGCAGATCCGAGAATCCGCGTCACATCATCATCAATAGTCACATCAGGCCGCGCCAATCAGAAATCCACTTCCAGCTGAAACAGCTTCTTGACCAGAGGTGCGAATTCACGCTTGATGAACATCACATCCTCCATAGATATCACAGTAGTAGAGATGTCATCTTTAGATACGCCGAAACATTCAGAGCAGACATCAAAACATTTCTTGACCTCTGCATAGTTACGATGTGCAGAAAGTATCAATGAATCAGTCATTGAAGACACCTCAAAGAATCTGGGTATCTGGCATCCAGGTCTCTTGTGCGCCAGATGGTCTGAACCCCGCATGGCATTAGATACCATGACTCCGATGAGCTCAATACCTATCTTCTTCATATCAGGCCAGTTGGCTATCTTCAATATCCCCCTATCAAGCAATGATTTACGCAGCTTACATACTGTCGGGACAGACATCCCCACTATCTTGGAAAGTTCAAGCACAGTACTCTCAGGATACCTGACAAGACCATATGCCATGAGTTGTTCATTTTTTGTAAGAACATATTGCGCATAATCCGCCTCATCGCAGATCGAATCCTCCATGCCAAGATCGAATTGCCTGTTTATTATGCTCGCGAAATTGAAATAGTTATAGAACACTGACCGATCCGTAGAGAAATGTGTGACATTATCCTGATTACGAACAACACCTTCTTTCAGGTATTCCGAATCAAAATCATCACTGACCTGTTTGTATACTGACCAGTCCTTTGAGAACATGAGAGAGAAAAATTCCTTATCCGTGAATAATATGGATATCTTTTCAGGATTGGACATCAGCTTATCCAGCAATGACCCCTTTGCTCTCAACTGTCGGACCCTGTCCTTATCCAGAGAAACCGTTGCGCGCCCCACACTTAGGAGAGTGCACCCGATCAGGTCCAGACGCGGAATATACATCGTCTGGAAGTAACCTTCTGCCTTGAGCCTGTTCTTTATCGAGTTCACTGTAGCGATGTTCATCCCCATCTTCTCAGCGACCTCCTTGCTCGTGAGGTCAGGATACCTGACAAGACCAAAAAAGGCCCTCTTCTCCTTATCAGTCAATGGTATCCGTGTCTCGTCGATACGCTTGATCTTCATGTTAAGCTTATCAGCATATTCTTTAAGCTGGGTGTTCAGCTGTTTAATCTCCTCAGTCTTCCGATCGACTTCAGCTTCAATCAGAACATTCGAGTTCTCAAGCGCAGCCTCATATCTCTTGCGCTCAGATATGTCACGGACTATCGCCTGCATGAATGTCTCACCGCCCACGTCGATCCTGTTGACCCTGAGTTCAGCAAAGAACTGAGTCCCATCAAGACGGCGATGCACTATCTCAAATGACAATGACTTACCTCCCAATACCTTTTTGACCGTCTCTGCAACGTGCTCAGATGATATCAGCCCATTGGGCTGCTTATGTGGCAATATGTCTTTCAGATCCATCCCCATGATATGTTCCCTTGACCCACCTAACATCACTTCGGTCTGATGATTGCAATCACTGATCAAAGGGATCTTACCAGGAACTATCTTCAGAGTGAGTATCGCATCACTTGCAGAATCATACAGAGCCCGATACTTCGCCTCACTCTTCTTCAGATCGTCTTCTGCCTTTTTCTTCTCTGTCACATCCCTGAATAAACCCATCAACAGGTCCATACCATACAATTTTACCGGGTATGCTGCTATGTCACAGTAAAATACACTCTTATCCTTCCTCAAGATAGGCATATCTGGAGCAACACAGGCTTTCTTTTCGAATTGATTCTTGAAAGCCTTGAGGACCATCGGAAGATCTTTCTTCGGATGGATATCAAGGACTGTTAGTCCTAATAGTTCCTTCATCGAATAGCCTAACATCTTACAGACATTCTGATTTACAAAAAGAAATTTCTTTGTCTTTGCATCTGCAGCAATTACCCCCTCATTCGAACATTCAAATAAAGTCCTGAACAGCTCGTCACTTAAACCCTGAGAAGATTCATAATTGCCCTTTATAACTCCATCCGTGCCTGTTCTTACAGTCTTTCTTTTGGTTCCTGTTTTTCCCATCATTCCTTTCTCACAGTTATGCCCTGCATCATCATGTACTAAAAAAGTACCAATCAAACTTTAGTCAGTAATAAAAAATCACACATTATAATGAAAAACTTAGTTATGTTTAAATATTTTACCATTCGAGTTTAATAAAATACAAAAAATAAAATAATATTCAAAAATAGTAAATAATTTAAATGACCCCTTTATCAACACTGCAGAGAGAATGGATCAGATCCTTTTAAAAAAAAACAAAGAGAAACTTGAGCTTTTCAAGAGGATGGGAGTAAAGAAAGTGATGCTGGTATTCCCTGAACATACTAAATTGCATTATTTTGACAGGATAAAACAATACCCTGAGACGATCGATATTGAAAAGGCAGAGAAGATCGTAGAGAAAGTGACTGAAGACGAACTCACATTTTGCCCGCTTACCTGAACTAGCTGTAGAACACGCTCGCTGGCAGGTAAGGTCTAACCTCACCTGTCAGCGGGCAACATTTTTATCTGATTCTGGACAGAAATAAACTATGAATTAATCATTGCAGCACTACCACGCAGCCACATATCATTCGGCATGCTAACTGATGTCAACACATACCTTGCTTGCGCAATAATATAATCCGTGATAATACTTGCAGCCACCCTCGCACGTGTTATCTTAAGGACGCGCATAGAGTGGTGGTAGTGCTGCCAGAAATTGCTAAACAAACACAATAAAAAATCAATTGAAGTACTGGTCGACCTCTCCAGGAGGAAGATTTGCCTCGAGGAATGCGCGCACTGCAGCCTCATGACACACATCATGATCCGCGTCACCAACGCCGCCGAAACTCAACTGATTTTTCTTCTTGTAATCATTCATCGAAGAAGCAGATTCTGTGAATGTGAATCCTCTATCTTCCATCAGACTCACAACACCCTCTTCACAGCACACACCATCATCATCAGGGAACTTCTGCGCTACAGGTATCCCTTCTACTTCTGGTTCTGAATGCGCACTGCCTGAGAACATGATTACCCTATCACTATAATGATCCGCGATTATTGCATAAATATCCCTGCCGAAATTAGCGTCAACAAATCTCTGCTGGTCCTCATCCAAAGGAACACCCATCAATATCTTGACAAGGTCAATCCCATTGAAGTTCACACAGCTCTCAACCTCTTCCTTGAAGTGATTATCGCTTATGACTAAAGAATATGGCACACCAGATTCCTGGGCTTCCCTGATGTAGTTCGCTGCACCTACCAATGTCTCGCTGAAATCATACCTCACGTTACAGCGGTCAAAATAGTCCCTGAGAGCCCCCACATTAGCAGGCTCATCATCTATTATAAGTACCTTTTCTTCAAGCATCCCATACACCTCTCAACACAGAGCTGCAGATTTAGTGCCCATTATTAACTGTTTCGGCAATAGTATATAAACCTTTCGTTTTTTTGTCCCTGTGTAGTGACAAAAATATAGTATTTTTTGGCGTAAGATATATAAACCGGATAATGACCACTTTTGTATGTTGGGGCGAAAATGGATGTACTTATCCTAGATGATCAAGAATGGACAATAAGCAAGCTAGTTGAGACTCTGCGCGAAGGCGGAGCCAGGATTGACTATGCATCAACCCTGGAAGATGCGTTAGAATATTTCTCTGAGAACGAGTACCACGCCATAATCACAGATTTCCATATTGATGATCTTGACGGTAAAAGATTTCTTGAAATAGTGCGGGGATATGATGAGGAATCTTTCGATGATATCGAAGACCCTGACATATCCACAGTTGTAGCCACTGCTTTCGCAGATATGCAGACATACAAGGATTCAGTGGCTAAAAATAGGTATGCACAGCGGGTCCTGTTCAGCTCCCACGAGTATGGTGATGGATGTTCACAGGACATACCTGAAGATGTATATGTCGCAGTGAAGAACAATGAAGACCCTTCAGACTACACTTCAGAGAGAAGCATAGCAGAACACTTAGGCATTACACTCGACGATTACTGGGAACCAGAAGATGGATGTGCGCCCGTGGATGAGACGCTGATATCTGACTACTCGATACAGACAGCACTGCCTCCGCAGCTTGAGGCAGATATGGATGAGCATAGCAAGAAAGACAATTCCACAGATTGAATTAACATATCAACACAACTGAATCAGATAGCAATTCTCATAACCTCCTTTGCAGAAACCTTTTTATATACCTCACATCATAGTACCATCTATGAAAAAGAGTGTTGTATTGATATCTGTATTGCTGTCAGTGATATCATTACTTCTTATAGGCTGTTCTCAGAACACTCCTGAAGCAGTCTGTAATCCACCGTACATGACATACAAGACAGGCTGCTGTATGGACCAGAACAGCAATTCAGTATGTGATGATGAAGAAGACATACTGTTCGAGCCGAATTATATCCCTTCAGAAATCCCATATGATGATGTAGATTACAATGACTTATCAGATATCGATCATGTTGATGCACTCAAAGAACCTGAAGTTCAGGCTCCCAAACCTCCTGTAGAAAAAGCAACTACACCTAAAGTAGAATACAGCCCAGCAGCATCTCCATATGCTGCAGTCAGACCTGAGATCACAGGCTGGGAAGCTGAGACTGAATTCATGAGCATGAAAGTCACAGGCATGGTAATAGAAGTAGTTGAGACGAAGTCAAAAGACCTAAAAACTTCCGAAAAGATAGCATACCTCAAAGAAGTCCATCTGGAAGTCAAGAACAAAAAATATGCATACATCAACTCCAAGTTCCAGTTCAGATTGATGGACGAAAGAGATGCTGCAATAATCAGCGACACGTCATTATGTGACAGCACAGATGACATACAGATGGAAGGCTGCCGCAACCTGCCTGAAGGGGAGATCATGAAGATCATCATGCATATCGACAGGGATATCCCCCGACTGGATATGAAAAAGACAATAAGGATCACACTGGAGAACAAAAGGGATATCAAGACAGTAAATATCATCAAGATAGAGAAAGATATTGCAGACATCCTGAATATCGTCGGTGCGGATTATATCTGAAAAGAACATGATTCCAGACCATCCAGGAGCCTCCAGAATACACCACTTCTTCACAATCATACAGTCCATCCTGCTGAATGATCTGAGGCACACAAGCGCTGATAATATTTAGATACGCAACAACCAGAGATAATCATATGAAACAAAAGAAAGACGCTAAAGAAAATAAAACTGCTAGTTACTCCATAAAAGAACAGCCTGATAACAGCACTTGTGGACCAACAGCGCTACATTCCGTATACCGACACTACGGAGAGGAGATAAGCATCGATGATGTGATCAGCCAGGTCGGACAGATACCTGGCGGAGGAACATTTGCACCCATCTTAGGAACTCATGCTCTCAATAAAGGATACTCTGTGAAGATGTATACATTCAACATGAGAGTATTTGATCCATCCTGGTTCGATCCACCATATCATGATGACCCTCAATACCTAATAAGCAAACTCCAGCAACAGACAAAAGTCAAGAGATCCCCCCGGTTGAAGATTGTGACAGAAGCATACATAAATTTCCTCAAGAAAGGAGGCAAGATATTTTTCGAAGACCTCACATCAGGCCTGCTGCAGAGATATCTGAAGAGCAACATCCCAATAATCACCGGCCTGAGCTCCACATACCTCTACAGGAGCAAGAGAGAGCACAATGATAAATCCGATGATATAAGAGGAAAATCAGCAGGCCACTTTGTAGTACTATATCATTATAATAAGGAAACAAAGCAAGTCAGTGTCGCAGATCCATATTCTCCAAAAGAGATGCTGAGACATAGACACTACCAGGTGAATCTCTCACGCCTGGTCTGCGCAATACTATTAGGTGTGCTATCTTACGATGCAAACCTGCTCATAATCGAAAAATGAAATGATGCTCAAGATAAATATCCAATAACAATCTAAAGAGGCGATAAGATGCAGACGCTCATAATAACTGATAAACCTAAGAACTGGCCGCTCCAGCTCAAAGGAGTCAAGCTGGTCGGAGCCAAGGACTACCTGCTAGACCAGAAATATGACCATATGTACAAGGCAAGGGTATTCAACATATGCAGGTCTTACAGCTACCAGACGTATGGATACTACGTATCACTCATCGCAGCGGCAAGAGGCCACAAACCGATACCCAGCATCGCTACGATCCAGGAACTCAAGAACGTATCGATAGTGAAGATAGTCAGCGAAGAGATGGAAGAGACGATGCAAAAAGCACTGGCAAGGATAGAATCCGACAGGTTCACACTCAGCATATATTTTGGAAAGAACCTCGCGACAAAATACGACCATCTATCTAGACAGATATACAACAGCTTCCAGTCACCATTCCTAAAGGCAGAATTCAAGAAGCGCGACAAGTGGTTCCTCCAGAGCGTAAGGGCAATATCTGCAAACGAGATACCAGAAGCACACCTTGATTTCGTGCTCAAGACCGCCAAACAATATTTCTCTAGCAAAAGGTTCGTAACACATACAAGAGAACATGCACAGTATGACCTTGCGATCCTGTTCAACCCACAGGAGGAAAATCCCCCATCCGACGAAAAGGCGATACAGAAATTCATCGATGCAGGACACAAGATAGGGATTAATTCATACGTGATACACAAGGAAGACTACGCAGACATCGCGCAATACGACGCACTATTCATCAGAGAGACAACATCAGTCAACCACCACACATACAGGTTCGCGCGAAAGGCAATGGCAGAAGGACTGATAGTCATAGACCATCCTGACTCAATAGAGAAATGCGCAAACAAGGTATTCCTCGCAGAGCTTCTTAGGAGATACAACATCCCACACCCTAACACCCTCATAGTCCATAAGGCCAACAGGGCAGAAGTGGTCTCAAAGATAGGCCTGCCGTGCGTGCTCAAACAGCCTGACAGCGCATTCTCGCTTGGCGTGTTCAAGGCAGAGACAGAGGAAAAGCTCAATGAGTATCTCGACCTACTGCTCAAGCAGTCAGATCTGATCATCGCACAGGAATTCCTGCCCACAGAATTTGACTGGAGGGTAGTAGTCCTTGACAAGCAACCGCTGACAGTCTGCAAATACCACATGGCAAAGAAACACTGGCAGATACAGCGCAATGAACCTGGCAAGACAGAGTACGGAAAAGTCGAGGCATTTGATGTTGCAGAAGTCCCTACCAAAGTCGTCAATACTGCAATCAAGATAGCAAACGCGATAGGTGATGGATTCTACGGAGTAGACATCAAAGAGAAAGATGGCAAAATATACGTGATAGAGGTAAATGACAACCCCAACATAGAGGCAGGATATGAAGATAAGTTCCTGAAGGACACACTATATCTCAAGATAATGCGCTACTTCCAACGGAAGATAGACGAGCAGAAGGAAAAGAACAGAAAATGAACCCACTACACCTTTTCCAGGCATACGGCGTAGAGCTCGAGTACATGATAGTCGATAAGGATACTCTACAGGTACGGCCTATAGCACATCTGCTTCTACAGAAAGATGGGAAAGTGACTACTGAGATAGAGCAGGGCAAAATCGCATGGTCTAATGAACTTGTACAGCACCTCATAGAGCTTAAGACAAACGGACCGGTGAAGATGCTTGATGGTGTCGATAACAGATTCCAGCAGAACATCAAGAAGATAAACATGATGCTCTCAAAAGAGAACGCGACGCTCATGCCGACCGCTATGCATCCATTCATGGATCCTGACAAAGAGACAAAGATATGGAAACACGAGTACACAAAGATATACAAGACGTACGACAGGATATTCTCATGCAAAGGTCACGGATGGTCAAATCTCCAGAGCACGCACATCAACCTGCCATTCGGGAACAATGAAGAGTTCGTCAAGCTGCACGACGCGATAAGATTGATACTACCTATACTCCCTGCAATAGCTGCAAGCTCTCCTATAGTCGAAGGATTACATACAGGACTGCACGACAACAGGATGAGATACTACCGGGACAACTCAAAGATGATACCTAGCATCACAGGAGGGGTGATACCCGAGCAGGTCAGGAGCGTGGATGAATACCACAAGAACATACTCCAGAAGATGTATAGGGACATCGCACCGCACGACCCAAAGAAAGTCCTGCAATACGAATGGCTCAATGCAAGAGGAGCGATAGCAAGATTTGACAGGGGAGCGATAGAGATACGGGTGCTCGACGTCCAGGAATGCCCAAAAGCGGACCTTGCAATAGTATGGGCAGTCACAGAGACACTGAAACAGATCATCGACAGTAAGATAGATATACGCACACCAAGATTGAGGAAAGTCTTCCTTGACTGCATACGGAAAGGAGAGACTGCACCAGTATCCAAAGAATATGCAAATGCACTGGGAAAGAAAGCAGACACTGCAGGAGAGTTATGGAGTGAGATAGCAAGATCATTGCCTGCTTCAAAGCACAGGGACACCCTCCGCCAGATCATAAAGAAAGGCACGCTCTCAACAAGGATAATTCATTCTGTAAAGAAGAGCGGGATAGATAAGACGTATAGGAGACTTACAGGATGCCTGGCAGAAGGGAACATATTCTGATAACCTGCGAGCACGCAAGTAACCATGTGCCGAAGGGATATTCCATACCTAAAGGAATCTTGAACACGCATAATGCATATGACAAGAACGCACTATATGCAGCGGAGCGGCTTGCACAATTGACTTCTGGCAGGCTATTGGTCGGCAGCATGACAAGGCTCATTGCAGACCTCAACAGAGACAGGCCAACATCAAGCTACGTATGTATCGATGCGAAGATCGCAGATTACCACAGACTATGGCGGAAGAGAGTGATCAGAGACAAGAGACGAATACATATATCGATGCACTCATTCACCCCGGTGCTGAAAGGGGTTGTGCGTAAAGCAGATATCGGGCTATTATATGATCCTTCACGTGAGAACGAGAGATTGCTCTGCATGCGCTTCAAAAAAGCTCTCCAAGGGCATAAAGTCCGCATGAACTACCCATACAAAGGAGTATCACAAGGCCTGACCACTACCCGACGCAATAAGAGGAAAGACTACGCAGGCATAGAGATAGAGCTCAACCAAAAGCTAAGCAGACGGAATATAAATGATATAATCAGGAAATTGAGCGAGGCATTATCTGCCTCTGATCAAGAATAGCAATTAATATTATTCTTCTCATTCTGCCAACTTAGCAGATGTTTTTAGCGTCCTGAACAAATGCCCTGAAACAAGCTTTTTAATCTCTGCCCGCGTATATATACTGGACTTCGCTAAAGGAAAATGAGTTCTGACGAAAAGAAGAGATACGTGGATACGAGAAGATACGGTGGCAGCGTCCTATTCGACTTCTCGGAATGGAGAGAGCAATCAGTAGGCTTGAAAAAAGACACTGATGAAAAAAACCAAGAGGAGCAGAGGAATCTCACCACATATCACGCACTCAAGACAATAATAGAGAGTAAAGAAGAACAGCCTAAAAAAGCAGCAAAACCTGCTGCCAGACAGCAGATATCCCTTGACGGACTGACATCAGATGAGAAACGCGGCGTATTCCAGATCTCCGGACTTGAAGCAGTATTGAACAAGAATGCAGTGGGCGTCAAGGCCGCAGCAGGCATGTTCTGCAACATAAAAGACGCAAAACCTCCAAGGAGCTTTGAGCTTGAATACAGAGAAGCGTGGAAAGTCACACAGGATTATCTCAAGAGACAAGGTGCAAGCAGTATCGAATCTGACATATACTATGCAGACAGCGGATCGATAAACACTTACGATAATAATGGATCCCCTATACAGGCATACGTTGCAGACATCGTAAGATTCGAGATATATGCCCAGGTGAAAAACAAGGCATACAAATTCATACTAGTAGCATTCAGAGAGATGGATAGTTTTAAGACAATAACCCAGTTCTCTAAGCTTAACATAGATACAAGAAAAGATACTGTCCTGAAGGTAGATGTGTTCAAGCACTACAGCAAAGGGAATATAGTCAAACATCATCCTACGTTAGTGCAGAGAACGGTCTGAACAGTCCATAGAAAAAAGAGTAAATTCTTCCTAATGGTCAAGGAACATATATAAACAACCAGTCATGCTTCAACCCTGGTGATACAATATGGCAGCAACTCCAAAAGGACCGCAAAAGGTCAGGATTGATTACAACATAGACAAGCCGACATATGATGAGTTTGTCAAGGCATGCGTAAAGAAAGGCTACGCACCGAACATCATTGTTGAAAGGCTCATGAAGAAGTTCAACGAAACAGGACAGATGTGAGCATTGGTCGACTTTGTATAAATCATTTCTTTTCTTGGATTAAAGCCTCCTTAGAGACTTCAAATCCTGAGTGATCTGCAGTCTTCTGATCCTAAGAGATCATATATTCTCTACAAGATGGCTTATGTGCTCCACTGATCTCCTGAATGCCTCTCTTTCATTCTCTGCCGACTTGAATTCTATTATGTCTTCTACCCCTTTCCTGCCGAGAACTGCAGGCACGCCTATGAAGAGGTCATGTGTACCATATTCTCCTTCTAGCAGCACTGAGCATGGGAGAACCTGTTTCTTGTCAAGGAGTATTGATCCTATCATCGTGACTACTGATAGTGCTGGTGCGAATATTGCGCTTCCTGTCTTGAGCATCCCGACGATCTCTGCCCCTCCATTCTTGACCCGTTCAACTATCTCACAGACTTTCTCTTCGCTGAGCACGTCCCTTGCAGGCTTGCCTTTTATCCTGCAATGTTCTGCAAGGGGGACCATTGTGTCTCCATGACCACCGAGCACCATCGCTTCGACATCTCTTACGCTGGCTCCTGATTCCTGTGCAAGGAAACTCTTGAACCTTGCGCTGTCAAGCACTCCTGCCATGCCTATCACTCTCTGTTTTGGGAATCCACTTACCTTGTATGCTAGCTTGACCATTGCGTCAAGAGGGTTTGTGACAACTATGATTATCGCGTCAGGAGATTGTTCAACCGATCTCTTTACAACTTCCGTGACTATCTTCATGTTGATCTCCCTTAGGTCGTCTCTGCTCATACCTGGCTTCCTTGCAAGTCCTGCTGTTATGACTATTATGTCAGAGTCTTTTGTGAGCGAGTAGTCATTGGTGCCTATCAGCTTCGCATCAGATCCTGCGAGCGCCATTGCCTGCTGTATGTCAAGTGCCCTACCTTGCGCCAGCCCTTCGACCACGTCGACAAGGACTATCTCTCCCAGATCATTTAGTCCTGCGTAAAATGCTGTCTGCGCTCCTACACCTCCTGCTCCGACTATCGTTATCTTGTTCATCTTTTGTCCCCTCCCTGTCCATCTGCTTCTTTGCATGCATCGTATATGTTGTGGAACAGAGTTTCCATCTTACCTTCAGGCACGCTTGCGAATGATATTCTCAATGACTCCTTCAGAGATATCACCCCTGTATCATATCTGTTCAATAGTATCTGCCTGACATTCTCTGGTTCTATCCCTTTCTTGAGCATGATGCACAGGAAATATCCTGAGTTGTATGGTAGTGGTGTGAAAAATTCCCTATATGCCTGTTCCTGCAGTGCCATCTCTGCTGCAAGGAAGCGTCTCTTCAGTATCCTGTTCTTCTCTTGTTTTTCCTGCACGTATTCTGGATCGTTCAGGGCATGGCATATCAGCGATTGTGACAGGTTCGATACATTTGATATATTGCCTCTAATGACTGCTGCTGCTTTCTCCTCCAGCATCAGATAACCATCTGCTCCCACTCCTTTGCAGCCGAATGTCATGAAACCTACTCTTAACCCCCAGGCGTAGTCCTCTTTTGATGCTCCGTCTATCTTGACTGCGAGTATGTTCTCGTGGGCATCCGCGAGCTGTGAGAATATCGATTCCTTGTATACTCCTTCCTTGTATGTGAGCCCAAAATATGCGTCGTCACATATTGCGATTATCCTGTCTCCTGTCTCTGCCTGTCGCTTCAGTATACTGACAATCGCTTGCACCTCGTCTGTATATGGAGAGTATCCTGTCGGATTATGAGGGAAATTGAGCAGGACTATCTTCTTTCCTCTGCATTCTGAAAGCTTTTCCCTAAATGATTCAATGTCAAGCCTGCCTCGCGCAGAGTCAAACATATCGTATGTGTCAAACACTGTGCCGTATGCTTTTTCAAATATCAGTCGGTAGTTTCCCCAGAATATGCTCGGCAGTATCATCTTATCTCCTTCATCTGCGAAAAGATATCCTGCTATGCTAAGTGCGTGTGTGAGTGCGTTTGTCGGCAGGGGCATGCTTATGCTGCCTGTCAATGAAGGATTCTTCTGTAGCATGCTTCTTTTCCATGCTTCCCTAAGCTCTGGCTTTCCGAAGCTGCTCGCATAAGTGAAAATCTCTTCAGGCGCAAGCAACACATTCTTTGCGATTGACTGGAGCCTCATCGGGCTGAGGTCGTCTTCACAGGCCATGCCTATCGTTGCGTTGATGCTTTTTCCCTTGGCATCCTTTGCTTGCGCTATTATCCCTTGTTTGGGAAACTCTATGGCTCTGCCTCTGCTTGAAAGAAACCCTAAGACCCTTTTTTTGCCTTGAATAAGATGTTCTTGTTCATCCTGCAGTATCGCTGATTGCATCTGTGTGTTCACCCAGGTCATTGCATTGTGCGGATTTCTTAAATACATTTTCGCTCATTTAGCGAAATATTTATATAAAAAAAGGTCTTTTTCCGTGGAATTGACGAAAACAGAAGGATTGAAAGATAAGGACCGGAAGATACTGAAGGTCATGCAAGAGCAGAAGCTCGTCGTGCCGCAGGTGACCAAGATAGCTCACAGGGTGCATGAACCTCCATCTACAGTCAGGGACAGGATTGCAAGCATGGAGAAGTCTGGCACCATAAAGGGATATATGCCTCAGCTTGATCCTGAGAAGGTCGGCAATGATGTGCTCGTGTTCGTACTGGCCAATCTCGGCAATCTTGAGAACCCTTCAATCCCCTGCAAAAAGATAGCCTCGTTTGATTTTGTACAGGGGGTGTATTTTCTCATTGGCGAGAAGGACATACTCATAAAGGTGCGTGCCAACAGCATACCTGATTATCATAATAAGATGGCTCTTCTTAGAAAATATGTCATCAACGGAGGAGGAATAGTCGTCTCAAAGATATTCAAGGATGACCTTTGCCTTGCACTGGATTGAATATCAGGATCTTAAATCACTGGAGGCCAGGAAACCTAACCTCCAGTCTTAAAGCCTCCTCCGAGATTTGAACTCGGGACCTCGTGCTTACCAAGCACGCGCTATAGCGACTAAGCCAAGGAGGCAAAAATCAAATAAAATGCCAATTCTGATCATATTTAAAGGTTTAGTTATTTAAGCAGTCAAATGACTAAATCTTCTTTAAAAACAGCATAAACCTCAGATAAAACTGTTTAAACAGGAATCTAAAGAGTTCTGCCCTTGCGATACAAAGAAAATATCTCAAACATCCAGAACGATAAATCTAATAAGGATGACTCTATTAGTGAGGTCCTCGACGGAGATCATTGCTATCATACTGAGAAAAGATGAACCGGACCATAAAGTTACTGATGCTTGCAGACATATTCATAGTCACAGGATTCGGCCTGATAGATCCTATCCTAGCCATATTCATCAAGGAAAACCTGGCAGGGGGAACCATCTTCATGGCAGGCCTTGCAAGCACGCTGTTCCTTCTCGTCAAATGCTCTGTACAGCTCCCATTCTCAAAGTATGTCGACAAGCATGACAACAAGGTCAAATGGCTGGTGATAGGTGCGGCAATATGCACCACAGTGCCGTTCATATACATGTTCGCAACCAACATCTACCACATATTCTTGGCACAGTTCATACTCGGTATAGGTAGCGGACTCACATTCCCGACCTGGCTTGGTCTATGGAGCATAAACCTGGACAAGAAGAAAGAGAGCTTCGAATGGAGCCTGTACTCCACATTTACAGGTATAGGCACTGCACTTACTGCTGCAGGAGGGGCTGCGATAGCCCAATTCATCGGATTCAGGTATACTTTTGCTCTAGTTGGTGTCCTTTCACTAGTCGGCGCAGTGATACTCTTCACGCTTGAAAAACAGAAAAAGTCAAAAAATCCTACCCTGCTCGACTATCAGTTCGCGGTCAAGACAACACAGAAGAACTGAATAGATAATACTGCAAAGAATCAATCATGCGCAGGACCCAGCTGGTATTCCCAGACCCTGTGGCCAGGAATCTTCTTCTTATCTTCTTCAGGTTCATAAATAGGTATGCGCTCATAAGGCTCAGAGCCCGGCACTGGAAGGCGAGGCTGTTCCCGCTCATACTGCTCCTTGCGCCTCTTTTCCCTGTCTTCCTTCCATTTGATTATAGAAGGGTCTAGAAACTCATGATTCAGCAATATCTCAAGATCATCTCTCATGACACCACCTGTAGCGAATAAACGAGAAATCCTGAAAGCTATGCTTTCATACGGATTTCTGGTCATTCCAACTTGGAGATATATACACAGGCATTAAACCCAAATTGGAATGTTTTACGAATCTCCAGAAATAATATGGTAAATAGGACATATAAACGTTCGGATTTGTTTTTTAGAACATAGTCAATACATTGTCAGCTTAGGAAAAAGCATACAGACTGCCGTCCCTTCACCCAACTTTGATTTAACTTCTATCTTTGCCTTGTGAAGATCAACAATTCCCCTGACTATAGAGAGGCCAAGCCCGAACCCTCCTTTGGTACGGGTCATCAGATCCTCAACCTGATAGAACTGATCAAACAATTTCTCTATCTTATCCTGCTCTATGCCCTTACCATCATCTATGATGCAGAACTCCCAGCTCTTCTCATGCATCTTTGCCACAACCCTGATCGTCCCTTTAGGTTCGGTGAACTTGATTGCATTATTGAAAAGATTGATGAATACCTGTTTTACCTTGTCTCTATCAGCGACAACAAAGAACTTCTTTGGGACATCAATGATTGTCTTTATCTTATGTTTCCGCGCCATGTTGATGTAAAGCTTATCATTGACAAGCTTATGAAGGTCAAACTCAGACAATTCCAGCTTGACTTTCTTTGACCGCAACCTTGACAGCTCAAGAAGATCTGTTATCAAGCCATTGAGACGGTCAATCTCCTCACCGACAACACGTAGCGCATCTTTCTGCTTCGGTCTCACTGACCCAAGCTTTCCGTCACGCAGCAGGCTGGAGTACAGCTTCATTGAAGTGAGAGGGGTCTTGAGCTCATGGGAGACTGTAGATATGAATTCATCCTTCATCTTAGATACTTCTTTCTCCTGCGCATAGAGCTGCTCTGACTTTTTCAGACGGTCCTTCAATGTCGCCTTATCGACGAGTTTCAAGTATATCACCTGGGTGAAGAGGAGTATCGATATGAACGGGAAAGGCTGACCTGCAACAGCAAGTGAACGGTTCATATTATCATACAGAATGATGTTGAACAATTCTATCACCGGAGTTATTGTGTAGACTATGAACGCCACAACTATATTGAGCTCATACTTCAGGTCATAATCAGAATTGACAAGTATGTACCCTGCATAGTACAGCAGTATCACAACCTCTGCCACATTGATGCTCGTGTTGGACCAGAAATCACGTAGAGACCCTCCGGACAGGTCTATGATTGAAAGTGCAAATATGCAAAAGACGAAACTGACACCTGCAAGCAGCAGGAAATGATCAGCCATGAATCTCTTTGCATTGAGCCCTTTCTGCCGCAGTATCGGATAAACAAAAGCATTCGCAACAAGGAACAAAGCAAATATCTCAAAGAAGTTATCCACCAACGACAGTGTCGTAAAACTGGCAGGAGCATCAGTGAAGACAAATGCCGCCATGAAATACACTGCAATAAGCTTGTTTGCCACAAGAGTCGCAAAAGCTATGATCAGGAAACGCAACTCACGCTTGCGGTTGCGCGTCCATTCAGAAACAATCATGTAAGTGACTATCGTGAAGAATATCAGCTCTATTGTCGTCTTGAGAAGCTCACCTTCGGTAGTCCCTAAGAAATTGAAGAACCCGTGCAGTAATGCTGTAAAGGTCATGACAATAGGTCCCTCACAGCTTTCAACAACTGTTCAGGCTCAAATGGTTTCGTGAGGTACGCATCCGTGCCTACCATCACCCCTTTTTCTTTATCCAACTGCTGGTTCAATGCAGTGACCATTATTATCTTGATGTCTTTAAGAGAATCATCCTGGCGCATGCTGAAGCACACATCATAGCCGCCCCTGTTTGGGAGCATCAGGTCAAGAACTACAAGGTCAGGAGCGACCTTCTTGATGAGGTCAAGGCCGGACTCACCATCATAAGCGACAGAGACGTCAAACTCATCACCAAGGATGATCTTCTGCGCATTAGCGATATTGACTTCATCCTCCACAATGACTACACGCTTCTTTTTGGCCATAAGAACACCCCTAAGGGAAGTTGAGTGGGAGGGTATATTTAAAGTTTGCTTTGGTTGGTTTTTAACCTATGAAAAACATTATAAATCACCCAGAAACCCTTTTTAGAGGGGTTAGAATGGAAATCATAGGAGTAACACACAGCCGTAACGAGATCAGCCAAGTAGTTGCTATGTATATTGATCAAAATCACCCAAATCTTGAGAGCATAATGCTTGAATTGCCTCCAGAGTATAAACGATTAGATGGCAATGAATATCCTTTCTTCCGCCCGATGGCTGACTATTATGAATCAAAAGGTGTTCGGGTGATACCTGGTGACCGTAAGCGTTGGGCTGTGATGGGTCTTTCATATGATGAAGCAGTTGATATGTATCACAACAACTTTCTCAAATTTATAACGCTAGACTATATCTCAACATATGTTGGATTTCTGAACGGAAGACTTTTCAGAGATAGAAATCAGGACATGGATGCGCTATGTAAACAGGAAAAACCAGAAGTGGTAGTCGTTGGAGCAATACATGCAAAATATCTTAAAGCGCAAAACCCAGGATCCCAATTCCATTACTTTACTGAAAGAGAAAGAATAATAAGAAAAATAGTCAATAGATCCACTTTTCGCTCTGCGGATTCTATCTGGTATATTGATGCTGATTCTTGTAATCCTGCAATTAAGAAAGAATATCTCCGAAACTCACTGACTTGTTTGGCTGCTGGAGGATTGGTTACTGCAACAATGTTGTTAGACTTGCCTGAATTGATATCTCTGCCTGCTGTAGGGGTAGGGACATATGCTTTTCTTAATAAATTTGGAAGTGTAATTGATTATGTAAAGACGCTCAGGAGAGAGCAAAAGGAAAGAAAGTAAAAAAAATCACTTCTTCCTTTCTATAAATGCCCTGTATGCCTTCAGAGTCTGACCAAAATCCCCTATGTGCGCCAGCTGATTCTTACCATGCATGTTTCCAACTGGAGGCCCTGCATCTATCGTAGGTATCCCTCTGTGCGCAAAGAACTTTGCCAGAGTACCCCCGCCACCTGCCTCAAGCTTGGTAGGTATCTCAGATGTCTGGTAGACAACACCTGCTCCCTTGAGAAGTGATGTCGTGTAGCCTGCCATCTCATCAGATGTCAGATGACCACCATACTGGTATGAACCCCCATTTGATTTCACAAGGGCGATACCTTTGTTGAAACGGGAAGCGACCTCTTCATCCTGATTCCCTTTGTCATATGTTGTAAGAGCAATCTCAACATCACAGGAGAGCATCCTTGAATTCCTGAATATCGTCCTAAGGTTTGCGCCATTCAGGCTGCACGCTTTCATCCCGCTCGCGAGCATCAATGCATCAACAGCAGATTCGAGGAATGGTGACTGTGCACTATCTGTCCCTGTGCTCCCTATCTCTTCACGGGATGCACCATAAACAACAACAGGAAAAGTCCTGTCAACAGAATCGAGTGCAGACTTCACTGTAGTATAGACGCATATCCTGTCATCATGGCCGTATGCAGTCATGAGACTGCCGACCATCTTCCCTTCTTCGGAAGGTATAACATACCATGTGTTATTGAAGAAAGTCTCATCAGTCAATCCCACTGACTTAAGCACATCATTGAACTCCTTCTTGTCCTTGATCCCTGTTATGACTTTCAACATCTCATGAGGGAATGCATCATCAAGCTTCTTTCCAGCGACAGACTGTCGTGATATATGGACGCCACGTTCAGATAGCATCCCATCAAGAGTCACAGTGTAGAGCTCTCCCTTCTCTCTCCCATGCCCTATAATATCCACTTTCGTATCAGTCCACTGATGCAGCCAGATGCCACCGTAAGGTTTTGCCGCGAGCACAACACCTTCAGGACCTTCCCTAATCGGATGGGTCTTGAGATTCAAGCAAGGACTATCTGTGTGTGAAGCGAGTAATGAAGCACCTGCTTCATAGACAGGACGCTTTCCAGGCAAGACCAGCGCAAACTGCCTGCCATCAACATCAGTAAGGTAGAACCCTTCAGGTGCATCCTCAAAAGTCAAGCCTGGATTGTAGGAGATGAGCCCAGATCTCTCTGCGACCAGCAGGACCTCATTGACCACCAATTCAGGAGTCTTACAATCATCAAGGAAACCCATATATTCCCCTGTGATGTCTTCCAACTTTGCACGCTCCTTCTTTGAAAAGCTCTCAAGAGCAGAATTCTCTTTCTTCTTATCCTTGCAAGAAGAACCCTCTTTCTTATCATCCTTACAACAACCAGACATAGATACCACCTCAGCGAAGTCTTTAACGATAAAATCTGTTGTGAACATCACGTATAATCTCGTGATAATCTTATAAATGTTGCTTCCCTACTTTTTCTCAAAAAGGCAGGGCCGCACCCATACAGGACAGGAACCTGCTGAAAAGAGAGGACAAAGATTTAAAAAGCCGTGATGCGAACAGATGAGCATGGCATCTAAAAAGGGGACGAGTAAGATCACCAAAGGAACGAGATTCTTTCAGCATTATCTATTCTTACTGTGGCCATCACTACGCGTATACCTTGGAGCTTATAGGAGCGTAAGGCATAAACACGACAGTAAGAAAGAAAAAGTAGTGATAATAGAAGAGTGAGTATCTTAATACGCGTTCTTAATTCATGTATCACAAACAAATCAGCAAAATCACATAGCAGAGCCACCGCAGCGTTTTTCTGACTTTGCCGCAGCATCATGCCCTACTCGGCTCGCTTCTCTCACCACTCAACGCAATCCTGCGTTGGTGTCCTTAAATTGCTACGCAATTTCAGGACTCCGTGTCGCCACGCATGCTCAAGGACGTAAGGTACAAACGCTCAGAGCAATTCTGCTCTGGCGCCCCAAACTTCTGCGAAGTTTGTGGTTTCGCCGAAGGCGTACCTTAACTATTGATCATAATTCAGAAAGTGATTGCATGCTTACAGGCGACTACGGTCATGATGCTGCTTCGATCAAAAGTAAAAGAAAAATAAATAAAAAACTAAATGAGTTCTGCCTTGATGATCTTGACTTCTTCAACAGGCCTGTCACCAGAGCCAGTCTTGACCTTGCCCATCTTCGTGACCACATCCATGCCTTCAACAACTTTCCCGAAGACCGGATGCTTGCCATCAAGGAAGCTGTTGTCAACAAGGTTGATGAAGAACTGACTTCCACCAGTGTTAGGTCCTGCATTAGCCATCGACAATGTGCCTGGCTCATTCCTGTTATGGTCAGTGAACTCATCCTTGATCTTGTATCCCGGACCACCAGTACCAGTGCCTGTAGGGTCACCACCCTGTATCATGAAGCCTGCGATTATGCGATGGAATATCACACCATCATAGAAACCTTCACTCACCAGCTTCTCAAAATTACCTGCAGTGATAGGCATATCATCGTACAGCTCTATCACGATGTCGCCCATGTTAGTGTTAAGCCTGACTCTCTTTGTTCCGTCTCCCATATTGGTCACCACCATCCATATCATCAGTACAGCCAAAACGACTGCAAGAATCATTGTCTTGATATTGAAGTATTTGTGAAAAGTTTTCTTTTTCATGGAGTATCAGCATAAGTTTTGGTATATAAAGGTATTTGTGTGCAGGTATTAAGAAATATTTATAAAGGCACAAGTGCAGGATAGACCTATATCATATTAATCAAAAAAGGTGATACAATGGCAAAGAATAAGGCGAAAGCCAAACCAAAGTCAAAAGCAAAATTTTCAGTCAAGAGCGCTGTCTCCAAAGTGAAAAAAGCCGAGAAGAGAGTAGTGGCTAAAGTCAAGAAAGTCGAGAAGAATATTACTAATAACTTCAAGGAATACCAGCATAAGGCAAATGCAGAACTGAATAAAGCGAAATCAGCATTCATGAAGCAGGAGAAGAAGGTCAAAGAGTACACGAAGAAGAATCCTGAAAAGGCACTTGCTCTTGCTGCAGGTATCGGTGCTGCTCTTGGTGCTATTGCAGTTGCAGTCTCAAGGAAGAGGAAGTAGATCCCTTACTGAGGTAAACTGATGGTAAACAAAGTCATGAGGAACGTATCCAAGAAGACGACCGGCCATGCTGTAGATACTGTGGCTGACTATGTTGACATAATGTCACAGATGGTGGTCGAGTATTTCAACCAGAGATACAAGATACAGAAGAAGGTCGAAGATGTCAAGCGGGCGACACTCAATGCGCTCTATGGTCTCAAGAAAGAATTTCTCCACACACTCGTAGAAGGGTTCTTTCTCCTGACTGGTGTCGCTGCCATCGTTGTCGGAGGGATACTTCTCCTTAACAAGATACTGCCATTGGAATATATTTTCCTGGGATATGGCCTTCTTGTCACCATCGGAGTGCTTCTCAAGACAAAAGTCAACGTATAAAGAATAAATATTTTAAAAATATTTTTTCTATATTTTCATTCTAATCCTAGAAGTTGTTTCTTCTTAAGACGGAGCTCTGCAATCTTGTTCCTTAGCTCTTCCTTGCGCTTACGGTTCTCCTGAAGCTCGTCATACAAGTCCTTATTCTTCTGTATCGAGTCCTTATACAGGATGTTCGTGTCACGTATCTCCTGCTTCACCTTGTCAAGCTCATTGACGTCTATCGTGCGCACAGGATTTATCTTACGGTGCTCAAGGATATCTGAAGGGTTGAGCTTTCCTTCCTGCATGAGCTTCTTCTCCTCTTCTGTCAACACTATTCCCATTTTATCACCTTTTTGAACTATACATAGATGACTCTAAGGAGTGATATTTAAAATTTTGGGAGAAAATATCTTATACAGACAAAATTATACTTTTTTTATCTTATATGATGAACTCTTGGCTGGCAGAGATTTTTCAAGAGTGCGACGAAGCTCGGTGACATCTATCACCCCAGTTATCTCAAGACTCGGCTCCTTGCTCCTGTAATCCACCCTTACACTCACACCTTTACTCGTGTCCCTGCGACCTTTGCTCCTTATCTGTTTGGCAGTAGAATAAAGCACCTCCTTGTCGACCTTGCTGCTGAACTCAACAGAGTACATGCTGCGGTTCTGAAGCTCATGCTCAATCCTTGATGCAGAATCAAGCACTTTTGCAGCGATGAATTCCCTGAACTTACACTCACCCTTTGAAGGTTCACGCATACGGGACTTTGCTGCATAACGATCATCAAGCGCATGCCCTATCAGCTTGAGATATGTATCCCTATCTTCTGCATGTATCAATGCAGGAGGGTATGCTCTCTGCTCAAGACAGAAATTCTGGAGCAATCTTGCAGCACGACCATTGCCATCCTCATACGGATGTATACGTACCATCTCAAGATGTGCCTCAACAGCTCTAGTGACGGGCCCTACGCATGGGTCCTTAAGATCAGCAACAAGATCATTTATCCTGTATATCACTGCTTCTGAAGAAGGAGGATCAAACCTGCCGAACTGGACATGGAACTTGCGGAAATTCGGGTATGTATGCCCTTCAGGCTCAACAAGATTCCCGAGTACACTGAGTATGCCAAGAGATATCCCATGCATTGCAAGGTATCTATTTGCCTGTTCAAGATGCCGTATCGAGGACTCCCTTCGCTGGGTCCTGACCTTGCCCTTGGATCTTTCAACCTTGAACTCAATACCCACAGAATGCCTTGATGATTCTGCTCTCACAGCACCAAAAACATGGGTCTTACGCTTCTCTGAGTAGTCAGGATGAGTGTTCAGACGGGCCACTATGTCATCTATTGCCTGGAGAGTTTCCTGTAACATAGCCTATTTTAATGAATCTACTATTTATAAGTCTTTTGGTTTTTACTACTAATTAGAAGTTAAAAATAAACATGAGAGAAAGGCATAATGCCGATGCTTGGCAACTTGTTGCCAAGTCTGATAATCTCGATGAAGTCGAGATTATCTTTAAAATCGACAGTTATGCCTTTTGTCATGTTCAACAATCCCGATGCAGTTGGGATTGTTTTTATGTGAGGGACGGGACTTTCACCAGCACCAAGGAGGTGGCTGAATTTGAACCCGCGTACCCACTAAGGGACAGGATGTCCAAGCGCAGTGCACGTCTATCATTGCCTTTCGGCTCAACACTTAAGCGCACTTAAGTCCTGCGCATTTGGCCAGACTCTGCTACCCTCACGAGCTGAAAAGAGAAATGGTGAGTTTATAAGCTTTTCTTAGCATAAAACAACGTCATAAAACAACGTCACAAATGTCTGGTCAGAATCCCTGGACCCTATAATCTATACTGATCACTACCCGATATCACCCGCCCATCCTTCTTTTTTGACTGAGGCGGCGCTTTCAAGAAATAGTGTTCCAATGCCTCAACATCATACTGATGATCAGCATCCAAACTTTCAGGCAGGCAACCTTTATCAAAGTCAACCTCTCCCTTCTTATTTTTTTTAGTCCAATAAGACATCCAAGCATCAAGACAGACCTTATATTTTTTATAGATATCAGGACGCCCAATCTTAAGATCGAGCCACTCCATATATTGGTATAATCTCATAGTGCCTATCTTTTTTACAGCTTGACCAAGAGATTCCTCAGTAATGTCTGTTACAGAGACCCCCTCATTCTTAAGGAACTCAGCAAGTGCAACCTTTGCCTTGGAATATTCATCAGGAGATTGCTCTAATCTGACATTAGAAACACTCCCTCCCCTACCTATACGACCGAATTCAGTGAATGTGTGCTGGTGGACAGTAAGCCCGTGTTCTTTACAGAACCTGAACCACACATCATCTATCAGAGCATCTCCATGCGCCCCTCCTTCAGATACTGGATAGCCAAGACTGTAGATAGTATCAGTCACCCTCTTATGGAAACAATCAAAAGACTCTCCCACAATCCTTTTTACGAACACCGCTTCATCTGCAGGCACCCTGACAAATCCCACAAAAAAAACATCAACCGCAAGCCCGCCATAAAAGTTCTTCTCATTCATAGCAGGTGCCCTGCTCAGAGGGAACATCAGCACAGAATCCATCTCCTCCCAGTCACCCATACCATGTGTCTTGACATAATGGTTCAATGTGAAGTGGATAGTATCTCTCCTAGGAGAAGCATATATCACCTTATTCTTGGTCAGGCGCTCTTTCTCAAGATATTTGAATTCAAAAGCCCGGACCAGCAGAAGATCATCATAAAAAAGTTCACTGGACTTTCTCAGCTTATTCATATCAGTCTTAGCCTGCAGAAGATTTCCAAGATCGTAAGTCTTCTCCTTCACCTGATTATCTGTCCTGATAGTCATAGTCACCTTGACGTCATCTTTGAGACGCAGAAACTTGCCTAGGTCTTTGGGTCTGAAAGCCATCTTGAACACTGCAGCGTCAGCACCACCATCACGCTGGACTTCTATCGGCTTATTGAATGTAAATCCATAACCTCCGCGAGTATCGTGCCTCTTCTCTTCAGCAACACCTAACAAAGCAGTACTGATCTTGACATCTACCTGCAGCGTTGAAGTATACGCCTTGTCTATCGAAAAAAGACATCCTGAAACTCCGTTAATGAAGATAATAAAATCATTCGGCTGATGAGAATACTTATCTGCTCTTTCAGCAGACACCTCGACCGCATCATTAAATGTTATTCTCTCTGCAGCCAATGCATTCCTGTCATGCTCCAGCAAGAATTTCAGGTCTCTTGCAGAAATCTCCAATATATCTGTAAGTCTCACCAGTTGACTTCTCTCTGCTTCCAATGCAGTGACCAGCTCGGCACGCACCTTCTTATCACATAGGAATGCCCAGCCATTCTTCTTTGAGAATATCTTCTTCTGACCCTTCAGGTTCTCTAACAGATACCCGTCTGCAGAATCCATCCCTTTTGCAGCCTTCAATAAAGGATATATGCGAGATGATTCTTTTTCCTGAAGTTCAAAAGATTCTTTAAGCCACTCAGAAGCGTCTGCTCCTGCTTTCTCCTTACCAGCCCGGATACGTTTCAATTCCTTATGTTCATTCTTGAGCATCTGTTGTGAGAACCCATGCTCATCTTCAGTCTTCAGCAGGATACGAAGAAACTTCTCCTCATCTTCAACATCTTCTCTCAAAGATTTAAGACACCCTATCTGCGCATCCAGAAGTCCCGGCACTCTCTCAAAAACAATCTTGGCCTCTTCCCAATTCTTATCCCACAGATCATTCGTATGCCGTATGAATTCAAATTTTTTATCACTTACCTCTTTAAATTGATCCAATGAAGCTACCTCTTTCCTGAACAAAGAGTCTACTTCTACCAACCACGTTTTCAGTGCTGTTCTTCTTCCCCTTTTTTTGAACAACTTGTCCAGTATCCTCATAAGCATATCAAAGAAGTCAGTATATTTATAATTATACATTAAGTGAATAAATCATACATTAAGTGAAGAGAAATGCTTCAGAACATCCTTAACTATAATAACCTGATCACAATGCCTTCCTGAACCTATACAGATTCAGGAAACTGCCCATCTTATCACGGAGCTCATTGACATCAGATATTATCTCAGACTCGAAATCCTGTGTGTGCTTGCGGTAGATATACTTATCAAATATTGTCCGGATGAAATGATATATCGGCCTCTGCTCCCATCTGCCTTCCCAATCAGTCTCGAGCATCCCTGAATAGAGTATCCTGATCTTGCCCTGATTCAGCTTGACCTTGACCTTGTCGACCTCAGTCTCGACTTCTTTTATCTTACTCAGCTGGAGATCGATCTTCAGGACTTTCCTGACATAATCAGTATGCCACTTCATCGGCGCGAGTATTATATGCACGTCCTTTCCGTGCGGATACACACTTTCCTCATTCAGAGGCTCAAACTTATCATAACCTTTCAGCTTCAGGAAATCATCGATTATAGAATAGAGCTCGATCAGGTTGAACAACCCCTCATACTCAAGGGCTTCCTCATCGATGAGTATCTTCTTTTCCGACATTATCTGAACACCGTCGCAGTCTCCATATCCAACATCTTCTTGAGCGCAGTATGTAAGCTCAATAGCTTGTAATAAAGTGAATCAGCGTGCCTTATTATTATCTCTTTCTTTATTATATACTCACAATAAAAGTTCCGCAATTTCTCCATGAACTCACTGGTCTCATACTTTCCGGAATAGTCACAGACCACCTCAAACCCCAGAGCGATCTCTACTCGCGCATTCCAGAGCTTCACCTTCTTTCCATCTTTGACAGCATCCACCTCAAACGCATCCCACATATGAATTTCAGCAGTGACCTTGTACTTGTAAAAATCACTTATTTTCCGTTCACCTTCGATGGTCCGCTCAATCTCAAAACCATGAGGGCAGGACATCTTATGCTTATGAATTGCCTCATTCAGATCGAAATGACGGTTCTTCATCCATTCGATGATGAACGTGGCAATCTTGTTGTAATCAAATATGCCCTTATATTTCAGCCTGAAGGCAGGTGCGCCTTTGGCCTCCTTGATGGTGTGTCCTGCCATATATAAATGATACAGTGAAAATCCATTTATAAAGTTTTCTGAGCGTATTGAGATAGAGTCGCTTAAATATCAGAAAAAGACAATAAAAATAGAATAAAAAAATTAGATAAAATATTGGATGCCTTCCTGCGTTGCAGCAGGTATCGGGATCTTCTGCGTCACAGTCTCAGACCAGACACACCAGAAGAGCAGCTTGAACTTGCAGACCTCTTCCTCAACCTCTATGAACTGAGTAGGTATGTAGACCACTTCTACTTCAGGCTGAGCAGGTTTTGCTGCAGGCTCTGGTGCAGTAGCACTCTTCTGCGATTTCTGTGCAGATAATGAAGCTGCACTTTGCTGCAGATAATCAAAATTATCATAAGCATCGTAGTCTGCATCGTTTCCTGAACTTGAACTGCTTGATCCTACAAGTGTAGTGAAGCTGTATGGCCCTGCAGTCTTACAACCATTATCATCTGTGCAGGATTCTATCTTATAGTAATACTTTGTCTCAGGCTCAAGATCCTCAAGAGTGATAGAGTGTGACTTCTTAAAATCATCATCTGACTCTTCTTCATCAAGGTCTTCATTGTCTGTGCCATACAAGACCATGGAATCTGCATTGATGTCTGTAGTCCAGACTATCTTAGCAGAATCCTGCTTGATCTCATTGACATTCCTGCCAGATATGACTGGAGTGACGGTATTGCTAGTGCTGTTGTTACCTGAACCAGAAGCTGGTGCAGAGACAGTCACAGTATGCTGTGCAGAACCGACAAGACCTTCACCGTCAATGACAGTCAAGATCACGACATAGCTACCTGCAGCACCAAATACAAGATGGACTGCTGATGGTGTACCTGCAACATCAGATGCTTCGTAAACAATACCTGATGGACCGGTAACGACCCATGAATGGCTTGTTATGCCTACATTATCAGTGCTTGCTGAACCATCTATAGTGATGTTCAAAGGAGCAGTGCCAGTAGCTGTAGTGGTTATCGAAGCGACCGGTGCAGTGTTTCCGACCGGGTTATTGCTTCCATCATCAACAGGTTCTGCTGCAGTAACAATCACAAGCTCTGAAGCTGCAACATTGTTGCCTGCACTGTCTGATACAGTAAGCATCACTTCATACTCGCCCGCATTAGCAAGTGTTACATTGAATACTCCTGGCGCACCTGGCTGATTCAGCTCACCATACTCAAGACCTTGGGGTCCTGTCACGATAAGTGAATAAGCTGAGATAGCACCTTCAAGATCATTGCTTCCAGTACCGTCGATAGTTATCGTAAGAGGTGCTGTTCCGTTAAGAGGTGTTACGCTCATGACAGATGAAGGAGCATTGTCTTCAACAGGATCTTCAACCGGATCTTCTGGATCAACAACAGGATCCTCAACAGGATCTTCTATCAGGTCCTCAGGATCAACAACAGGATCCTCAACAGGATCTTCTATCGGGTCCTCAGGATCAACAACAGGATCCTCAACAGGATCTTCTATCGGGTCCTCAGGATCGACAACAGGATCCTCAGGAGTGCTTCCTTCAAGGACAAGCACCCTTACAGACTGCTCGTTGTTCTTCTCATCAGACTCTCTGACATTGTCAAAAGGGTCTGCAATAGCAGCAACGATATATGTTCCTGGTCTCTCGAAAGTATGTGTATACATCTTTGTGAAAGACTGTGTGAACATGGAAACTCTCTGACGCTCATAGAGCTTGTCACCATCACCGAAATTGACCAGATAGTATGCATTGAAGACACGCAGGTTGCCCTGGTTCTCCCATCCGACCTTGAACTCAACAGGCTCGCCAACCTTTGCAAACCTAGTGGTAGCTCCGATTGACATGGTAAAGTCAGGTCTGCTTACCGGCTCAGGATCTGCTTCAGGCTCAGGATCCGCTTCAGGATCAGGGTCCTGCGATGTAGCAGGGTTAAGCCAAAGCGCTATTGTCTTGAAATTGTTTGTCTCGTCAGTCTCGCTGACTTTTGTATCATAATCTAAAACAAGGACAGGTTTTACCAGCGTCCTTTTTGCAAAGAAAGGCGCTTTATAGGTATATGAAATCTTACCTTTGAAAGTCTCACCAGGGGCAAGTGAGCGCTTCATAAGTACGACTTTGCTAACATCAATATCTTTCAAAGGGATAGACCGCTCATCCAGACCAGTCACATCAGGATAGAAAGCATAGTTGAATGTTGCAGCTTTGTTGCCAGAGTTCTTTATAGTATAGCTGAAGATGACCTCTTCACCATACTGTACCTTTGAAGCTGGAGTACTGAATGATACAACCTCAAGATCAGGCTTAAAGAACCTGTCCCATGTGCCATCCCATCTGCCATCATAAATGCCTGGCAGTCGCTGAGAATCAAGATAACTTTCAAGGCTTCTATTGGCCTGTGCAATTTCTCCACGCTCAAAAGCTCCATATCTGTCCAGGATTGAACCAGAAGAGCTTTCAGAATCATCAGTTGTTGTATCTTGTGTTATAGCAGGTACAGCTCCAAGCCTGGAATCCAGCACTCTCTGAGCCATATCTACAGCACTAGCCTCGGATACTCTTGCATATGCAGTCATAGGCAGAGAAACCGCGCTTGTAGCCACTAGCGCTATCATTATTAGCGCCATGACTGAAAATATAGTTGTTTTGCCCCTATTCATCGCTAAACCTCCTTGTTATTAGCTTTAAATGTGAATATTTACCCCTACACAGAGTATTTGTTATCAGGTAGTGACAAATACGTAATATATAAATGTTTCGTTTTTTAACTACTTATTGGTGGTTACATTAAGCTTGAAGCACCCAGAACATAACAAAAGGATCCACTCCAAAATCTTTATAAAGAAGTTTTTGCTGGAGTTCCATATGACAAAAAAGAAAGCGAATATTCTCTTTTTCACAAGTCTCATCATGTGCACACTACTTCTCATGACTGCATGCGATAACGCAGATAAAGGAAGAAAAATAGAGATCAATCACGTATCTTCCTGCGGAGATGGCATTTGCAGCGATACAGAGAATCAGGGTACCTGCCCACAGGATTGCAGCCCAAAAGCAACATGTGGTGATGATACCTGCGATGAAACAGAATCATACGAATCCTGCCCTGACGATTGCGAAAAACTGATCGTGTGCGGTGATGATGACTGTGACGATACAGAATCATACGAATCCTGCCCTGATGACTGCAAGAAGCCCTCAGTGTGCGGTGATGGAACCTGCGATCCCAGTGAGACCTGCGGTAAATGCGCAAGAGATTGCGCATGCAAACAGGGGTACCTCTGTGTGCTTGAGAAATGCATAGAGAATAAATGCTCAAGCAACAGTCAATGTGATGACCTGCAGATGTGCTATGACAGTGAATGCGTCGATGTCGTATGCAAACTTAACGCAGACTGCAAAGACGATGATGCATGTACAAGAGACCGGTGCGCATTTGCAGGGAACAAGAATGCTTACTGTAACTTTGATACCATCAAAGATGCTGAAGATAATGATGGCTGCTGTCCACGAGGTTATGAATGTGGAGAAGATGATGACTGCTGTACAGACAGCGATAACACGACCAGTGAAGATGATGGTTGGGTCACTGGAAAGATCACGATGCCCCCCGAGTCAGATGGTGATCATCTGTTCTTTGATTTCAGTGCAGGAATGACCACTACAGATACTGAAGATGGAGACATATATTTCAACCTGGATGGAGACCTGATGGGAGAATGCTCTGATGGCGAATGTGCAGAGGTACGTGAAGAAGATGCGCTCTCATTCACTGAGATGATAGACCCTCCTACTTCCGGGTATGGTAGTGTAGCTGAAAACATCAATGATGGTCAACGATTCTGGGTAAGGACATTAGAAGGGGATTATGCCAAGATATACATAACAGGTCTTGATTATGACTCAGAAGATGACCTTGAATATGTTGATTTCAGATGGGGATATCAGGAATAAATATGCTTAAGTATGCTGCAATGAACATCTAATCATCATAAGCTTCAGCTGAACTGTAATCAAACTCATCAGAATCCTCATCATCTACATCTGAGAACTCCTCATACTCATCTTTACCTTCACTCTCAGCATCTATGAATGAATCAGAGACACTTGAATCAGAACTGCTGGAACCAGAGCCAGAACTATCTTCGTCAATCTCTTCTTCCTCTTCTTCTTCCTCTTCCTCTAACAGGGTCTTGCTTTCAAGCTCTTCTTCATCAACTTCGAAAAATCTCATAGTGAATCACCTTGAAACCACTCCTGAAAGGAGCTAATGAATACCAAATAAACCACCCTTTTAGTTCGGGAATTGAACAAGTAGTATATAAAGTTTGTTGTTACTGAGCAGTACTCTAAATAGTCAAAAATGTTTAAAATGCACAGAAAAAGGCTTAATCACAAGATTTCACTGATATGAGCATCACTGTTCAGGATTCTGCTGAGCAGGATCTTTTTTATCTGATGTTTCGCCACCAGTATGCCTACCAGCACGATTCACCGGTTCTGCTCCACTATCCTCTGAAGCATCATCTGCAATATCCTGCTGTGACTGCTTCTCTTCAGGTGTCTGAAGACCCTCAGGATACTGTTTGCCCTGCGCTTTAGGTACGCTCTCTGCCTCATCTTCCTTCTTACGCTTCTCCATGACCGCAGATCCTATAAGGACCACTAAAGCTATCACGACCACCGCACCTATGCCCACATAATAATAGAGCTTTGTACCAAGACCTTCCTCAACACGGATATTAGTATCAGGTTCAGAATCTGCAACAGGTTCTTCAATAAGTACAGGAGGTACCGGTTCTGGTTCTGCTGCCGCCTTTGCAGCGTCTTCCTCTGCTTTCAATAGGTCACTCCTTCTTGTGGGTGTCCTTGCAGGCGCAGGTGGTAACAGCTCAATCGTAGATACTGTCTTGACATAAGATGCTATCTCAATGACAGCACCACCAGGCAACAGCTTAAGCAAAGTCAGATTGATATCAGGAGTATCATCAGAATTGAGATCAACAGCCACACTTTCTCCTTCATATAACAGGAACTTATCAACAGGCTCATCCAGTTCAAACCTTGCAGAACTTGTCGATACACTCGTCATAGTTATCGCATGATAAAGCTGCTTGTGAGTGAACTTCAATGTATCCCCTAAGACAAGCGTCCACTCTCTGGTATCTGCAGTGATATCCCCAGCATCACGTACAACTGCTGATACGGAGAAAGCAAGCATGATGAGTGCAAGCAATGAAAAGAATGTCAGGATCCCTGGTCTCATAGATATACCTCTTCAGCATACTGAATACATCAGGTATTTTAAAACTTTCCTATTGCTTACAGGAATGATAATTTAAAAAAGAAAAAAAGAAAAGATCAGATTCCTTTGATCCGCTTCTTCTCAAAGACATACAGGCCGACAAGTGAGACAAGTATCAGCACGATCACTCCCGAGAATGCATACCAATACCACTGCATACCCTGCTGGGAATCAACGACTGGCTCTACAGGAACAGGAGCAGGTGCGGGTTCTGCAACCGGCTCTGGCTGCACTGGAGCTGCTTCTTCAGTGACTTGAGTGACCTGTTCAACAACCGGTTCTTCAACCACTTTCGGGGTACGCTTTGCAGGAGGCAAAAGTGCGATCTTAGCTTCCTTTGTCACCAATGAAGTCACCTTGACAAGCGCCTTATTGTATGCTATATCAAGAAGTTTCACAGTAAGGTCATTCTTTGCGTCACCATCAACATCAACATCATTGCTCTGACCTATGAACAACCGGAATAGCTGAGGCTCACTCATGACCTCAATATCTGCATAAGAGCTCCCTAATGCCTTGACTTTGACCTGATGATCTTCCGCATTGTGACGGAATTTCAGCACATCTCCTTTCCTCATCTCCATCTCTGTCGAAGATCCAGTTAGGTCCCCAATCGTAATCTCTGATGTGACTGTAACACTTCCTCCGCCACCACCGCCACCGGTTGGTGCTGTAGATGTGGTGAAGTTGAACGGACCTTCATTGAGATTCTGACTATTGCCAAGTTCATCCCAACAATCAGTTATGTTGTAATAGTACACAGTCGAAGCACTCGTGCTGAACGAGACCGCCAATGCAGTAGCAAAAGAACTGCTATTTGCAGAACTGTTCAGCATAGACTCATTAGTGCCATAGTTCACAGTAAACTTAGCAGCTTCATTCATTGTCGCAGAGACTGTTGATGAAGTCGTACCGCTTGCACTGAAAGCTGAAAGGTTTGTCGGTGCTGTGTTATCTGTTGTGTAGCTGGTAGTCACAGTGTTATTCACATTACCAAGAGTATCTGTTGCAGTGAACAATAAAGTACATAATGAGTTCGCCGCACAACTAAGTGCTGTACCAGTTACATTCGCCTGCCAGGTACCTCCCATCAGATACATCGGTGTACTGTTTACAGTGACAGAAGCTACACCTGCAGGAGAATCTGTGACAGTCGCAGCAATATTTACCACCGTACCTATCTTCTGCTTGCCGCTTGTCGTGTTGGTGACACTTGCACCTGAGACAACTGGCCCTGCATTATCCACAGTCACTGATGTTGATGTTGTTCCTGAATTGCCTGCAGTATCGTTTGCGACAAAGGTCACAGTACAGGTTCCGGTCGATGTGCATCCCAGCGTAGTCCCTGTTGTAGTGATCCCATATTTTCCACCGCCGTTATCATCCATATCCTGGCTGTTCACCTGGACTGACGCGACAGTATTTGACTCATTCACGGTTATGTTCAGCGTAACAGAATCTCCACTCTTGATTAGGTTAGTGCTGTTATATACAAATGTCGCAACAGGTACTGTATCATCCACAGCAACTGTAGTCGTGACGCTATTGTTCACATTGCCTGCCATATCAGTTGCAGTAAATCCTATATTACATACAGCATTTGCTGCGCAACCAAGTGCACCCGCAGAAGTTGTTACATTCCAGCTACTCGCACCCTTTGTCAGAGCAACACTATTGTTTGAAACGACCGAAGTGACATTACTGACATCTGCGACAACTGTTCCGAGATATAATGCTGATGCGGACTTCACCTCAGCTGGACTCCTTGATGGACTCGTCACTGCAGGATTCGTGTCATCTACATAATAAGATGTCGTCTCAGTGTCATTGTAGTTACCAAGAGTGTCTGACGCATTTATTGTTATTGTACATATAGTATTAGATGCACAACCAAGATCGCCAGCAGTCAGATTTGCATGATAAATGTTTCCGCTGAGCAGATACATCATATTACCATTTGTTGCAACAACAGACCCTACACCTGATACATCAGTCACAGTTGCCTGTATGTTGACGGCAACTGCGCTAGTGACATTTGTTGCGTTAGTCACTGAAACAGATGTAACAACCGGACCTGCATCATCAACAAACATGCTTACAGTCACACTATCATTGTAATTACCGAAATAGTCTGTTGCGTTGAAATAAACTGTACACCATCCCTGGCCGCAACCTAATGCTGCAGGGGTTGAACTCAGGTTATAACCGCTTGCAGTGTGATTGCTCATCAATACACCACCCGCAGTGACATTAGATACATTGGTACTGTCAGTCGCTGTAACATTCAAAAGCACCGAATCAGTGCTCCTTATAGTTCCTGAAGAGTTTGTCTGATTATTGGTCACAGAAGGCCTGCTTGAATCAGTGGTGAATATCCAGACAGTATTGTTACTGTTACCTGCATCACCACCATAGTCAAATGCAGTTATGTTAAGCGTGTGCGCGCCATCATCCAATGAAGAGGTCAGGTTACAGTAATACAGCTCAGACCCTAGAGATGATGCATTGCACGTCACCTCATAGCGGCTGTCTGCAGGATTGTAGCTGTATCCCGTCCCGTCAAGATACACCTGGACCCAGCTCACCTGAGTGCCTGTACCGTTGACTGTGAAGTTAACAAGAGGAGTAGAACCTCCAACTGTAGTCATATTAGGTGCAGGTGCGTTCACAGTTATCGATGGATTTGCAGTGTCAGACACATTGTATCCTGAGAATCCCTGGACTGTGAAAGTCAGATTTCCTAGGATGTAACCTGTATCCGTATCAACATATTTGACATAAGATATGCTCGTGCCATTGTCAGCAGTGCCATAATCACCTAAAACAGTAGGCATACTGTCAAAAGGCAGCCCGTACATTGTTATGACTGAAGTCGTGTTGAAGTCAACCAGGGCAGATGAATTAAGGGATATCCTACTGTTGCCGAACTGCCCTTCAGGAGTTATTTCAACATCGACTGATTCCATGAACTGGCCGAGCTGCTGGAATGCAGCCTCGCTGTTCATGTCCATTCCGGTGAAGTTGAACTTAGCCACCCTATGCGACTGGTTATCCACCGCCATCGCAGGTATGTCGCATGCAAGACTGAAGTTCATGTCTATGAGCAATATTATATCTATGTCGTTCCAATCATCCTCAAGCGCGAAGTTGGTCGAGCCAGCAACGATGTTGCCGCAACCTTCCGGATCGCCAGACAGGAGAGTCATGTTGTAAAGCACGACAGTGTAGAACGCTGCGTCATTAACGTTACCTGCGTAATCCACCACTCTTGTAGTCACGTTGAACGGATCGAACTCCATATCTGAAGTATCTGAAGTATCAGTCTCAAAGACAACAACCCAATGAGTGCCATTGGGAGTCATATTGACCATGTCAGCAAGATCTCCTGTAACTTCGCTGAAGTTTGCCTCAACATACATAACACCAGTACCTCCCACGTCAGAAGATTCAAGGATTAGCGTTATGTTCTCATTTGGAAATACCCCTGACACCAGATTATCCGGCTCTGATATGTTTATAGATGTAGGTATCGGGGGAGTCAAATCATACGTCACAGTCCTTGTTGCAGAACTTCCTGCGTTGCCATTGACCATAGTAAGTACATTCGAACCCGCCTTATCATAACAAGTTACGTTCCATGTATAGACACCAGGAGCTGCGAATGATAAAAGCAATGTTGTCGCAGTATTATTGATTGTAGTGTCATTCCCGAGCGTTGAAACAGGATTACCTGAAGCGTTGTAGAGTGTTGCATTGCAAGACATGTTAGTCGCCAAGTCATCAGCCACAGTGAACACCGCATTGAAAGACCCTATGCTCGTATTAAAATTATTTACGGGAGACGAAGGAGTGACTGAAGGAGCTGTGTTGTCCACGACCACGTCAAAGCCTTCAGTATCATTATACATGTACGAATTCGTTGCGTTGATGGAAAGGCTCTGAGCACCATCACTCAAACCGGACAGATATACCACAGCCCACCATACAGCATTTGTCGGGTCTGCGCCAGACATCGCCATAGACTGCGCAGCAGTCCCGTTCGATATGCTGACTCCGAGCACAGGCTGGATATCAGTCACGTTCACTGAGAAGTTGAAAGAGTTAAACATCCTCACACCACTAACACCAGGCATCACAAGAGTCACATTAGGCCTAGAACAGGTCGGAGGCGTGCCATATGTCGACCAGCCATCTGTTGCATTGTATGCGTAGCTGTCCGTAACAGTAGTGTAACCATTCTTGACATCTGACGTCAGGAACAGAGGGCAAGAACTGTGACCCCAATAATTTCCCTGGCTGCCAAGAGACAGTTCAATCGTTGCCATAGGATTGATATATATCTGACTATCACTATTTCCATATATGTTGTTATGCCACACATGAACTGTGTTCTCATCTATAGACAAGCCTGTGCCAGTATTGTTGGCAATGGTGTTTCGGGTTATGTTATGATTTGCTCCTGCGACACCGATGCCATTAGTGCAGTTCGTGACACTGTTATCCGCAACAGTAAATCCGTTAGCTCCCACACCCGGATCGTTCACTGAGATACCTGTCGTATTGAGACTGCTGATCGTATTACCTGAAATGTTCATATTTCCGGCATCCAATATGTGTATACCTGATATGATTCCGCTGGAAGCACCAGTCATGTTTGTCAATATGTTGCCGAATACAGTACCCATACCTGAAGCGTAAACAGAGATTCCAGCAGCATTCGACCCTGCTGAAGAGTAGGTATCATGTATGTTACTGCCCGTCACCCTGAAGCTGCTCGTGCCGGTGTCGACAAATATACCTTTGAACATAGCACCATACACGTTGCTGCCAGTTATGTTGGATCCTGAACCGCCGACCAACCAGGCACCATAGTAATTATTATAGAAAATATTGTCCTGCAGGAGCACGTTGTTGCTGCCTGTTGCATAGATTCCTGCCTCAACTCCACTACTGGTGTTGTACCCGTATATTGTGCAGTTCTTTACCGTGACTCCATTTGCGGTTATGTAAACGCCGTACTCATTCCCGCTGCTCACATAGTCGCCCTGGATGTAATGACCGTTGCAGTCGAGAGTCACGCCTGCAGTGCCTATCGTAATTCCTGTGCCCGTGCAACCTGTTAGGTCAGAAGGTAGTGTCGTGTCACTGGTTATCACGTCGCCGCACTGCAGAGAGAGGGCAGCATACACAGTATTTGTAGACTCTGTATTGCTTACGTTGTCTGTAGAATAGTACTCAAGAGTATTATTGCCTAAAGCATCGATTGTCACTTCAATCGGTCCTGGCCCGCCAGTCACCCATCCTCCAGAGTTGTAATTGTAGCTTATGTTTGCGCATCCGGATTTAGGATCACTGCACGTGAGTTCTACCGTATATGACGCACTATGCCAGCCGCTGGTCTCATTATTGGATGTTGTAGGTGCAGTGCAGTCAGTGTTTCCTGCATACGTGGCTGCAGTGGCAAGGTTACCTGCATTGTCTCGCGCACGGACCCTTAGGTTATAGTCTTGCTCAACTGTACTGGTTCCTCCCGTAGATATACAATATCCATGGGTGCTGTTGCCCTCCCATACGGTCACATC
Source organism: Candidatus Woesearchaeota archaeon (assembly GCA_043819495.1). GTDB lineage: Archaea > Nanobdellota > Nanobdellia > Woesearchaeales > UBA11576 > JABMQF01. Next base: position 139,591 of record JBDRET010000030.1, on the reverse strand, counting down.
ATTCCTCCAGCTCCCTGAAGGGTACTGACTCCTATCCTGCCATTCACAGGAGCTTGTGTTGATGCCTGAATTGGTGTCGTTGAAGCTCGCACTTATGTTGAGTGCGCCGATGCTGCAAGCAAGCCAAGTGCTGTATACGTATGGCGATAACATTGCGGTAGTAGGCCCTGCTGTCGGCGCATTGGAATCAAATGTGAAACTGCGAGTTGACGAAACATTGGTGTCAGTTGTATTTGAGCAGATGATATCCCATGGATTCACACCTTCAAGGAAAGCCGCGCTGGAATATATGGCAGACAGCGTATCGACAACAACAGATGCCTGTGAACCTACGACGAAAGTGTTGAGAGTGAGATTGCAGTCGACAGTTCCTGTGAGTTCGTTCGTATAATTGAAGGTGAATGCAAGGGTATCATTATTCGTATTCAAAGAGACACTATCCGCAGGAGCAACAAGATTTACGATAGCAAGCACATAGCTGGCGCTAAACAGCGTGAACAATACAAGAGCAATAAGGATGTACAATCCATGGTTAGAAGCTGCTGTGTGTGAAAAGATTTTATAGTTCAACCTGCTTTTTTCCACCAACTAAGTCACCTCGTGTGGTTTACCCTTTTCTGATATGGAATGATAAAAGTACCTAGACTTCTTCAAACCCCCTAAATACCTGAATAAACACTGTTTATATTTATAAAGGTTTCGGAAGTATCGGAAATGAGGGAATGATTAAGTTATCAACTGAAAGATAAGAAAAAGAAATCAAGACTCCTGTTCCTCAACTTCCTTGACTGCCTTAGAAATGACAAGCCTCAGATCACGAGGCCAGGTAGATTTTATGTCCTCTTCATGCTTATGGAAAGCTGCGATGAAATCCTTGCGGATGCCTGTCCGCTCACCATCAATCAGACGGACAATCTCCTTCTTTGCAAACATAGGCACTTTTTTCAGGTTCCAGGCCTGACGGGTGAGGCGTTCACGCTCCCTACCTTTCTCAGTATCAACTATTTCAAGATCCTTCCAGAGCTCATCATATACTTGTTTTACATCCTCATCAAGATTGCCTTTCTTGCCCTGATCAAGAGATATCTTTGCAAGCACCAACTTATGCATCCTCTTGAGGAACTCTATCCTGTCTTCCATGCGGATCATATCAAGATGTCCCTGGAGCACAAGATTGAAAGCAAAAGGACTCGGGATAGTAGTATCAATACTCTTGACAGTGATGCTCCCATTCTCAACCATCCGGATTATACGCGTCGCATTATTTACATCCATCAGGTCTTCAAGCACCTCACGCTTCGCCTCTTTTAGGATCGGAAAATCCTTTGAAATGCGCCTGACTGCAGACATGAGTATCATCGATGACACCTGCTGCTTGCCTACCCTCTTGTGATGCCCCTTGTAACTCCGCAGAATCATCAGGGACCTTCCAGCACAGTGCCGAAATCTCCTGCTCAATACCTGCGTCTTGTCAAGTGCCAACTCAAGCAATTCCTGGAACCTCTTTGATTCCAACATAGAGAACGCACGTGCAGCAGGAATCGCTTTTTTGGACGCGATATAAAATCCATTGTCAGTTATGCCAATCTCGACATCGCGCTTCAATGTCTTTGATACGACAAATGCGACAGACCTTGAAAGGCAATCGTTCACCCTCCGCCCATACATCGTGTGAAATACTGCATACTTCTTATCCTCATCATTGTACTGCTCGATCAATATATCCTTATCATTAGGTATGACTGCGAAGTCATACTGCTCACGCATGTACTCATAGATCGCATTTGCAGCATTCTCATCCACGTACAGATATGAATTTATGAAATCAAGCACATCTTTTTGAGACATGCCTGATTTGAACTTATCCCTCATGAGCCGTCTGAACTTACCAATCTCCTGAGCAAGATCAAAGCTCAGCGGCAGCATCTCAGAGAACCACGAAGGGACAGTAGGTTTCCTGCCGATAGCAGGCTTAACCTGTGCGACCATCCCACTAGAAAACTGGAACTCATATGTCGAACCACCGAGCACAAATATATCCCCTCTCTTTAGACGCTCAAGGAAAGACTCATCGATCATCCCGATTATCTCAGCGCCGACCTTGACAGTGACACCTGTCGAGTCAGGGATGGTCCCTATATTTGTCATGTAGATCACACTTGCAAGCTTACCTTTCCTGCCTACCATGCCCGTGTCAGGATCATGCCATATCTTGCCATATACATGCCTGTCTTCCAGAGATACATGATCACCTGAGAGGTAATGTATCACAGAATAGAAATCATCATCTGAGAGGCTTCTGAAACAATAGCTCTGCCTGACCATCGCAAGGAGTTCTGAGACGTGGAGCCTCTCAGTTATACAGATGCCATAGATCTGCTGAGACAACACATCAAGGCAGTTCTCAGGTATGTGTATCCTATCTATCTTCCTCTCCATCGCACTCTTCAAGAGAACAGAACACTCTACAAGATCATCACGATTAAGCACAACTATCCTTCCTTTTGTTGTTGAGTGAAGCTGGTGGCCTGATCTTCCCACACGTTGAAGTGCGCGCGCTACTGATTTAGGAGAACCGAGCAAGATTACAAGATCAATATAACCAATATCAATACCCAGTTCTAAACTGGTGCTGCAATTTTTTGTGAGAAAAGAATTTGCCACATAATTATGATCAGTTTCAACTTCAATATTATAAACAAATTCTGTCGGTTTAACCCACTTTTTAGACTGAATGCGTTCCCAAAACAAATCTGAAGATGTTAACCTCAACAAGAATTCATCATTTGAGTTGTAGATAGACAATAGTCGGCTTAATTGTTTCCTGCTTATGCATCTTGTACCAAGTTCATACTTTATCGGATTTAAACCTGACTTTTGAAGCTTGTATGTTGAAACTTTGACTTTGTTTCTTAAATTTCTAAGTTTCTTCCCTAAATTAGGTATCACATCTCTGTTCGTATAACCTCTTTGCGCCAGAACATTCTTTATAACTCTAAGATTCTGACGGACTGGCGTCATGTTTGCAGCGAATTTCCTGAGATTATCACCTCCCAATACTACAACATCATAAAACCAGCCTTTTTTCACGATGCTCCTACCCGTCTTCAATTCCCTGACTTCATCATAATATCTTGATCTGATGGACGACAAAATGCCTTCCCTCAATAACAATCTAGATATATCCTCTGCCATCTCCTTACTTGTCGTACAAAATCCTGCAGCATAGACCCTGTTGTCTTTCTTCCTTTCAACATAACCATCTCCATCCCAATAACCTGAAAGAAACTCAAACACCCGGTCAGAAGGCAGTCTAAAAATGAAATTAGGTATATTAACCACCCTCGCCTTCCGTCCAATTTTGAAACCCAAATTTTTCAAAAACCCTACGAGAAACATAGAAGACCATACTAAAATAGGCGTGCCTGTTGAGCTTAATTTGAAAAAAGGTTCTCTTGATGATAGTCTTTTGATTATTTTACCGTACCGTTTCAGAACTGTCTTGTCTTTGTTGCTTACAAAGAACCGTTCATCACTCAAGTAGCCATCTGCAAGCATAAAACCTATCAATCGCATCAGGCTCTTACTGAAAGTCGGTTTTTCCATCCTATATTTTGCTGAAGAAACCGCAACAATAGCCTGGAAAACCTCAAGATCATCTATGCTCAATGTCATGCAGACTTTTTTTAGAACACCTATCTTGAAAGGATATTTACCTGCTAAAACCTTGTTAAACTGATTGTCAGATATGTCCTCTTTAAAATGCTCCTCCCAGAACCTCTTGAACAGGACATATTGCGTCTTGATTTTTGTCCTTAAATCCTTCAGAAAATATCCTTTTAAGAATGCATAATAATTATCAGGGTAGTTTTCGAACAGAAACTTGTTCAGTTCATCTTCAGTTGAGCGCACATAATCATATCTTCTTATTGTTGCCACAAAATCTTCTTCTTCCAACTTGGCCGCTTCTTTCCATATCAATTCGCCAGCACCATCAATAGTCAAGAATTTGTGGTTTTTTGTGCAGACAATCTCCTTACCGAATACTGTTTTCAATTTCAACAATCCATCAGCGTTCTTTGTTCTGAAGATATTTTTTATCTTATTAGACCCCACCTTAAGGTCAGCACCAATACTCTGCACTGAATTCTTATGAACATCTTTAATCCTGACCCACGTCCCATCACTGTTGAGTACTTTTGTACCGCCATCCAAACACACGACGCACTTAAGCTTTCCTTCTCTCAGACCCTGTTCTATATTATGACGATGTGTTTTTGATAATGAACCATGATGCGCACCAATGCCTGTGAGTTTTCCATCTGATTTAGGTTGCTCAGCTGTTTTAGTTTCTTTGTCATCTGTTTTGGTTTTTAATGTAACATTACCATTTCCATTCATATCAACCTCTGCATTAAAATCAGTATCATCTGCAGGAGTAATCACATCTGTGTAATTCTTAGGGAAAGTATCCTTCAGGTAATGCACTATCCGTTCTGTCGCCGCACGGGTGTTAGTGAATATCAACGTGGTCTTATGCTGCTGGATGAGCCCATCAATAAGATCATACATCTTCTGGTGCATACGCTCATGGGTAGTATCTACCAAGTTCGGGACCGGCGACAGCACCTTGAGGTCAAGCTGCTTGATGAACTGCACATCCACAATCCTGCAGTCACGCTCTGAACCCACAAGATAACCTGCAATATCTTCCAATGGAGCTATCGTCGCTGAAAGACCGACACGACACATGCCTGGTGAGAGACGCTGAAGCATCTCCATACTCAAAGAGAGATGCACCCCGCGCTTGTTCTCTGCAAGAGCATGTATCTCATCAATTATCATCCAATCCACATTCCGCAGATGCTCCCTAAAATTCTTTGACTGAAGAAGGATAGCAAGAGATTCCGGCGTGGTTATCAGTATATGCGGCGGGATCTTGGTCATCTTGGCACGCTCTTGCGTCGTAGTATCGCCAGTCCTTACACCGACACGTATGCCCCGCTCGCCTGCCAATGCCTCAATCTCTTTCAATGGACGATTGAGGTTGTGCTCTATATCATAATTGAGCGCTTTCAATGGCGAGATGTATACGCAATACACCCTATCTTCCAATGCCCCTTTCTCAGAGAGATCCACAAGCTCATTCAAGATAGACAAAAAACCGGTCAATGTCTTTGTCGCACCAGTAGGTGCAGACACCAATATGTTCTGCCTACAGTGGATGTCATACACTGCAAAGAGCTGCGGAAGAGAGAATTCCTTGAAACGCGAGAAGAACCATCTCTGGATCGTAGGGGTCAGAGTATTAAGGATACGCTTAACATCATCAGGTTGCTCTTTCAGAGTTATTTTTCCTGCTTTTGCTAGTTTCATTGCCTCCATTGTCTGGCTGGTCGTTTGAATTGAATATGACTCTCTTCTTCATTTAAACAACAGAATTCTTAGGGAATTCTGAGCTTAAAAAACCGCACTGAATCCATCAGCCTAATAATGCAGTTTTTTAAAAACCCTATCTACGTATGTCTAGTGGTTGTGCCCTGTCATTTATAAATAAATGTTTTGTTTTACTCATGTATCCGCCTGTACCCACCAGCCAATATTTGCATTTTGTCATAATATATATAAGCAATATTTAAGAACGGGCAGAAGTAAAAAATCACTGTTGAGATATGGGTCATACGGTTCTTAAGTCCCAAGATGAGAACCTCGCTAAAGACATGTCATGCTCCCTGAGAGCATATGGCAAATCTATAGAACGAGACACTGCAAGGCTAGTCAGAGCTGGGCAAAAGATAGCAGGATACACTATCGGTGAGGTATGCGGATCCGGAGGGATCTCCGAAGCAAGATACGCAACACATAATCGTACAGGTAAGACCCGCGTAATAAAATATCCCCGACCCGGCATGCTCACTGCATTTGAAGATATGGTAACTACAGCATTTGAGAGTGAAGCAGAGATATTAGGAAGCATCAGACATCCTAATATCGTAAGAGGATACAAACCGTTCAAGTATAATGACGTAACTTACATCCCTATGGAGCCGCTTGAGATAGGCCTTCCAGAATTCATGCAGGACTTCAGCATGGAGAAGCTGCAGGTGTTCATGGAATCAGCGACAGATGCATTGAAATATCTGCATGACCCGTCAAGAGCAATAGTCCATTGCGACATAAAACCCCAACAGTTCATGCTCGACCTTGAAGGGACGATAAAACTCATTGACTTTGGCTCTGCAAGATATGAAGGAGAGATATTCGATAATGTAGCCACGACTGAGACTTTCTTTCCACGGGATGCACGACCAGAGAAGGTAGAAAGACCGATAGACATGTACTCTTTTGGAAGGACCATCATGAGCCTGCTGCTTTCAGATATATGTGCATATGACCCAGAATTGAGAAAGGAACTCTTGAGTGATGCACAGCATGAGACAGTCATAGAATTCCTCGAAGGATCAGGAGTGCCTGAATATCTGACCCGATCAATAATAGGGAACTGTATAAGTTCAGTCACAGAAGACCCTGATTTTGATATTGAAGCGCTTGAGCACCATGTATATATCTTCGGCAGGGATTTCCTGGAGGATTATACTGGCAACATACCTAAACATCCAGATATGGCTGATATGCCCTGTCAACGACGTTCAGAGCATAATCATTGCATCGTAGATGCATATGGAAGTAGCATATTCTAGTATCTGAAGCCTGCCAGATAGTAAACCGTATTTAAGCACATCTTTCCTGTTCAGTAAGCTTTATAAACAACCTCTTTTTCCTTCATCATAACTCAAACCATCTGGTATGAGGTCTGGCAACCAAGTTGCCCCTGTGGCCTGAAAAGGCAGATTAGGTGAATATAAAAATGCCAACAATGTATGATGTTCCAGTCAATGACCTTATAGAAGAGGTCGCTAAGGATCTACAGAAGATCAATCAGATAAAGCCTCCAGAATGGAGCATATACGTAAAGACCGGTGTACATAAGGAACGTCCTCCTGCAAGGGAAGACTGGTGGTACATGAGATGCGCAGCTGTCCTTCGAAGCGTAAGTAAGCTTGGACCTGTAGGTGTCTCTAAGCTAAGGACCAAGTACGGCGGCAGGAAGAATAGAGGCCATAAGCCAGAACATTTCTACAAAGGCTCAGGAAACATACTGAGAAAAGTACTCCAACAGCTTGAGGCAGCAGAACTTGTCAAGAAAGGAGAATCCGGCACTCACAAGGGCAGGATACTCGCTCCAAAAGGGGCATCACTGCTTGACAAGGCAGCAGCAAGGCTTTACAAACCTATAGGTAAAGCAGTTACACAAAAAGAACATGCAAAGAAAGCTGAAACACCTGCAGAAAAAAAAGAAACACCTAAGCCAGCAGAGCAGGCAAAAAAATAATCATAATCATAGAAAATGGCACGAAACATACATAAGTCAAGAAAACTGAGGCTCGCAAAACTGGGCAGACAGACCAGATGGGCACCATTCTGGACGGTACCTAAGATATATGGTCCTGGAAGGAGAGTCCACCCAGGAAGGCATACAGCAGTCAAGAGAACCTGGAAACGGACCAGGACAAAAGCATAATCAAACTAATATCATATCGTGAGCACAATGGCCAACATAACAAGGACATACATAATCCCTCTGCGAAAGGAATTCCAGAAATCTCCTAAGTACAGGAGAGCGAAAAAAGCAGTCAATGCTGTCAAAGGATTCATGCAGAAACATATGAAGACAGAGACTGTCCTCATCGGGCCAAAACTGAATCTTAAGATCTGGGAACACGGGATGAAGAATCCTCCAGGCAAGGTCAAAGTGACTGCTGTCAAGGATGACAAGGAAGATTCTGTCCGTGTAGAGCTATTCGGATTCGACTTCAATAAGAAAGAGAAGAAAAAGAAACAGGAGAAGCCAAAAGGTATCGCAGGAAAGCTCCAGGACAAGCTAGTACCTAAAGAAAAGGAAGCTCCTAAGACCCCGGTCACGACAAAGAAAGATATCAAAGAGAAGAAAGTGACTGCGGCTCAAAAAGAAGAAGCACCTAAAGTCGAAGAAAAGACTGAAGTGCCTGCTGAGAAGAAGGAAGAGCCAAAGGCTACTCCTACAGAAGCACCTGCTAAAACAGAATAATTAATTTTTATTCTCTAAGAATTCTTAAATCAATCAATACAGAATCACTTACTGCCGTTCTCCTGCGTCTCTATCTTCTTGGAGAACTCTTCCATCTTCTTCTCAATCTTCTTTGCAAGCCGGACATAAGTCTGGTTCTCAGGATCGAGCTGCATAAGGAGCACCTTGACATATCTCAGTGCACGATCATATCTCTCAAGCACATACCGCTGCATGTCAGTATCGACCTTAAGGAACTGTTTGCTCGCAAACATCTTGATCACATTCTCAACACGCCCCTCAACATCGCCAACAAGGTCACTATAACCTGAAGGGTCTATCTTCCTCATGGTCGCAATGTAACCTGTCATCTCATCTAACTTATCACTCAGGTGATCACTGAATGCTTTCCTGAACTTTTCAGCCCCCTTTTCAGAATCATTCCCGTGCTTGTAGATCTCAGTATACGCCTGTTCAAACTGCTCAGGAAGTATGGCGCGCACTTTCTTCAGTGAACTGAAAAGCTTCTTAGAGTTAGGCAGAGGTCCTGGCAGGTTAAACTTCTTCCGCACCTTATCAACACCTTTCGCAACAGTCTCATTCGAAGGTCTGTTGACATAAGCTACAAGCTCATCCTCAAACACCTTCTCGACAATATCCCTGCGCTGTTCAGCGACTCCCCTGAACATATCATTCTCTACTGAGCTCTTGTCAAGTTTCTCAGACAAATATTTTATATCTGCCCAAGCATCTTCAATGCGATGTTTAAGACCTTCCTTCGCCTCTTGTGAGTATGCTTTCTTCAACACACCCTCAAGTACAGACTCCATATCTTCTATACTCTCTATACCTCTCTTAAACAAGTATGATTTTATCCCTTCACGAAGTTTTTCTACAGATTGGTAACGCTCTTCAGGTGAAGGTCTTGTTGCCTTACGACATATCTCTGCAGCATCCTTACTCATAGGCAATCTCTTCTGCTCCATATCTACATGCATCGGGTTGCGACGTATAAACAGCTCCTTCAAAACCATGCCTAACCCATATATGTCCGATCTGCCATCGATCTTCAGAAAGGTTCTCTGTTCGGGAGACATGTACCTTTTTGTCCCTGCAGTCACACTCCCCTCTCCAGAATCACCACGATTCATATCATCTTTTGTCGCTGCAACTCCAAAATCAGCAAGCAATGCCCGAAAGCTCCTATTCTGTATCATCATATTTCCTGGAGATATATCTCTATGGACTATGCCTTTCTTATGTGCCTCTTCAAGAGCATAACACGCCCACTCCGCAGTCACCATCGCCTCTATCTCACTCATACCATCCGCCACGAGATTGTTCACATCACGCAGGTCAAGACCATCAATCCTCTCAAAGACCATCACCCCTTCTGACGCGCTGTAGTTTACAGGCTTGATGACATTAGCGCTCTGAAGCTGGAAACTCAACACTGCTTCACTTGCAAATTTTTGCTTGAGAAAATCAATCGCTTCCTGAGATAGATCTGCACTCGGTTTACGATCACGGAGCTTCTTGAGAACAACAGGATATCCCAAATCATGGAGCGTCGCCTCAAAGACTTCTGCAGATCCTCCAACACTCATCTTCCTCACACCAGTATACACATGGTTGCCGACCCTGCATTGAGAGCTTCCACCGTCATCCGAAAATACATTCACGTCAGCAATATCATTCCCCTCACCAGTGCCTGATATGGCTCCTGATCTAGGAGGCAAGACGTATCCAGCAGCTTCAACCGCAAACATCTCCATCTCTGCCTGCTTCAGATGCTCCCAGCTCATGCGCTCTCTATAATTCTTGTAGTCAAAGTATGATCTTGAAGTCGATTTGCCTGATGCTTTTGCAAGATCCCTTTTGAAATCACTCACAGAATATTCCTGCCCTACCATCACCTTATTGAATGCATTTGATATCATCTTGCGCATCTTTCTTGAGACCTGGGACATACCATCAATGTATGACTTATCCATAATCTGCTGCATGATCTCTTTTGGTTCTGATGAAGTGAACGGGACATCACCCGTAAGAAGGGCATAAAGCATCACTGTTGCAGAGAATACATCCTTATTCCTGATCCCAGGCACAGAGAAACATGAGTGCATGTGACGCTGTTCAGGGTTATAGCCTGTCAAAAGTATATCATCAACATCTTCTGATAACAGCACGTTCTCAAGGTTGAGACCACCATGCTCTATGCCGCTCCTGTGGAGGATGTTCAATGAGTCACACACCTTATACATGATATCCACAGACTCGTTCAACGAAGGATACTCTGCAGCGACCGCATCAGAAAGTCTCAGAAGAGCAAATCTCGTCGGACCTTCCCGCACATATATCTTTTCACCATCATATTTATCATTGAATGCATCTCCAGTCAAGTCTCCTGTATTCAGGAAAGATCCTGTGGCAGTATGAAGGATATAACTGAACTCATCACCAAAAATAGTGTCCCTGACAGTGGAAGCGCTATTATTGCGCAACGCAAAAGTCCTGCAGGACTTGAAGTGCACATACTCATCAACAAGCTTCGGCAGCTGATCAACACCTGATAACATCACTGATCCAAGACGTTCTCCTGCAATCTTCCGCGATGCATACTTTGCCAATGCTTCTGTATATACTGAAGCGACAAAATCAACATCAAGATCATCAGGGACTTTGCGCCTGCTGAGAACATCTTCAACTACAGATACTGCACCAGAGATATCAACATCTCCGATAATATGTACTGAAAGATCCACTAATAGGGTCTCCAAGTCAGATGATATGTTACTATCGCTGAATATCCTCTGCAGATATTCCCTGTTGAGTTCTGTCAGTATGTGACTGGAACTCTCAGATTCAGATGCTTCCTTAGCAGCATAGCCACGGATGACCCCTTCAATCCTCGACATCAGGCCCTCTCCACTGACCCAACTCTTATCCATGCTCAACACATCAGTCATTGCACGAAGATCAGCATTCACTTCACCAGATGCAAAACAGTACCACTGGTCAAGATACCCTGCGACAGCCTTTCTCAAGCCCGCATTCTGCTCGTGGAATAACTTGACCTTATCAGCATCAAATTCACCTATATCATCTCCAAGACGCAGGTCATTGACCATATCAGATATCGGCCTCTTATGCTCTTCAATGATCTTTGAAAGGACAGTCAGATTAGATTTTCTGACAGAACCTGATTGATCACCTTCAACAAGCTGTTTGGCTTTACGTATATCATCAGATAATGCAGATGAGCCATACTCAGTCTGGTATGAGTCTACTGCTCTGCTGGTAGCAAGCCTATTCTTCCCTTTCCTTGAGACCAATTTCAATACATGAGCATATAAATCTCCTGAAAACCTGCTTTCATAAGCCTGCTCCACAGCAGGCAATAATGCTGAACACGCGACAGAACTTATAGAGCCCAGAACTTCACCATCAGAAGATGGACCTTTATACTGCAGGTTCATATCTGCTACCGACATCGCAAGGACATCCATAGGATCAACATCACCTGCATCAGAATCATTCATGAGATAAGAGGATATTGAATCAAAATCCAAGACCGCTTCAGGACCTGACATCCTCATCTCGTCAACCATGCCTGAATAATTTTTACTGTCCCTTCCAGGATGTCCCGTCCCTATCACTGACTCGAGCGCTCCAGCAACTACCTCATCATCAGTACTTTTTGCAGAACATGATATGATAAGCTCTGCCAGCACCCTTGGAGAGATATCCTTGAAGAAAGCGTAACTCACATCCTGCTTCGGAAACACTTCAGCAATGAATGGAGCTGAGATATCATCAGATACGCGCCAGTAGCATTGTACCAGTCCAGTCTGGGTCGCAGAAGGGCGTCGTAATATCGTACCTGCTTCTACAGTCCCCTGATGATCAGGCAGAGAAGAATAATCATGAGAGTCAGAGCTATCATTAAGACATCTGAACACACTTGTCCTCAATTCGAAATCCGCTTGCGCCTGATTGTACATTTTCCAGCAACATTTTACCTATATGGGAATCTGAAGTCCTTGACCCATCCCACTTTAGCGCCGCTCTTCTTATACTGCTCATTCACTTTCCATATTGAATTTGAGAAACTGCTATCGAAAGCGATTACAGTAGCAAAAAGATCAGCACCAATCTCCTTTATCGTGACACCTTTTCCATCAGCAGTATCATCCACCGCTATGGTCGCCCTGTAACTTGGTGACTCGAGCAATCTTGATATGTACTCAGTGACGCCCAGGACAATATCTTCCTCACGGAACTCTGCATTGACTATCCTTCTCTCAAGGTCTGTCTGCTTACGCAGTGCTTTCTTGGGCTTATTGCTATTCTCCCTGACATAATGCTTGGAAGCAGCAAGGTAGTGTGCAGCATGGAACTCTACATACGGAGCATCTTTTGAGACGACCATGTCAGTCATGATACCTCTACGATCAAGAGTGACCATCCTGATGTCCTCAAAGACAGGGCTGTTCGTGTTTGCAATAATGTAAGCTGCAATCTCTTTCTCAGCATCGACGCCGAATTTATCATATATCATCTTAGGGAAATTCGGAGAATGCCTTGTGTTATTGAAGAAAATGTTCTGTATCTTGAACGGCAGTTCCTGACCCCACATCTCTACCTGAAGCCTGAACTTGAGCATGAACTCATCAAAATCAGAAGTCCCTCCGATTATCTGACTCATGTTACCTGTGAAAAGCGCTATGGCCTCCTTCTCGACATCTTCAGGATTGCGTCCCTGAAGCTCTGCAGATCTCTTGAGGTCTATGTAACTATCCTTGGCCCGCGGATCGGTGAATGGTTCTCTCCTGCCTACGCACCTCATCAACTGCTCAAAAGATTCCCGGGTTATGTCGCTTACATCACCACCCCTAAGATTATATGTGCTGTTGATATGTTTGTCCATGAAACCAGTATCAGGTACGGGCACCAGAAGAACCTCTCCCATCTGAAGCTCAGGAGTCCCATCAGGAGACTCTCCCAAAGCACGCCTTGCTTCTGCAAGAAGTATCTCAGCAGTCTTCTTCTGCTCTCGCATCTTACGCTCACTCCTGCTCACATAGCGGAGATCCATCGGTAATGGCCATATCCTCGTCATTTTTTCATCTCTCATCAATCAATATCATTAAACATCATGCGCCGAACAGATTCTGTATTACCTGACTGCGCACCTGCTCAGCACGCTTCTCAGAATATATCTGATTCTCGTCGAGAAGAGCTGGAAGAGGCTTCTGTTCTGCAAAACCCTTGAGCTCCTCGTCAAGCCTTGCTGCGCAGTGGTAGACACCGCCCCTGACCTCTACATGGTTCAGCCGATCTGCAGGCATCTGCTTCATACAATCATCCACAGTAGTGCGTAAGTCTATCTTATCCTTGCCTTTGGAAGTCCATACCTTCTTGTCAGCGAATCTTGATATCGGAACATACTTGTTCTCTTCTACCTGTCTTAAGACACTAGTCTTATCATAAAGTTCTACAAAAGGACTTTCAGCATCAGGCATGACCATCAGCTCATACAATACAATCCCTGCAGTCTGACAGTCACTGACTCCCTTGAGTTTCTTAGGATCCGTATTAGTCTGTTCCCAAGAAAGATATCTGGGCTCATCAGGCAACATCTCAATGGTCGTCGCTGCGTGCCTGAGATTCTTAGGCTCTACTTTAGGAAACAATCGCGCAAGAGTAAAATCAAAAAGTACCATCCGACCATATCTTGATACAAGATATGCAGAAGGCTCAGGTCCCCTGTGGACCATCTCTTCACGGTGCACATCACGATATGGAGCCATGTCCTCGCTGTCATTATGCATCATCCTCAGAGAAGATGCGATCGGCTGTGCAAGTGCTATGACCTCTTCCGGAGTGAATCTATATCTCTTCATGAGTGCAGCATCCAATATCTGTCTCAAAGTATGAGTCTCCTCAAGATACTCTGTCGCAATACCGAATATCGGCATCAGATGACTGCCTATCTTTGCTGGCACGACACCTAATGCATTGATTATGTGCTGACTGTCAAGCCGGGTTATGAGTGTGCTTTCATTCTCAAACCTGTTGAGTAATTTTCCAAGACCTTCCCTACTCATCCCTGAACCTGCAAGGTTAGGAAGGATCATCTGTATCCTGTCTTTATCATCCTGCGGATTGACTGCTGCAAGAGGTATGCTCAATGCTCCTCTCCTGCCAAGCGCATCCATCTTCTGTGGAAGATCTTCCAACAGGGCATAATCCCTGCGTTCCATCCCTATGCCAAAATTTTTCCGGGCAACGTTCTCATGCTTGAATATATCGCTGAACTTGAAATCATCAATACCCAGCTCTTCCATCTGCTTGCCTTCAAAATTCCTTATCTTCTGCTCAAGGACTTTCTTAGTATCAGTCAACCTTACAACAGGTTTTATGTTCCCTTTTGAGAAACTTGAAGCTAGCTCGCGAGCTTTTTCATCTACCATAGATTGAGCCAAACCTTTCTGCAAAAGGTTCAACATCTCCATATCCGTACCAATATCCGCACTATCAGTCATGATATCCCTCGCTATGAAATTTATTTGAATGACTCACTTGTCTGAATGGAACATAAATTTCAGGATACTCCACATAAGTACCTTGTGAAGTCCTATACGCCCCATATATAACTAAACCGCACTCAACAGGCATCTAGAACCAGACTGACCTATATAAATGTTTCTTTTTTTGTTACTCTGTGGTAGGGGCATTTTGAATCTGCTTTTGGTGTACATATAGCCCCTACAAGCAGATATCAGCCAGAATACTGTCAAATAGAAGGGTTTCCGGGTTTCATTATGCTCAGATGATACTCAGATATGCGAATCTCTGCCCTGCATCCTATCATGAATCCAGCAGCATGCTCCTCATGAGAGTCAGGTGCTATGATCCCCTTCGCATCATTGTAAGAATCAATCACGAACTTCTGGCCTTTGTGCAATGTCGCTTTACTCTTTGATGCGTGCTCTGTCAGGATAATACTTGCGCAATCAGCATCATTTGCAAAGCAATCACTCTCACCGAACATCACGTTATGGATATTATCATACCAGGAACCTCTGCAGGAACCAGCACCAGTCGCTATCAGGATACCTGAAGACTTGTCAGGAAAAACCTCCTTGCCATCAATATAGACCCTGTTCCTTGACATGAACAGCCTGCCATACTCACCGATAAAATAATCACACACTGCAGGGAACGGTCTGGTCGCACCTGATCCACCAGATATCTTCACCTCAAGAGCCGTCCAATGCTCAACATCGAACTCATCTCTTCTGATCAAAGGGATACTGCCTAAAAAAGAGTCGACATCAAGATACAACAATGCTCCAGCACTCTTGCCCGGGTCCAACACAATACCTGAAACGAGTTTATCATCGCCCGGATTCTGCTGCACGTATCTCAATATATCCTGCGCACAATAGGTGAAGTGATTATCCCCTCCGAGAAAGACAAAGAGATCATGATCGTGTATCATGTCCTGAGTCAGTTGAGAGCGGTCTATGACATAAGGATCGTCAAGTCCCTTGAGGACCTGTGCAAGATTATCCTTCTGTGCATGATGGCTGCCACAGATATAATCCCACACCTCTTCAGAGCCGAACATCTCCCTTGCAGCAGACTCACTGCCGTAACGTCCTACCTCCAGTTCGTACCTGCTCTTTGTCGGCACCAGAATCATCCGGTCAAGATCCATCACATCACTTCCTAACATCCAATACATTAAGATATTCCTCGATTGAACTCTCACGCATACTTATATCTTTTCCAGAATACCTATCAATCATCTGCTTCCCGAACTCATCCCTGAAACGGTCTACAAGATGATTCTGCTCGAGATACGCTGCAACTTCTCCGGGTACTGATGATTTCCAATCACCATCCCTTGCAAGCTCAAACCTCACACGGGTACCTCTGACAAATATCTGTCGGGATACTGGGATGACCTCTTCAGGAGAGAGCAGGACATAATCATCCTTGAGCAGTTCACGCACATAATCATTCCCTGATACAAAATGGTCTATCCCTCCATAAGCTGACAGGACATGTTCCCTCCACTTCTGACCTCCGGCCGCAGGATCATCATGCGCAAAATCCGGGACGTATATAACTTCATAATTCATGAATCTCGGCGAGAGGACTGTGTCAATCATACCTTTTGTCTCTTCTGCAGTGAATGGGTTACGCAGGTCATACCTATTGCAGCTCCCGATACCTATGATGACATGCTCTGCCTGCTCACACACAGACTCAAGCAGCGCAGCGCCGCCGTTGTGCAACGGCTTGAACCTTCCTATCAGACCGACTATGCCAAGCCCATTCCCCTCTCTTGCCTCATTCATCTTTAAGATACCCCCTATGCTTAAGGTATTTCCTCAGGATACGCCCATGATCAAAGACAAGACCATTGTTCTCTACAAGATCCATCACCTCATCTATCGTGTAGAGCTTCGCATCAGCAGCATCATCACCTGCAATCAAAGTACCCTGCCCCTTAGCTATGAATGTAGAACTTATCGTATGCTTACGCATATCCCTTGAAGGGTCTGAATGCAGGCACAGAGGCATCTCATGGGAATCAAGCACGACGTCAAGACCTGTCTCCTCTTTCGCCTCCTTTACCGCGTTCTCCTCAAGAGATATTCCCCATTCAGCATACCCTCCTGGAAGTGCTAAACCTCTTGGAGGATTCTTCCGGGTTATGAGGACTATGCCTTCTTTATTGCCATCGTTGTACTCTATCACCACATCTGTCGTCGGTAAAGGGTTGCGGTACCTCTTGAGCCTCATGAAATAATCCTCTATGAACTGGGCGTGGTCAAATGCAAGTGCTGGCAACTCATCATGCCTGACTATCTTCAGGTCGACAGCATCATCACCTGCAGTGAAATAGCTGCACAGAACATCCATATCCCCTTTCAGCTGTATAGCATGGACTGTCGTGTTCCCCCCTCGAGGGTCAGTCCCTGACATATATGTCCTTATCTGGTCAAGGCAAGTCTTCTGGCCTGTGACAATGACCGGGGTCGGTATCCCTGGAGAGATGATCTTGATGTCCACACCTACCTCTTCACCCATCTCCCTGACAACTGTGTCGACCAGATCCTCCTGCTCATACTGACGTCCGCCAGGAAGCGCCCAGTAACCCTTGAAAGGTTCACGTCCTCTCCTTATCAGTACAGTATGAGTCCCATTCAGGTCGAATATGCAATCTATCGTGTTGTTGAGGCAGTTGTTCTTACTATTGCCTGTCATCCCTATCACCTCTTGTATTCCAATGTGACCTGCGCTATCGCCGGACTCACCAGTTTTGCTTTCTCACGAGCTATCTCATGCCTGCGCATAATATCTTCAACCAATTTTGTGGCATTGTCAAATCTCTTTTTACCATACATGCTCTTGTATTGTGCTGCTTCTTTCTTGAGAAGCGGCGCAATCTGACTATGCTCAGCGAGGTCTTGTGGGGTGCAATACATACCTGCAAATCCATTTGTCATCTGCTGCTCGCCTTCCATCACCAGCTCGACGACATCGTAACTATACCCTAAATCTTTAAAATCAGTCTGCCCAGGCTCAAGACCTGCAGTAGGTTCACGATCAGCAAGATCACTAAAACCTAGATATCCTGCCATCTGTCTGACAAGACGTTTTGAAAGGCCACCTATAGGACTCATGTGTACAGCACCATCTCCGAATAGAGTGTAGTAACCTATACAGAAATCCTCATCTTTGTTACCCGTGCCCGAGAGCACTTTTTGTTCTGTTGCTGCTTTTGTGTTTAGAACATTGGCACGAATTCTTGACATGAGATTTCCTTTGTGATAATCTTTCTGCAACGCTTCGATATTAGTTGTCCTGTATGCATCGACTATCTTATCTATGCTCTGCACCTCGTAACGAATGCCTAAGCGCTCTGCGACCTTGATGCCGTCTTCTGTGTCCGCAGGATCATTTATCGTCGAAGGGAGAACATAACCTACAAGCTCGAACATAGGATCACCCCAACCTCCTGCATGATCAAGTCCCTTGTTGTACTTATCAAAGGCTCTCTTTATCAGAGCCGCAGTCACAGTCGAGTCAACACCTCCTGACAATCCTATCACGCAACCGAACTTACCTCGGTTGATGACATTCTCCAATACAAAATCACCTATCTCATCAGCAACCTTCTCAGCATCCATCTTTGGAAGAATTATTTTTGTTTCGGACATATTCATTACCTCCTGCACCACATCAATCCATGATGTTGTACTTCACAATATCATCCACAGTAACAAGTTTTGCACCATTATCCTGCCATGCCCTGATTGTCTCCTCTAAAGGTAGACCTGACAATTCTTTTATCGCATCAGTCGGAACATATACTTCCACGCCGCGTTTGAGAAGTCCTCTGACTGCATAGTCTACACAGACATTCGTAGCGACGCCATAGACGACTGCCCGGTCAGGCCTGATCGCTTCAAGGACCTTCTCTGTATGGGGATTTCCTGTGAAGACATCAAACCTGTCCTTGTAGATCACTATGTTCCTGCAATGCCCCTGCAATGCCTCTTCGTCAAAGTCAGCATCATCCCAATATATCCGCACAGGCCACCCATCAACAGGTTCTGTCGCAGATATGAAGTCTGCCCCTCGCGTCCCTTTCAGGCAATGAGGGGGAAAAGTGCTCTTGAAATCAGGCGTATCAGACAGCTCTTCCGACGCTGGTGTGTGATAGTCTGCAGTATTGACTACCTGAATACGGGTCTCATTCGCATACATCGTCAACCTCTCCAGATTTGACTCTATCTCTCTCGCTCCAGGGATTGGTAGCGCTCCTTTGAAAGATTCATCGTCCCTCATGAAATCATATTGAGTGTCTACATTCCAGAATATCGTTTTCATCTTACATTACCTCCTCATTATCCTTATGATATTGATCGACCAATGATTGTGTCAGTGCCTCAAGCTTCGGAGTCACTGATGCTTTCAGCTGCTTTTCAGCACGGACTCCTTTGTATACTGAAGACAGCATCTCGACCTCTTTTCTTACATATTCCCTTGTCTCATTGAGTGGGCTCTTCTGGTAGACAGGCTTACCCTCTATCACTGCAGGCTGAAGCAATGCCTCAATCCCGGGCATATTATCCAACTCTCCATCCAGACCGATGATGTACTCCACTTTACGGCGTTCATCTCCTTCCACCCAGTACACATCAACACCCTGCACCCTGTAGAGCTGTTTCTTACCAGGCAATGTGCGCTTACCCTCTGCCAACTTTATCTTCGGCACAAGATTCCCTGCCTCGTCGGTATCTTCTGCCAGCTTGTACACTCCAGAGACTGCGGTGACTGGCTTTGCAGTTATCATCTCAGTCCCCACACCATATCCTCCGGTCTTTGCACCATTCTCATGCATGTCTGCTATCTTGTATTCATTCAGGTCATTGCTTGCTAGTATAGTCACATAATCCAACCCTACACTATCGAAGAATTCTCTAACCTGCTTGCTGTCTTCTGTAAGGTCTCCACTATCAAGCCTTACTGCGCCAAGCTGCTTTCCTTTTGCTTCAAGCTCTCTTGCCACGATGGCTGCGTTCTTCGCGCCCTGCATCACGTCGTAAGTATCTATCAAAAGAGTAGGCTTGTCAGGGAATGCTTTTGCATAAGCCCTGAATGCTTCAATTTCCGTATCGAAAGACATCACAAAACTGTGAGCATGAGTCCCTGATATCGGGATGCCATATTCTTTTCCTGCCTTGACATTGGATGTGGAGACGCATCCTCCGATGTATGCTGCACGCGAGCCTTTCATAGCTGCAGTCTCTTCCTGTGCACGCCTCAATCCAAAATCTGCAACTGGCCTTCCTTCTGCGGCATTGACTACTCTGTTTGCTTTTGTAGCGATCATCGTCTGGAAATTTATGATATTGAGAAGTCTGCTTTCAAGAAGCTGCGCCTGCGACCTTGGTGCAGTGATCCGCATTATAGGTACGTTCTCAGGAACAACTGTCCCTTCCTTGACTGCATAGACATCACCTTCGAACTTGAAATCTTTTAGTGAATTGAGAAAGTCTTCATTGAACAGATTCTGTTCTCTCAGGTAATCAATATCAGAATCATCGAACTCTATGTTTGTTATGTAATCCACTGCGTCTTCAATACCATTAGCTATGAAGTAACCCCAATCTTTTGGAAGCTTGCGTATGAAAAGGTCGAAGGTTGCTATTTGATCTTCCTTATCATTTGCTGCGTATGCTGCCATCATGGTGAGCTGATAGAGATCTGTAAGGAGTGTCGTGTTCATTCTTTCACACCTCTTCGGGCGTATGAGAACTGGATGTAATCACCATCTCTCTGATCATATACTTCCTTGACATTCCAGCCAGCAGTCCGGTACTTGTCAAGCAGGCTTTTGTACACCTGATGTCGCAGCGATGTACACTCACTAGTCACACCAAAAGCTGCAGAATTCCTGTCATCAAACCGTTCCTTAAGAAACTCATCAATCTGTTCCTCTAATCTCTTAAGTGTAACCTTCTCTTTTGCTGTTACAGTCTCCAACAGGGTTTTTGGATTGACTACCATTTTGTATTTCCTCCGTATCGTTTGTTTGTGTTAAATTTACACTTAGTGGTTTGTTAAAATGATTTTCATCGTTTTTTAGTTCCATAAGCGCCGTTTTGGCGTTATTTTATCAAAAATCTCTTGTTTTTATACTGTATGCCCCGAACCACCACAGTTACGGGATGCTTTTGGGTGAGTTGGTGTGTTCCACACATCTTTCCTCTTAGTGTAATATATACACTTACAAGTATATAAAAGTTTCGGAGAATTGGCACAATATATCAAGAATTCACTTCAACAGCACATGGATCTTATCTTTCAGAAGAACATACTTCTTGCTCTTGAATCTGTATAATTGTGCTGGGCGGTGGGCACCTTCCATCACAGTCTCTTTCAGTGGGGCGAGCACATCAAGCTCTTTTATGCGCTTGCGGAAGTTCCGCTTGTCGAGCTTTGTGTCGAGAATCGTCTCGTATGCTGCCTGAAGCTGCGAGAGCGTGAACTTGTTGCCAAGGAGCTGGACAGCGATGTTGGATATCTGGATCTCGTAGCGCAACTCTTCGAGAGCATCCGCTATCATCTGCTCGTGGTCAAAGGCAAGATTAGGCAGAGAGTATACATCGAACCACCCGGCACCGACAGCGTCAGTCGAAGCCTCAAGCCTGACACGCTCCGCATCGATTATCGCAAGGAATGCTGTCGTGATGACCCTCCCTCTTGGATCACGGTCAACAGCATCATATACGTTCAGCTTCTTCAGGAAGATATCGCTGACATTAGTCTCTTCAGCAAGTTCCCTTGTGCAGCCCTGCTCAAAGGTCTCACCATCCCGCAAGAACCCCCCTGGCAAGGCATACATACCTTCGAACGGAGGTTTCCCTCTCTTTATGAGCAGAATCTTGAGAGCATCTCCCATTATCGTGAAGACTACTGCGTCAGAAGTGAGTGAGAACTTACTGAACCTTTCAAAATCAAGAGATTTTACCATGTAGATTGTGTAGTATCCACAATAATATAAAAACTTCTTTAAGTACTTAACAGTAGTGACTAAACGAAAATTTTATAAATAGAAACACACCAAACTAAACCATAGATAATGCGTCAATAGGTGTCAGAGGTAAAAATGGCAATAGATGAAGAGACAAGAAAGATACTCTCAGAGGTCATGGGACCTAATGTGTTGAGGCAACTAACCACAGCAGTGCCTGATTTCTTTGATGACAAGTACCTGATCACGAAACTGGTCGAAAAACCCCTGGATCAGCAGATGCGAGGCTACCCACTTGCCAAATTGCTTGAACCAGAGACAGTCGCATCGACACATCCGGGATGCCCTCCAGGCACGATAATCGATGTTGATGTATTGCTGCCAGAATTAATGGATGACGGTTACAATGTATCATTATCTCCGACACGGATCAGGGCTTACATGACTGATGATAACACTCTCGAGATGGGGCCTATCGATAGTCTCGTAATAGCACAATTCCCAAAGACGGGCAAGAGTTTTGAGGACGTGCAGGTCTTTTATCGCAATGGTGCGCGTTTATATGGTGGCAAGAGTATAGGCTACGGACCTCTAAACAGATCAAAATATTTTGAAGGCAGTGGCAGACTCAATGTCCACTTCGCTTTCACACCTCAAAAAGAAGAAGAGCGAAGAACCTGCGCATTCATTCAGGATCACTCTTGGCAACTCATAAGATCCGAGACCAATAAGACACGATGACAAACATATTCAAGCCTGAAGACGTAATCAAATACGCAGAGACGCGGCTGTTCGGCAGCAATGTGGGACCTGATGATGTTGAAAAGATAGAGCTACATAATGGACCTCTGCCATCACAGCTTGAGAGGTCAATAATCGACAGGGCAGGAGGTTTTGTCAGGGTACAACAGAAGAACGGACGAGAGCCCATATACTTCTCAGAAAAGACCCTGTTCATACCACAATACAGCATATTCGAAAGAGGGACAAGATACGAACTCATGATTCGCGCATATCTGGAAGCTACAGGAAGGAACATAGAGACAGAAGTGATTGAGCATGGAGAAGACAAGCGAGTCACTTACATGCAATATGAAAACAATGCATATGATTTTGTCGTAGGGCTTTTCGTACCGGAAAAGAAGTATGAAGACCGCAGAATCTTCTCATCCACTGATATGAAAGACACAAACAAGATAGTCATCGGACCTCTTGAAGCTGTCGCAAAGCAGGCAAGGGTGATCGAGAGAGGAAAAAGCGAATACCTTGATGCCCAACTCGTAGACATAGGTGGTGAGATTGTCCTCAACATCGGCTATGTCTATGGAGGGCAAGGCGGACTCATAATCAGCAAGATGATGCGGGAATATGCTGCGCTTGCTGAGAGACAGGGAGGCCGCAGGTCTCTTGAGGTGTTCACCTTCGGCAGGGTCGGCGGACTCAAGCAGGGCATGCTGCGGCATGACATGATAATCCCTACCGGAATCATCGATTGGGTACGGCTAAGGGAAGGGAAGAGACTTGTGCACCCATTCCACAATCGTCTTGCACCAGACAGTCACGAAAGCACAATATTGAACGTCCCATCCGTGGTAGACCAGACAGTCGAACAGCTTGAGCTTGCATGCGCCAATGGTTGTGACGGTGTCGAGATGGAAGCGAGAGACCTTGCCAGCGCAATAGAGCAGGCACAAAGAAGGCATTACGATAACCTCACGATCAACTTCGGATTTGCAGGGAACATATCAGACCTGCCGCTTGAAGGCGACACCCTTGCAGATGAGCTTGACTCTGACAAAGGAGAGCAGGCTGCGGTAAGCAGGATTGTCGAGACTGTGCGACGCAGGCAATAAGAATGTTTTTAAATAGACCCAAACTCCAAATCTGAATGAACATGGAACGGAAGAATCTACTACCATTTGAGATTTCTCTCAGGAAGACATTGATCAAGAGAGAAGCTGAAACTGCACCAAAATACGGATGCAGACCTGATGAGCGGCAGATAGAAGAATTTCTAGACCTTGGCGTAGTCAACATAGACAAGCCAAAAGGGCCTACCTCACACCAGACATCAGCATATCTCCAGAAGATATTCAACAAGAAGAAGGGCGGACATAGCGGGACACTGGACCCTAAAGTCACAGGAGTACTGGTTATCGCGATGGGACGTGCGACCAGGGTAGTACAGGCATTGCTCATCGCAGGAAAAGAATATATCTGCCTCATGCATATGCACAAAGAAGTAGATGAAGCAAAAGTCCGCGAAGTGATAGATGAATTCGTAGGCAAGATAACACAGCTTCCGCCAGTAAAATCTGCAGTGAAGAGAGAATGGCGGGACAGGACAGTCTATTACATAGATGTTATCGAAGTGGTCGGGCAGGACGTGCTATTCTTGGTCGGCTGCCAGGCAGGGACATACATACGTAAACTATGCCATGATATAGGGAACAAGCTTGGCGTAGGGGCTCACATGGCAGAGCTTCGCAGGACAAAAGCAGGACCATTCAAGGAGAAGACATTAGTATCACTCCAGGATGCGACTGATGCTTACTGGCATTACAAGAATGAAGGTGAAGAGAGATATCTTCGCCACGTAGTACAGCCTGTCGAGAATGCAGTCGCGCACCTGCCAAAGATATGGATCACTGATACGACAGTCAATACCCTTTGCCACGGCGCAGACCTCGCAATCCCTGGTGTAGCCCGACTGGAAAGCGGAATAGAGCCTGACCAGATGATTGCAGTCATGACACTCAAAGGCGAGCTTGTCGCTCTTGGCAATTCACGGATGACCTCTGAAGATATCATGAAGAAGGATAAAGGCATCGTCGTCAAGACACAGAAAGTATTCATGAATCCAGGACTCTATCCTAAGATACCTAAGAAAGACTGAATGATATTTCAGCTTGCTACGGGATGCTGCAAGATAGTTCTATAGCATAAACCTAAGAAATATAAAATAATCAGATCTTTATATCAGGCCGATGAAGGAATGCGAATGTACGCGGCGCTTCACCTTCAGTCAATGTCTCCTTAAGATGGCGCAACTCTTCCATCGTATCAACATCATACATCTTCTCGAGCAATACGAACGGCAACCCCTTCTTCCTGAGATTCTCCATCTGTGCCTTAAGAAGGTCTTCTGTTCCCCAAGGCATCATCTCGAATATAGCCTGCGGCTTCTTCATCCCTATTATGTAATACCCTCCATCCTGTGCAGGACCAAGGACAACCTCATAAGAATCAAGAGCATTGAATGCCTTGACCACTGTCTGAGATGATAGCTGCGGAACATCACAACTGAGCACAACTACCTTCTCATAATCATCAAGAAGGTCCTCAAAAGTAAACTGCAGATTATCACTCAGGTTGGATCCCCTCTGCACATACAGTATCGCATTAGGGAACATGCTACGGTATTGTTCTTTATGCTCGTGCCCTATGAAGCTGAGATAAAGATCATAATCCTTATCCTGGTTCTCCTCAATCAGGTCATTTATAAACGCCCTACAGAGGCCTGCAGAATTCTCCATGCCTATGGCTTTGCCTATACACTTCTTGACCCTACCTGGTTCAGGGAATTTGGCAAAAAGTACGAGTGCATTCATTTTACGGCTGTAGACAAATAATGGTTTAAACACATTAAATATCGCTTAAAACGCTTAATATGCATAATCTGGCAGAACTGCTAAATATGCTATATATTATATATACCTCCATATTTAAAAATGTTTTGTAGACCGTTACAGTCAATGTGCAAAACAGTTGAGCATCTGATAATTATTTAGAAGAATCTTATATTGTAGAAAAATCATTGAAAAGAACTGTAAAAACACTTAATCAGCACAGAAGATACTGTTACACCTGCTATTTCTCAATGATATATAGCATAAGATATAGAAAATAAAAAAAAAAAGAAAATAAAAAATCAAGCGAAAATCGCGTAAAGCACCCACACAGCGAACAAGAACCACACCGCTACAGGTATCAATGCTTTTGCAAACACGTGCTTCTCCTTCAGCAGCTTCTTCAGGAGATCAACAAACTCTGTTGAATAAGATGTAACTGCTGAAACTATTAGAAACGCAGTGAACATCACACAAGCAAATATCTGGATTATGTTCAATTCTTCCATAAGGAAGTATAACATCAGAAATGCCAGCAACAGGGATCCTACCATCGCGACCTTCGGATACTTGAATGCATGATGTGGCAACTTCATCCAAAGATTTGGCTTAATCGCTATAACGACAAGCTTCACAAGAATCAATAACGCACCTAACAATGCAATAATCTCGATTGGAGTCATATAATCACCTCATTTTTTTAGATTAACACATAATCTACAACCTATATCCTGGAGTAGTATATAAAGTTTAATGTATATTAGCTATCAGAAATCCAAACCCAACTGCTTGAGCTCAGCCTCTAACTGCTTTGCATCCTCAAACTGTATCCCTACCATCCCAACCTCAACAGCACCTGCAATACATTTCTGCTTGTCATCGATGAAGACACAATCTGAAGGGTCAATGCCCAGACGCTCTGCAGCGAGCAAGTAGATACTATGCATCGGTTTGCATTCATTTACATCAGCAGAAGATATCCAAACATCAAAATACTGACCCAGACCCATATCATCCTTCTCGAACCTGGCCCACTCCAGAGTGTTGTTGGATATCACTCCTAACTTGTATCTCCCTGTAGCCTTCAAGCGCTTGACCATATCAACAGAATCCGCATAATATTCTATCATGTCATACGAACGCTCCAGAAGTTCCTGCGGCGACATCTTCATACCTGCATTATCTATCTCTTTTTGCATGAACTCGATGCCGCTCATCTTACTCAGTTCATAATTGCTCCAATGATCCCTGCGCACCAACTGTACCTTATCGATCGGGATGCCAGCAGTCTTAGATACAAATTCCTCAAGAACCCTGACTATATCAGTCACCAATACTCCGCCAAGATCGAAAAGAACTGCTTTTATCATATTGACCATCATGAAACAAATTGAATTATGGATCTATCCCAGACAATGCCTTGCTTTTGCAGCAGCGAGGATGTCTGCTGAAATGTCTTTCTTTGTCGAAGATAGATGGAATACATTTGAAGTGTGATTACGGTGCAGGAACCCATCAGTGGATGTCGGACCGAGTGTCGCATCAACATAGTCCTCTACCAATGCAACATCATTGAGCACTGATTTCCATCCTTTATCCGTCTTTGCAAGGAACCTGAGATTCTCCTTATTCAGAAGTGATCCTGCACGGATAAGATCCTGTTTTATGCCAGGATAGTAATCTTCAAGCTCATTCACGACACCTTCTCTGATACACTCGATGAGCGCCCTTCCTGTCCCCAGGAATTCCGGCGGAACCCCTAATGAGTATAATGCGAATGATCTTCCTATATTTTTTCCTGCACGGATATTGATCTTATTGAGCATACCTGAGAGGTCATCAAGAGAAGGTAACGCTTCAAGTGCCTCTTTATAATTCCGGGAAAATATCCGTTCTATAGCGAGCATCCCTTTTAGCTCATCCCTGGATGATGGAGTGAATTCTTTTCTCTTCATCTCCTTATTCAGGACAGCTATAGACTTCCTTACTTCCTGCAGGTCATTGTCAAACCTGAATGATGATGTTATCGTCACAGTGCTGATACCAGGATAGTTTGAGAGGAACGGCCTCACATTATCTGGTGCAAGTCCTCCCCTGAAAAGCAAAGGCCCTGCATCAATGACAGGATATGCTGCCACTCCTGTGATCTTTGAGAATGAATGATAGCTTGATATTGCCCGCTTAGTCGCAAGCGTAGATGCGATGAATCCAAGCTCATCAGCAATCGCAGCTCTTGGTATGACTGGCCGGAAATAATCCATCCGGCATCTGAATGCTGACTGGAAAGCGGTGAAAAAACCATTCAGCTTTGAATACCAGTTAACTGTCTCTCCAAACTGATGAGTGGGAAGGATGGACAATACCTTAGGCCCGCAGTCATGGTCAAGCTGTTCACTTGCCATAGATACTGTCTCGTTATACAGATTGGCAAATCTTGTCAGGTCCTCTGCAGACTTTGCTGAGTGCACCACTTCAAATAATGGCGGAGATGCCATCTTCTGCCCTTGCGCAAAATCATTGGATGTTATTATCGACATGTATATCTTTCCCATCTGTTCGAGCGCTTCACCATCGCGCACATTCAATGTGAGAAAGTGATCCTTGCCTATCGGTCTTGCCTTGAAGAATTTGCTGTACGCACCTACTAGTTTCTGGAGCAGAAGCTCATCCAGCTTGCGTCCCTGCCAGTCCCAGAAATACTCCTGGCAGTAAAGGTCCTTGAAAGAGACATAACAATCAAAGAAATCATCTGCAACAGTTATTGCATCTTTGAAAGACCAGAATGGCCGTTCCACATTATCAGGAAACTGGGTCGCTACAGTAGCAGGCATCATCCTATCTGCTGATATGCACACCCCCTCTTTTAACTCTCTAATAGACATAGGGCAGAATCTGGTTCGAGTGTTTATATATTTTTGCAGTGCACATATGTGCATAGCTAGAATTTTCCATAGCGCCAGCACTACTGCCTAGTGAGCTGAATAAAACAGTAGCGATAATAATCGCAGTTGTGCAGGTCAATGCGAAAAATGATGCCAAGCGAGCGCAGTAGTGCTGGCGCGGCAGGTTAAGGATTCAGGCTATGCACATAACAGAAGTCAGTCATACCCCTAGCCAGTTCTTCTCAAAGCATTTGCAGCCCAGGAAAAAAAATATTATGAATACTGGTCCAAAAATCCAGAATTGATTCGCATCATTGGCAAGGACAGCACCTGCAGAGAATCCTGCAATGATGGTCAGAATAAATGATAGGAACCCATACTGTTCTCTCAGATGGAACATAGAGGACAGTATTGCCATAAGACAGATCAATATCAGCTTGAACATTAATGATAATCTATCAGAGATCATGAAGACTGCGAGCAAGATTATGAATACAAAGAAGAAGAACCAATATGCTGACCGTCTTATGCTCTCGATCTCCATACACACCATAAGACAGCAGATAATAAATAATTTTCCACAACCCTTAAAATAAGCCCTGTAATCGATTAATCGTATAAAAAATAGATTATTATCTACTAATTTCTTGTTTTTGCAGTATTTGTCACTTTAATGTAAGAAAAACGTTCGTAACCTTTATTAATAAATCTTGCCATATAGGATAATAGAAAGTACCTGGAGTGTTGCAAAAACACATTAAACCTCCAAAGCTCCCCAGCAATGGACAATTAAGGACGATCATAGGCAACCTCCAGGGATTATTGTTTTCCCGAACAAAGACTTTCTACAAAAAAAGGTGCAACAGTGACAGCTGATAATAATACAATAAGAAGCAAGGAGAGTAACCAAGATGAGAGATGTAACCCGAAACGATGCACCAAACTATGCGCCAAGAAATGCGCTCATAGTGATGAGTGAAACAGATAAGCCTTACGTATCGCAACTCGCAAGGAGCCTGATGGCACAAGGCATAAGGTTCAGCTACAGGAGCGATAAGGAAGAGGCACTGAATTACCTGCAGAGCCATAATGTAGATGTCCTCATAACCGGCAATGGATATGATGCAATAGCCAATTATGTCGAGACACACAATGAAGATCACGGCACATTCACCATCGCTGTGAGCAACAATGGCGTAAGGGCAGATGTAAAGCTCCAGAGCACAACAGACCTTGGAACATATATCCAAGAAGGTCTCGTGAGGCAGGACTACATGCATAATTCAGATGCGCAGGCATGCAGAAGAGATTTTGAAGAGCTTTCAAAAGGAATCGAGAGCCTACTGAACTGATCTGCAGAAATATTTTATTTTTTTAGATATGTCATGATGATGTCGTGCGTTGGTATAGAACTATCAGTTCACGTCAGCAACTGGTGACTTTTTATTCGTTTGTCAGATATATGTATCCTACAGCGCCGAGTATTGCATTTTCGTCAGCTCTTCTATATCCCCAATTGCCTATGGCATCACCGTATAATTCCCATCGGTAAGGATTATCTCTCTTAATCAGATCAAGATGCAGCTGGTAGTTCTCTTTGCGTATTGCCCTTTTTTCCCACTGAACCGATTCGAGTCGATTCTCCAACTTCTTGATTTGACACCCTGAAGATAGTTTCCCGGCTACGAGTCCTCCAAGCCCTAAACTTACTGAGATCAATGCTATTGTTGCCATTTGCTGTAGTTTATTCATTGTTCATTACCTCATCGCAATAGGATACATCATTTTGGATATATCAAAAGATGTCCACCAAAATGGACGACAAATAGGAATGTTTAAATACTTCCTTAAACTCTTTAAAATGGATGAGGACAGAAGAAGCCCTTAAGGAGTATGGCCTTGCTGAGAAAGAGATTAAGGTATATCTAACACTTCTTCCTTTAGGTTCTGTAAACCTCCAGGAAATAGGCAAAAGAATAGGTTTACCAAGAACAACAATCTACAATACCTTGAACTACCTAGTCAATAAAGGACTGGTCTCGTTCATAACGAAGAAAGGAGTACGGTTCTATGAAGCAGCATCTCCAGAAAAACTTATTGATAAAATCAATGAGAAAAAGGAGATGATCCAATCAGTTCTTCCAGAACTTAAGATTCTCAAAGAAACAGTGAAAGAAACATCTAATGTTGAGATCTTTCAAGGAACTAGAGGATTGTTTACAATACTCTCAGATATTTTCAAGAAAAAACAACAAATCTTCTATTTTGGATCTTATTCTCTTTCAAGAGAAGTCCTGAAACATCAACCTGAACACTTCAGGACAATAAGATTAGATAAAAAAATTCCCGCTAAGATTGTGATAGATCCTTTTGATGAACCTACTTTTCACAAGGAAGAATATAAGAGAATTACGGAAATGCGATTCACACCCGCATTAAAAGATTTTCCCTGCATGGTGTTCATTTATGGTAAGAAAGTGGCTTTATACACGCTCAAAAACGATTTAGTTGGAATAATAATCTCCAACGAACAGGTTGCCCAATCTATGAAACTAGTTTTCCAGATGTATTGGGATATGGCAAAACCTGCAGATATATGACGTTAAAGTTTTTCAAACGACGGAATAATAAGGATTCACGACCGGACATCAAATGTAAGTTTGTCCTCGGGCGCTGGCGTTCTGAAACATCAAGAACTCATATCTTTATCGTGTACACCGGGTCCAATACTACAGATACTTTGCACATGTCCAGGTCAAGACAGCGCTGCATCACTTCTCTTCCCCTGTACTCAAACTGCAGCTCCCTAACGTTTGACACTATCTTCTTCCCTATGCTGTTCGTCATGTCAAGCTTGAAGTAACGCTTGTCATTTATCTCGAATATCTTCTCGACACTCAAAGAATCAGGGAATGCATAACCGCCACCGTGAGGCAAGATGTTCACCTTACTCAACCTATTGTAGACGCCGAACTCTTCTGCTCGCGCCGTGAAGCCCAGCATGTCCATCTGATGCGGGGTGAAACTATGCTTGCCCTTCACAAGATAAGAAGGAAGGTCAGCACGTATCGATATAGGAAATATCTGGTCAGTGCTATCAAATGTCTGGCAGCCGAGGACTATCTCATTCATATTCAGCATCCCCTGATGTGTATGGTTACATACTATCTTGCCATTATCAAATATCCTCTTGAAAGCGATCTCGCGTCTCTTCTTTGCGAAATTCTCTGCAAAGAGATTGAACTTGTAATATTCTACAGCATTATTTCCCTGAAGGACGTAATTGTTCCCGAAAGGTGTCTTTACCGTCTTGCAGTTCTCCATCAATGTCTTGCTATGATCCCAATACAACCCCATGCCTGCCTCAGTCTCGCCTTTAAGTTCTGAACAGCCCGCATGCATTATGACTGCATACTTTGGCAGCTTGAGCCCTTTCTCTTTCACATCGACACGGAACACATCTATGAAATGATTGCCTTTATAGAAATCCCATTTGACCCTTACATCATCTATGAAAGTCGGTTCCTGCTGAAGGTCTGCGACACGCTTCAGTACACTCTTAGGTTTCGGAAGGTCATGCAATCCTCCCACAAGCATACCGCAACAGTTCGGCTTGACATCAAGGAATGTGAACTTATCTTTACCTACACCCCAGGACAGCCGCCCACCATATGCGATCCCCTGCTCCCATCTGCTGCTGTTCCTGCTCACAGTCTCATCAGGTGTCGTCGCAAAAGTCGCATCAGGCGTCATGTTGAACTTATTGAGAGTATAGTGTATCTTCGCAAGCCCATATTTCATGTTCGCAAGACAAAGATGTGATGCGCCATCATTCATGCCGGTAGAGAATATATGATCCGCCCCTCTCTGGAGCAATCCGCGTTTTGTCATAGGAAATCTTCTTTTCATCTTTCCAGCACCATCATTGCTTGATCAGCTTGTATGAGGTTATCTCATGTATCTCCTTTGCCCTCTTGACAAGGTCTTGTTTCAATGTCTTTGATACAGCGACAGTCTCCTTGTACGCTTTCTTAGACATCCTCCTGCTTACAGGATAATATAGCTTGGCATAATCCAGGAGCCGCTTATGGACCCTGTCATCTATTATCTCTTCCATAGTCCCTGACTTGCCCATCAGGCCACGCACCATGCCCATGAAACCGAGACGTTCAATAGTATCTGCATCAAATACCACTTTCTCTTCAGGGGCCTGCGGAGGGACTCTTGATTCAGGAGTGTGCCTTATTATGATATTCTGCACCTGCCTGCTCACAGTCTCATCATTAGTATACGCTTTGAGAAGTTCGTTTGCACGCGCCGCACCATCAAGACCATGGAACAGGCCATTAGGAGCATTGATCCTTCCTATGTCATGCAGCAAAGCACCGCACATCAGCACGAAAGGGTCTATCTGGTCAGGTATCTTCTTTGCGATCTCAATGGATAATCTGCACACCTCAAGCACATGAGAATAATCATGTCCTTCAGAGCGATGATGCTTCTCTTTGACGAAATCTACTATGTGCTCTATCACCTCAATCTCGTCAACATCCAGTTTTCTCTTGAATACCATATATCCTACCTTGCATCATATGAATGATTCATTTTGCAGATGGCCCTCTCCTGAGTATCTCACTTACCACATGCAGCTCTATCAGATTTGTCTTGCCACGTATGTTGAACGGATGCGCTGCAGCAACCACCACACGGTCATCGCTTTTCAGCATCTTCCTCTTGAAAGCCGTACGTATCGAATGGTATATCAGGTCCCTTGTAGATTCTATCTTGCCGTCCTGGATTATCATAGAGTCTATGCCCCACGTCACAGCCATCTGACGCACGACCTGCTCGTTAGGGGTCACTGCTATTATGTCTGCCTTAGGCCGGTGCTTTGATAACAGCCGAGCGGAATGACCTGAACATGTCGCTACGACAATCTTATTGATTCCAGTATTCTTGACTATGTCATATATCGCTTTTGCGATCGCATCGTCTGTTGAACCATTATCCAATCCCCTATGGAACTCAAGGAACGGTTCCACTTTCTCTGCAATCTCTACCATCATCTTGACTGCCTTAACAGGGAATTTACCTATTGCAGTCTCTTCAGAGAGCATCACTGCATCAGTGCCGTCGA
Source organism: Candidatus Woesearchaeota archaeon (assembly GCA_043819495.1). Classification (GTDB taxonomy): domain Archaea; phylum Nanobdellota; class Nanobdellia; order Woesearchaeales; family UBA11576; genus JABMQF01. The sequence goes on along the minus strand of JBDRET010000030.1, from coordinate 106,272 downwards.
GCATGGCATTGGCAACATCACTCGCCTCTGCTCTTGTGGGCCTTGGGTTTGTGACCATGGTCTCAAGCATCTGGGTAGCAGTGATGACTGGCTTGCCTGCCTGATTGCATGCTTTTATGATGCGTTTCTGTATTATTGGAACATCTGAAGAAGGAAGCTCTACACCCAGGTCACCTCTAGCTACCATTATCCCATCTGCAACCGCAAGTATCTTGTCGAAATTCTCCACTGCCTTTGCATTCTCTATCTTAGCAAATACCTTGATGTGAGTATGATTCTTGATGAATGCCTTGATCTTCACGACATCCTCTGGAGCGCGTATGAAAGAAGCAGCTATGAAATCGATGCCATTCTTGATACCAAAAGAGACATCATCCTTATCCTTATTCGTGAATGCAGGAAGCCTTGCCAGACAGGCAGGATGATTTACCCCTTTCTGATTCCCTAATGGGCCACCATTGATGACCTTGCAGATTATGTCTGTCTTTGTCTTCTTCACTACCTTGAGTTCCAGGAATCCTGAATCGATGAGTATGCTCTCACCAGGTTTTGCATCTTCAACAAGACCTGCGTACGTGACGTAGACCTCCTTGCTATTGCCGATGACTTTTCTTGTTGTCAGAGCGAACGTACTCCCATCTTCCAGTATCGTGCCAGGATGTACCATGCCGGTACGTATCTCAGGACCCTGTGTGTCCAATAGAATCGCTATATCCTTTGAAGCAGCCTTGATGTTCCTGATAAAACCGCTATATTGCTTATGATCACCATGAGAACAGTTTATCCTTGCGACACTCATGCCTGCATCGTACAGATCTTTGATTGCAGAAACAGATTCAGTACCCGGACCTATCGTACAGACTATCTTTGTCTTTATTATAACGTTCACCTCTTTATGCGTTTATAAGGAGAGGGTATTTAAAAAGGTTTCTGTGGTGTGTATCAGAAAAGTATAAATACGGTGCAAGCGTATGATATTGCATGAACACACACCCAATTGCGAAGATCCTCGCTGAAAAAGGTGTAGATAGTGTTGACCTTTCTATGTTCCCTGAAGAGCAGATTAAAGAGATGTATTCACAGGCAGCAGATATACTTCTCAGACTTAACAGGAACGAGCAGGCATTCATAGCCATGGAGCGCGCAGGAAGGGTGCTGCCACTCGATCAATTGAAGAGGATTGCTGACAATAAGATAATGCTCGGACAACATAAGGAAGCGTATGACTTGTTGATGAAGACAGGGCATGAGGATCTAGCGGAATTTGTGAGACAGAATTTTTTAGTCCAGTAATTTGTGTTCATTCTACCACTCATCTCCATAGTACTGAAACCGGTAGCGCCAATTAGCACGCCAACCAATTACCAAAACAAATCAATAATCAAAAAACGCCTTCGACGAAACTTCAATCTACGTCCTAGAGCGTGCGTCGGCGCTCTGGAGCTTGGCTTGCCAAGCGAAAGCAGGTTTCAGTACACCAAAACAAGATAAATTTATTAATCCACAAAAAACCACTCTTTGTTATGATACGCATAATCTCTGTAGGAAAGACAAAAGAGAAATGGCTGCAGGATGCCCTCGCAGAGTATGTCAAAAGACTTGGCAGATTCACTAAGATAGAACTGGTCGAGGTCAGGGAAGAGAAAGTAATCCAGGATTCTGAACGCGTCAAGAAGATCGAAGCAGAGAGGATCCTCAAGAACATCAAAGATTTCTATGTGATAGCACTTGATTCCTGCGGAAAGCAGATCGACTCAGGAGAGATGGCTGTGATGCTGAAGAAAATGGAACAGTGCTCATGCGATATCGCGTTTGTCATCGGCGGTCCGATGGGACTATCAAAAGAATTATTGAAGAATGCAGATATGCAGATGTCCTTGTCAAATATGACTTTCACACACCAGATGGTGCGGCTTATACTTCTAGAGCAGGTGTATAGGGGACATATGATAAATGCTGGAAGGGAATATCATAAGTAAGAAAGCTTTATTAATCGACCGACATTCTTTTTGTAACATGAAAACAGTGTTCATAGAAGCAAAATCAGGACTCGGCAAGGTAGAGTTTGACACTTCTGGACTTCCTAAGAAGATAGGGATAGTCACGACAATACAATACCTATCAGACATGAAGAAGGTCGTCGACTTCCTGTGGAAGAAAGAGATCCAGGCAGTTATTGCGGGTCAAGTGTTAGGATGTGACGCATCTGCTGCAGAAAAGCATCAGTCTGAAGTCGATGCGTTCCTATATATCGGGACAGGGGAGTTCCATCCTATCGGCGTGGCACTAAAGGTGAAGAAACCTGTCTTTGTTCTTGACCCTAACAACATGATCCTCAAGAGATTGAATGATGAAGATATCAATAGGATACAGAAAAAGAAGAAAGGGATGCTACTCAAATTCCACACATCAAAAAAGATCGGCGTGTTGGTCACCACAAAAAAAGGACAGAGCACTGTGCAGGCAAGCATGGAAGCAGTCAAGTCGCTTGAAGAGAAATTCCCTGACAAGAAGTTCTATTTCTTCATCGGAGAGACGCTCAACTACTCTGAGCTAGAGAACTTCAACTTCATAGAATGCTGGATCAACACCATGTGTCCAAGGATAATTGAAGACATCAATGTCATGAATATTGAGGACATCCTGAGGTGAATGCATGTTCCTGAAATATCTCGACCTTCACAACAAGATATTGCGTGATGCAGAAGACCCTGAAAAGGTCGCAAAAGAGCTTGTCGCGAACGGTTATTATGTCGTCGGCGTCAATGCTCATAATTCTGGTGAAGATGTCAAGAACAAGGAGAATTACTACAAATTCTTCGAGTCACACTTTGAGATATTCGAGAAAGAGGGTCTTCTCATGCTCCCTGCAGTGGAGCTTAAAATCCGTGATGGTGATTATTCTAAGCTTCCTGGACTGATATCTGAGTTTGGGCGCAAGTATATACCTGTACATCATAAAGGGAAAGTGCACCATGTGCCTTTCATGGTATTCATACATGGAGGGAATGCTGATGCCAACAGAGTGACTTGTGCAGACTCTGATTCTGATCTATTATGCCATCCTGAGAAAGAAGGTGGCGTGCTCACTTCGCAGAATGCAGAAGATGCTGCAAAGAATGATGTCGGCATCGAGGTAAATTATCGCGAGTACATGTTCAGCGATGACAAGGAGGCACATAAAGCACAGGTCCTTGACACTCTTGGCAAAGTGCATTTCGCAGGTGGAAAGCTGTTCTTATTCTCTGCAACAATACATAAAGAGGAACTGACTCACATAAATGACCTCATCGAATATGGAAAACTGCTCCATGAAGACCTCATACATACCAGCCTGAAGAATGTTCACGAACTTGTCAACAAGAAATATGGCGCTCTTCTTGAGAATATAGAGTTCAGCATCGACAGGATGAAAGAAAGACACAGGATATGATCATCTGATCAAGACTATTCCAGGTGAAGTGCTTTCAGTTCCCGGTGTATATAATCAAGGTTGCTCTTGACAACCTCCTGTTGACTCTTCTTTGTCTCTTTTACAAGCCCTTTCATCGTCCCCTCTATAGATATGATCTCTGTATGTTTGTCTACCAGCTTCAAGAGGACACCATCAAGATACTGATGATCTATGATGGTCATCGAGAACGGCACATGATTCTTCTCTTTTGAATGCCCGCTCATGTGGACATGGAATATGTTCTTGTGCATCTTGTCAAGGAACTCTACAGGCTTGTCAACACCATGGCTGTAAGCATGGATAAGATCAAATGTTATGCCTAGATTCTCAGAAGCGACTGTACCTATCAGGAGGTCGACCTCTGCAGGTTCCATCACAAACTCTTTTGGCCTGTGCTCCATCGGCTCCATGCCGATCTTCACCCCAAACTCTCCTGCATGCAGTGCAAGACGCTTGAATGCATCTATCTGAAGATTCCAGTATTCATTGTCTGCTTTGTCTTCAGGAGAATCTGTGTGACCTGGATGTATGGTTATGACATTGAAGCCGAGCTTGTGTGTATAGTCTATGGCTCGAAGATTTGCCTGTATGGATTCTATACGCAGACGGACATTTTTAGAACAGATATTATACTTGTATGGCTCCTTTGCGAACAGGTTCTTGAGAGGTGCGTGGATCGTACCTGTCATGCCTGCCTGTTCCAGGGCAGACTTTATCTTATCCATCGAAGTCTTCTTATTCAAGAGCTGGACATCAAGGTTCTGGGCCCATAGCTCGATTGCATCATAGCCTGTCTTGCCGAGGATAGCTATAGCTTCATGGATAGGATACAGAGAAAGTACAGCATCAGATGTAGCTATCTTGTTCTTCAACCTCTTTTTCATGGAGGTATATCTGACCAAGATTTATTTAAATATTACCCATAGATCCAGAACCTTGAGAAATTGCTCTATGATGGTTTTGGCGAGACCCCTTTATAAACCTTTCGGTTTATAGTCACTTGTAAGTGGTGATTTTTCGTTAATTTTATAAATGGCTGAAACCATATAATTTAAGGATAATATAATTTTAGGGGAAGCGTTATGGCCACATTTTTTTTCAGCGACAATCCGATATCATTATTCTTGGCGTTTGTAGTCACAGTCATAGTGGTCAAAGCATGGCTAAGCAAGCGGAAGATGTTCTCTGACAGCAAGTCTGCATACATACTTCCGGTACTGATCATCTTCATGATATTACTTATCGCATACAGACCATTGCTCAGCATGCTGAGCTTCGGAATACCTTTCTTTGTGCTCATCTGCCTTTTTGTCTTTGGAGTTTCGACAGTCCTATTTACACTGGGGATGGACAAGCCAAAGATATGGCCTATGCTCAAGAGTGTAGGTCCATTCAGCATAGCGCTCAAGATAGCAGTCATATGCATAATCGCATTCGCTGCAAGCCATGTCTACGGAGAAAAACTGCTTGAGGACACCTCAGTCTCGTTTGCGGACTCTTTCGCACCGCAGGAAGATGCTGTCAAGATAGACTTTGCACCTCTCTTCACAAAACAGGCATTAGGGCTGATCATGATGATCACTGTGCTTGGGCTGGCGTTCTTATTCCTTAACCTGCAATAGTATTTGTTTAGCTGAATAATAATAGCACGACAAACCTTCGGTTTGTGGGGTTCAATCGAAGATTGAACCACAGCCACGCAGCTACATCGCAGTCGGCATGCTATCCTCTGTCAACCCATACTGTGCTTGCGCAATAAACGCACATATCAGAAAAAGTGCAGCCCATTACACTCATATTTACAGAGGACACGCAAAGAGCGGTGGCTGTGTTGCCAGAAATAGCTAAACAAATAGAATAAAAAATAAAATTATTGATCCCGTCTCTTGACTGCCCGCACAGTAAGCCGTGAACCCTTATCTTCGTTCAGCTTCTGTATCCGTTCTCTCATGTCAGCCAACTCTGACTCAGTCACGTCAAGCTTCTTATACCCTACGCTTGTCCAAGTCATACCAAGGTGTCGTGCGAGGTAATACCTGTGCTGGTATGTTGCAGACTTGCCATACCCTTTAGGGACAAGCACTGTGTACATAGGTTCTTTAGCAGATTCGGAAGGAGTCTCAACAGTCATCGGTGATGATACTGCATCATCTTCTTGAGCAACCTGCACTGCCCGTGCTGCTTCAACAGCAACTTTCTTGGCCTCCTGATACTTCTGGAATTCTGAATGCATACCATTGACGACTTCTGCAAGATCGTTTGAAAGGTATACCTTGTCATGTGCACCTTCGCCCGCAATCTCACGCAGTGCAGCCATCGCTTCCTGCTTAAGATAGACACCAGTACTGCCATAGAAAGCACTGCCGTTCTCAATCAGCTTCTTACGCATGAAATCATCAGCACCTGCAAGATCGTGAAGCCTATCAAGGAACAGAGGATCGGCTGAACATATATCTGCGAGGGTCTTGTGCTCTTCATTGAACTTCTCGACAGCAGTAAGGACCTTATGCGGAGACAGATACTTCACAGGAAGACCTCCTCCAAATGAAAATCTTGCTCCAGGGAGGTCAAAAGACTTCTGAACCAGAGAATCATTCTCGATTTTAGCACGATGTATCTCACATCCTCTTGTGAGCTGCCTTCCGATATAGACTGTGCAATCAGTTTTTATGTATTCGAGGAATGCAAGCCTCTTCTTATGCTCTTCAAGCCCGCCCACATCATCCATCATAGAGTAGAATGCTTCACACGCCTTTGATGCAGCCTCAAGAACCTTGACCTGAGCGCTAGTGTACATCTTCAATCCCTTTGCAGGCAGTTCACCTATGAACTCCATCAGCGGATTGTCACGGGCACGCTCTATCGCATTCCGGAAAATGCCGATCTCCTCGGAACTGCCTGACACTACCTTACTTTTCACAGTACGGAAATACTGTTCAAGCCGTTCAACATCATCTTCATGGAAAAGCCCGACATCTGCCAGCATCCTGATCCTCGGAAAATGCGTCTCCTTGAACTGATGATAATGGAAATTGCCGAGTGAACCTACTTTAGCGACATCAAACATCGCAACCATCTCTGCCAGATCAAGACCTGAACTATTCTTAGGGTGTGACACAAAGTGCTCTGCAGGATGATATTTCAGGTTGCCTTTCTTGTCACGCACACTGACCTTAGACATCTGTGCGACATCGATACGGTCCAGAGTCTTCTGGTCAACATCATACACGTCACCGACAGGCAATTCCTGTGCTCTGGCAATGTTCTCAACAAGCTTCATGCGCCTGCCAAGGACAACAAGATCCTCTATGGTCTGACTGAACTCTCCTATCGAATACCCTGTCCTTAGGTTCTGCACAACATCACCGACACCTATCGTCGCCCGTGCGAGCACCTTCTTTATCTGAGTATAATCCCTGTTATTGAAAGTCTTTGCGTACAAGGTACGACTAGTACGTTCTTCACTCCTGCCATCCTTGAATTCCTCATGCCAAAGGAACCTGTCAGTCATGAATATAGGACGGACCTTATCGAGTATAGAATATATGTCTTCTTTGTAACTACGTTCCACCTCGGCATTGGTCTCCTGACGGATGTCGATTATATCCGGACGCACGTCGAGTATCCTCGTCGCATCAATAAGTGTTATTGCTTTCTTGCCCAAGAGATCACTTATGGGAGTCAGGTCAATTGCACCGTACTTCTTGATCAAAGGATGATCAGATGGAAGCGATTCCAGCAGTTTAAGGTCATCCTCTATGCTCCCGACGACAGCACGCCGCATCACACGCCTGTTCTTCGCAGCATAGATGAAAAGTGCAGTGGATTCCCACTGCGCCATATCCAATATGTCATCACGCGCTTTCAGGTACATCCCTGCTATCTGCTCAGGTAATGTCCCTGCACGTAATTCATCACCAAACCAGCTCATGAAACCACGGTTCTTCTCAAGAGATACAAGATGTTCAGTATAATCATCTATCACACCTGCATGATCCCTTGAATCACCCATCTCTGGTTGTGCCTGGGAAATCTTATCAAGCATCGCGATACGTCTGCGTATCTCATCATCAAGAAGTCCTATAGCGTCTATCTTCTCCAACTCTCTCCTGTTCTTAGGCTCATTGAGGACCTCATCTAATGTGTCCCTTGGTTTCTTAAGAACATTATCAAGCTGTTTCTGCTTCTCCTTTTTCTTTTTCTCAACAACTTCGTCGGAGAGCAGTTTCTGCTCTTCGGGCTTGCCAAAATCACGGAAGTCAGAGACAAGCCTCCTGTATAATGTGTCTCCCACATGTATTATGCGGGAAGGATCATGGGTGTTCTGTAGAGTGTAAGCATCACAGAGTGCAGCACCATACAAAGTGCCACGCACTTCTGCCTTGCGCCTGCCAGCATCAGATTTAGGTGCCTCATAGTATCCTATAGGGTTCCATTCACTGACAGCATCAAATACATCCTTAGAAGTAGATAGCTGAAGGAGGTTACGGAGGACAGACACCGCAGTGGTGTTGTTGGTCTCAGCAACTCTCTTCACTACCTCAATGACCTGATCGGTCTTCTCCTTGCTATTCTTCACACCCGGAAGCAGCAATCTTGTCAGATTATCATGTAAGCTCATTTTGTATCATACCACCATATAATTGCTCAGTAACGCCTGTACACAGCATTGCCAAAGATGTATTTATGATTGTGTGGTGATATTTATCACCTTAGTAGACCTAGTCATTGCCCAATAGTGGTGATTGTTTGAATGAACTTATTTATAAACATTATGTACAAAAACCTTTATAAAGCCGGAAAACCAGAGTTTCAGCATGGAAGAAGAACCCATCAAGAAAAGCATGGAACACATAGTAGATGATGCTATGAGACCAATTCTAGGGATCAGTATAGGTGAGCTGAATAAGGATATCTCTGCGAAGCTTGAGCGCAGCCCATTACTATTATTCGATATAGATACAAAGGTCAGGTTCAAGAAAGCAAAGAAGCAGTTCAAACAACAATTCCTCAGACGATTATTGAGAGTCAGCTATGGTAACATATCTGTTGTCGCAAAGAAAGCAGGAGTCGACCGAAGGAGCATACACCGGATAGTGAAATCTGCAGGCATCGATGTCGCCCGCATGCGGGATGAGATGATCAAACCATACCAGATAAGACAGAAAGCAGTAGGCAGTGTCATCGAAGATGTGCTTGAGCATTACAAGCAGATCATACATCCTTCACGGATGGCAGAAGTGTACAAGCAGGTGGATACAGTATCAAAAGACATCCTTGATGGACTCCCTGATAAACGCGTAACACTCAAGAAAGCAGAAGAGGAATTCGAGCGCGAGTACTTACAGAAAGCTCTTGCAGATAATGGTGGAAGCCTCACCAAGACATCAAAGAAGATCGGTCTTCGGTATGAGACATTATTGCGGAAAGTAAAGGGGTTGAAGCTGAGATGAAGACTGTGCTGAAAGGGGAACGGATATATCTTAAGATACCTACTATGAAAGATGTGGATGCAATAAAAACACACATAAATGATAAGCACATAGTCAGGTTCATGGATACCATACCTCATCCGTACAAAAGATCAGATGGCGAGTGGTACATAAAGCACATGGTCCAAAAAAAACTGCGCGAAGATACCGGATACTTATTCTCCATATTTCTCAAAGAAACCGACGAGCTCATCGGCGGAATGGGAATATGCAATATCAGCAAAAAGCACAAGAATGCAGAGATAGGATATTGGATCGGCAAAAAGTTCTGGAGAAACGGATATGCACGAGAATCATTAAACTTGCTGCTTAAATTCGGTTTTAAGAAACTTAAATTTGAGAAGATGTACGCAAGGACATTTTATCACAATGATGCATCTTCAGGTCTACTGATGAAAGCAGGATTCAAAGATGAAGGCTGCCTACGAAGACACATCTTCCACAATAATAAATGGCATGATGAAAGACGATTTGGTCTGTTAAGGTCAGAATATGAGACAAAAGACTAAACACACGCTCATAACTGCAGAGATACTCGGATTCTTCCTGATAATCATCGGGATCTTAGGCATACTTACTGGTCGTCCGGTGTTCATCAAGGCGGCTGCAGTGCTGTTCTTCCTCATCGTTGTTGTCGCATTCCTATTTGCAGTGTTTGCCACACTTGCAGTGAAAGAACACAGAGGGACATGGAAACCTAAAAAGAAGAAATAATATCATCTATCTTCTGACATAGCTCACGAAATCAAAACCAGGCCAACTTTCTCTTTCAGTCTCTTTCCATATCTTCTTGTCTATCTCAGGGAAGACTGCATCACCAGGATATTCTCTGTGCACTTCAGTTATCTCAAGACGATCTGCCAACCCGATGGTCTGCTCATATATCTGCTGGCCTCCGATGATGAACACTTCACTTGTGTCGATGCCTTCATGTTGAAGCTTGCCTTCATCCAGGTCTTCGATAAGGTCGTTCACAGAACGGTAAGGGACCGCTCCTGGTAAGTATGGATTCTCCTCTCTTGTAAGGACTATGTTCAGCCGTCCCTGCAGAGGCTGGACTATAGAATCATAAGTCTTCCTGCCCATGATCACAGGATGCCCCATAGTGATGTTCTTGAACCTGGCAAGGTCGTTAGGTATGACTCAGGGAGTCCTGCCTCTGTAACCTATCATGTGGTTATCAGATACTGCTGCTATCAGTGTAAGTTGCATAATGCAAGGGAATCTGATGGAATATAAAAAATAGTCAGGCCAACAAGTCAAGATTTAAATATAAAATAGAGATTTCTTGGGTTAAATGGGCTTGTAGCTCAGCTCGGTAACGCGGCACGGCATCGCTCCGTGCACACGCGAACCCAGTACTGTTTCACTAAGCTCAACAGTACGAACAAAAAATCTTTTCAAAAAGGGCTTGTAGCTCAGCTCGGTAGAGCGTTCCGTTCGCAACGGAAAGGCCTCGGGTTCGAATCCCGACAAGTCCATGCGAGAAAGGTAAGATTTCGATAAAGTCGGAATCTTACCTTTTTGTATGCTCAATAATCCCGATGAAGTCGGGATTATTTTTGTATGCAAGGCAAAGAAAATGCCGATTCTTAAGTCATAGGCATTTTCGAGCCTTAGAAAAACAAAAATCCTGACTGCATCGGGATTTTTACTTTATCCAAGGGGTTGTAGTCTAGTTTGGTATGACTGGTGGTTCGGGGCCGCCCGGCCGGGGTTCAAATCCTCGCAACCCCATTTTTGTTGACTTTCACCGCCAAAGCCAGAAATCCACTCTGTGGCCGTCTCTTCCTCGAAAACCGCAATATTAGCTTTCTTGGCACTCTTGTTTTTTTTACGACCAATCCAGCATTTTTCCCAAAATCGGCAGAAACCCTGCCAACGAGGAAATGAACCGCCTATGTAAAATCGTGCTCTTTGTATATATCCAAAAGTCTAATAATATCTTTATCCTTAATAATTTTCAGCAGCTTTTGCGTATTGAAAGTTTGCTCTTTCGGTTCCTTCTTATTATAAAATATGGATATGATATCGTCGGCTATGAAAAATCTTTGAATTGAAGCTTCCTCAATTTTATCTGCATTCTCCAGCCATTTTTCCAGCGATGATTTTAATTTGAACAACTCTTCATCATACGCAGGAGATTTATTGGCCAGAGTCCTAGCTAACTCTTGCAGATTGATTATGCTATGCAGTTTCTTCTTTGTCTTACGAGAATAATATTCATATTCTGTTTTACTTACCGGCTTATCGTCAAATATTCTTCTTATTATCTGCCTTTCTTTCTTTGTAAACAAGCTGGATAACCACATCAAAGTATCTCTCTCTGCGTAAATCTTCTGTTTATCGATTAAGAGTTTCGGTTTTTCTGACGCAAGCTTTTGCATATCAAACTCCTGCTTGAAATCCGCATAATCAAAGTCGCCCTCCTGGTCAATATTCGGCAGAGCTTTTGGTATTCCCTCTTCTTTGAACATCCTTCTCGTAATAGAGATTATCTGTGCCAAAAGTTTCTTCTGCTTTGTCCTTGAATTAATTTTTTCCAGATCAATATCATAATTGTATATTAGGAAAGGGACGGCTTTAAGATAACGCAGATTTCCATCATCAAGGATAGATAATATCAGGTCTTCATTCTCAGCAGCAGCACCAAACATCCGATACCCTGCTTCGGTCAGTTTTTTATCAATGTCTATTCCCATTTTTTTACCTCATCGATAAGTTTCATATCTAGAGTAAAACCCCAATTATTGAACTCTATCTCAATCAAGTCCAGCAATTTCTGTTTGTAAAGCGCCACAACTGAGGTCTCCATCGTATCCTCATATCTCTTCACCAACTCTTTCAAGTCAATCTTCTGAGTCTCAAATATTCTCCTGATATCATCAAAATCTCTTGGGTCACCTCTCGCTAATTTACTGATGATAATATCATCCAACGACATGGTGTAAAGCTCGATATTATCAAAGGATCTGATGAACTTAGATTTACTTACAAAATCAGACAGCAATGCAGTGCCCAGTATGTTTGAACCTTCAAACAAGTCAAAGAATAATCCCTCCTGAGTCTGCCATCTAATTGTTCCCAACCTCTTGAAACCAATCTTCTCAAATATCGAACATAAATATTCATAGTCTTTTTTGGAGCAGATATCAATATCAACATCCAACGTAGATTGCTTGATCCCTAGAATAGTTAACGCAGTGCCACCCAGAGCATAAAACTTAATCTTGCGCTCTAAATACTTAGAAATAGAATTAAGCAATTCAAACAACTCATTCGCACTTGTTATCTTGCTATTTCTTTCATCCATAATAAGATAGAAACATAACTAGTATATAAATATTACTATTTTTGTATAAATAAGTACAAAATTTGTACATTTAATTAGTTATTTTGAATAATCTCCGATTTATCCTTCTTTGACAAACCAGGATCATTTTCAACAATAACATGATACAGCTCATTGAATCTCTGTTCGAAAATCATATCCTTATTCAGCGCAATATCCCAAAGGTAACCTGATAGGGTCTTGTGTCCTTTACATGATGCGGGGTACGCTCAAGAAGAAACCAGGTGTAGACTGTCTTAGGAGACAGCGCATGCTTCAAAAGAAGGTCGTAAACCGTCCTGTTGGCGAGACCATTCGATCCTTACCCGTTCATACTATTGAATCTAGTACTTTCCTGCCTTGCAGCCATCCAGGCACCAGTCATCATGATGAGCCAGAACAGGCAGGAGGCCAAGGACCGCATGAGGTCAGAACAGGACTACAAGACAAACCTCAACTCAGAGCTCATGATCCGCCACCTCAACTGGAAGGTAGACCAGCTGCTCTCAAACCAATGGCATAGGCTCCTCGAGATACAGCAGATGCAGATGGAACTGATGGAAGAGGCATTCCAGAAGACGAAAAAGCAATAAAGAGGTGTCAAGAAGCGATTTTTCCGCAGCACATCGAACTGGTGTCTCAACTCTTCCTGCTCACAACCATCCCTCTCTCAGAACTGGAAGTCACATAGCTCACCATGTGCTTCGGCTTCTTACCGGTCTCTTTCAGAAGAACCTCTATGTTGCCGTCAGCTATCCTGATGATGTTGTAGCTGTTGCGGACATTTGCCCTTAACTTTACAGCAGATACAGAACCAGCATTGACCACAGCAAGAGTATCCACAAGCCATGAATGAGGCGTGTGCTTGTGACCGCAGAGCACGACATCAACACCTGCATTGACAAGGGCATGAAGCACTGTGCCAGCATCAGATATAGTGGAGCGTTCCCTGCCGGTCCTAGGGACAGACACGAGATGGTGATGCATCGCGACAATCCTCAACTCATCCTTAGGACGCTTCTCAAGCTCATCCAGAAGCCAGCGCAGCTTGCCTCTTCCTATATTACCCTCATCAAGATCAGGTACAGTAGTGTCGACACCGATTATGTGGATGCTTCCTATGTCAAGCGAAGTGTTCCCGTAGCCGAAGAACTCGTCGAAATACTCATACCCACAGAGCCTGGAATCGTGGTTACCCGGGATTATCAGTGTCTTGGGCTTGATTTTTGAGAGGTATTTCTTAGCCATCTCATATTCTTTCTTGTATCCATTGAGTGTCAGGTCTCCAGTCACTACAACAGCGTCTGGCTTGAGCTTGTTTATCTCCTTGATACATGCTGAAAGCTTCTTGGACTTGAAACCTGTCTTGCCGCAGTGCAAGTCTGAGATGTGCGCTATTGTTACCATAAACAAACAACTGCAAATAGCATTTTTTAATGTTTTTATTCACTGAACAATGAACCTTGTTGGTACAGGAGCAGGAGATGTGCCTAAATAAAATTTAACAGGCCAATGCTATTATCTTTTTCCCACAATCGCTTTGTACATCTCGTCAAATCTTCTCTCGAACACCCGGTCTTTATTCAGCGATACATCTCTCAGGTAACTAGCCATCGTCTTATGTCCTTTAGCTTGAGCGTTGTTCATGATACTCTTGTATTATGAGGCTTACCCTGAATAGGATCATTCTTGTCTTAGCCATCTCGCATCAGCAGGTTGTAAGCTCAAAAATCTTTGATTTTCTGCTCGTAACCACTCTATTTCATCGATAAGAATCTCGCGTTTATCGCTACGATAACTGTGCTTAGAGACATCAGTACTGCACCCGCTGCAGGGCTAAGTAGGATTCCGTAAGGGTATAAGACTCCTGCTGCGAGTGGTATTGCAAAGACGTTGTAGCCTGTGGCCCACAGTAGGTTCTGTTTCATCTTGCTGTAGGTAGCGTTCGCCAGTCTTATAACTGATACTACATCTCTTGGATCATTCCTCACAAGCACTATGTCTGCGGATTCTATAGCAACATCTGTGCCTGCACCTATCGCTATCCCTACATCAGCTTGTACGAGTGCTGGTGCGTCATTCACGCCGTCTCCTACCATCGCTACGTTAAATCCTTGTGATTGAACTTTCTTTATCGTCTCTGATTTTTGGTGTGGAAGGACTTCTGCAAAGAAGTCATCAAGCTCTAGTTCTTTTGATACTGCTTCTGCGACCGTCTTGTTATCTCCTGTAAGCATCATGCATTTGATTCCCATGGACTTCAACTTACTTATCGCTTCTTTTGATTCCTCTCTGACGAGGTCTGCAAGCGCAATAGCACCAACTAACTTGCCTTGTGAAAGGACGTAAACCGTAGTCTTCCCCTGCTCAGAAAGCTTTTTGATCCTTTCGTCAGTCATCTTGATCTTTTTCTCGTCCAGATAGTTAGGGCTTACTACCATAACTTTCTTCTTACCTATGCTGCCTTGTATGCCTTTTCCCGGCAATGCCTTAAAATTGCTAACTTTGCCTTGTGCTATCTTCTCTTTCTTAGCCTTGTTCACTATTCCTCTTGCTATTGGGTGTTCTGAATTACCTTCAAGTGAGGCTGCATAGTGAAGCACGTCTTTCTCTTTGTTATTTCCCAACGTAACGACGTCTGTAACACCAAACTCTCCTCTTGTCAATGTTCCCGTCTTGTCAAACACTATAGCATTAATTTTCCTGGCATTCTCGAATGCCGTCCTGTTCCTTATGAGAAGCCCATTCTTAGCTGAGAGTGATGTAGATACTGCTACTACGAGAGGTACTGCGAGACCTAGTGCGTGTGGGCAGGTAATGACCATGACTGTGACCATTCGTTCAATTGCAAAAGCAAAATCCTTCCCAGAGAATAACCATGACACAAGTGTTATTGTTCCAACAGATATAGATATTATTGTGAGCCACTTTGCTGCGGTGTTCGCTAAATCTTGTGTTTTTGACTTCGACTCTTGAGCTTGCTTAACTAGAGTTATCACTTGTGATAGGTATGACTCTTCTCCCGTATGCGTGACTTTGACATGTATAGCTCCCTCACCATTCACTGAACCGCCGATGACTTTATCTCCTTTCTTCTTGTTTACTGGCTTTGATTCTCCTGTAAGCATAGCCTCATTTACACTGGTCGCACCTTTGACTATCACTCCATCAGAAGGCACTTTCTCACCCGGCCTGACAAGAACTATGTCCCCTTTGGCAAGCTGTGATATCGGCACGTCTTCTGTACTATTCCCCTTGACAAGATGAGCCTCTGAAGGCATGAGCTTGGCAAGAGCTTCGAGCGCCCTGGACGCTCCCATGACCGATCTCATCTCTATCCAGTGCCCAAGAAGCATGATATCTATAAGCGTGGCAAGCTCCCAGAAGAATACCTTGCCAGTAAGGCCGAACACGACAGCACCGCTGTAGACGAAAGCAACCGTTATAGCCAATGCTATAAGAGTCATCATGCCCGGAGCCATGCCCTTCAGTTCTGTGAATAATCCTTTGATGAATGGCCATCCGCCATAGAAGAATACCGCTGCTGAGAGAAGGAAAAGCAGATATTTGTCTCCTGTAAATGCAACAGTGAAGCCTAAGAACTTCTGTATCAAAGGAGACAGGACAAGAATAGGTATCGTCAGTACGATTGATACGAAGAACCTTTTCTTGAAATCCTGGACCATCATCTCATGGTGTCTACTGTGGTCGTGACCTGCATGTTCAGAGGGATGGTGAGGGGATTTTTCATCCCCTACCTTGACAAGCGTAGCACCCTCCATTGTGCATTTGCCTGGCTTGTCATACTCCATCCCGCATTTTGGACATTTGTATCTGGCCATTTTTCCCTCCTTGATCCTGAACTGCCTGCTTTGTTAAGATTTAGTATTCTTTACATCTATTGTTTCTTCTCTCACCATTTCATATATTTTTCAACTTGTACCATGATGCGTGCTCATAGACACTTGACCACAGCATCCCGAAAGTGAATGCAAACATCAATTCTTCCAAGGGAACTCCTAAGATAAGTATTCCTGAAATCGCTGAAAGGTTCCAGACCTCCTGAACCAGCCCCGGATAAGCAAGATTGAAAAACAAGAAGAACACAAAGTAAAGGATAAGAAACGATAATCCTCCAATCCATATCTTCTTTTTTAGGTCAGGTCTGCAAAGTATCGCAGCTATCCCCCCGATGAACATTGCGATGCTTGCTGAATAGATCGGGTTCAGGCTAGTAAGGAAATACAAAGGCAGGAATACGATAACTGGTGATGATAAAGCGAGCTTATGGACCCTGTGCCTCTTGCCGTGTATTTCTTCCTTGCTCACCTTCTGGTGACTTACCTTGAAAACAGCTTCATACAGCACGGCCCCGATTCCGCCTACTGCAAAGCAGAATATCAGGCTTTCAATATCAAATCCTGTTCTCGCGGCGAGATTGAACAAAGAGGGCGGACTCCAATATTCAGGAACGAACAAGGGCTCCGTCAAGCCAAAAGGCATCGTGAACAAACTAACCCAGAACATCTCTTTCCTAAGTATCGGCTTAGCTATATATAGTATAAACCATATCCCTAACAGTATTGCTGAAAATGTCAACCACTCGTGCATTTATTTAACCTCTTTTTTTTAACGTGCGACTCAGATGAACTTATTATACACCCATCCGAAGGTATACATGAACACGAAACTTATGACTGCCGCTTCTATCATCCCGCCTACTATCCCTCCTATGCTGAGGGAAAAGAACATGTGCCATTGCCTCATCATCTCGGCAGCACCAATGTATAAGCCCATATTGCCCAGTATGCCTAAAAGCAACATACCTGCTGCAGAGATGCTTGCTGATGCGTATCCTAATGCAAGTGCGTTCAATCCATCTTTCGTCATATTTTCACCTATTCTTATGTTTTCCTTTCACAAGCCAGTTGTGTGTCAACCAGAATACCACTGAGAACACGAATGCTCCTATAGCCAGGTATAACAGGCCCAATAGCAACATACCAAACCATCCTGTTCCGCCCATCATCCCGTATCCGCCCATCATGTCCCCATAGTCTGCGAGAACAGAAGGAAGCATGAGCATCGATAATCCTAAAAGCAATGTTTTTTCATGTCAGTCATCTCTAGAATCCATCTACTGCTGTTCCTTATATAAACTTTGTTCATACTTGACAGAGATAATAATAACATAACCGATCCAGAAACAGACAGCCTAGAAAGGATATACCTGCCTGATTCTTAAGCAGCCTTACTCATAGAAGTATGTCGCACTTTGTCTTTAAGTATGTCTTTTCGCTTCCTTTCTGATTCTCTTTTGCTGTTGTACTGGATCACAAGCTGCTGGAAGCGTTCCATCTCATTCACCGCATTCTCTGGTGCAGATGCTTTATCACTGTCTTTGCTCTTTACAGAATCTTCTATGCTTACTACCTTTGCTTCTCTTGCCTGTCCTTTCTGTGGCTTTGCATCTATCCCCAGTTCCTCTATGCGCCTGTTAAGTGTCCTTAGTGAATCACCAAGATAACCTGCAGCTTTATTCTTGTCAAATCCTGCTGCCTCAAGCGCACCATATACCAACTGCTTCTCAAATACGTGACTCGCTTCTTTGTAGTTGGTGATCCCTTCTGTACTCTGCAGCATCTGATTGAGCCTGTTTGCAGGAGTCGGCATATAACCTGCAAGCCTTTCTGCAATGACTGGTGCTTTCTCCTTTATCATTGAGCTCATGCTATCGTATAGCGAAGGCTGTATTATCTCCTTGTAGCTGGATAGTGCAGATGCAAGAGAATTCTCGACGCTGTCAGGCTTCAGGTATGTCGCGTTTGCTATCTTATCGTCAAGCAATGTGTTCTTCCAGGGACGTGCCTCATCGACAATATCCCCAAGCCCATAACGTTCAACTTTCCTGTACACGTTCCTGCGCAGGTTGTTGACTTCACGGTCATCCTCTGTGCCAAATGCGTCCCGCACGTATTGTGTCAGGTTACCTTTGACACGCCGTATCTCTCGGCCCATGAACTGCTTATCGAAGTAATCCATCGACTCTTTCCTGGTCGGGAACTGCTGTTCAGCGCTCGCACTATATATCGTGTCTGTCAGACTCCTTGCCATACCATACATCATGTCCTGCAATGGCGGCTGGAGCTCTGATGAGATCTCTTTCTCTATCCTGTAAGCGAGCTCTTCACGATTCCTGTTCCCTGCAGAGTACCTACTACTGAAATCTCCTGAGGACTGTCTCTTCTCCTCTTCAATCTTCCTGTAGCTGATATCTGGTTGCATCATCTCTAGTTGAAATCCACTCCATGATCATACTGATAGCTGTCCCTTGTGGACTGACCTCTGAAAGCAGTAGTGAGCGCATGTGCCGCATCATCGATGCTCTCAAACTTCCCTGGATTGATCTTTGCTCCAGAACCTGATATTATCGGATCCTGGCTCAATGCATCCACATAGCTCTTCATGTTCTGCTCAAGTGACTTATCAGGATCGTATGCCTTCTGCCATGCAAGAGCCATGAGCTGCTGTGCTGCCTTGTTGTTATAATGCCTGTCGACTGCAGCGACAAGTCCGCTTCTCTTAAGACCACCATACTGCTCTATTGTCCCTCTGACTAAAGTGTCGACATTCATCCCGAGCATGTGCTCGTACAGACGCCCTTTCTCGATATCATCTTTCTTTTCAAAGTCCTGGTAAAGTGAACTCTCTTTCAGCAGCGGGTTGAATCCTGCATTGCCCAGATACTTATCGCTGAACATCAACTTTGCGATTTTCTTTGCTTTTGACTTATCCGAGAGCTCTTTATCCGAGTAGCCGAGCTCATCTACCGCAGCCTCATATGCCTTCTGTATGACGTTCGCTTTCCGTCCATACTCCTTATCAAGCCTTGCTGCAGCCTTTACTCCTGAATCATACACCTGTCTTGCAGGATCTTCTTGTTTTTCTTGTGTCATATAATCATCCCTCATGATCGTTTTAGGTGTGACTTAATCACCACCCGGAACATATCATGTGAACTGTGCTTTTAAGCATTATTTTGATGTAATATCCGATAGTGTGACATCTGTGACCTGAATGTTATACTGAGAAACGCCCTTTTTTGTGTGTTTAACTGAAAAAATTGAACTTAAAAAATAAAAATTACCTGAGTGATTTCTCAAGTGATACTGATTTACCACCCTTAGCCTGAGACTGTGAAGCTGCTGCCTGCTTTGCTATCTTCTCAAGGTCAACACCAAGCTCTTTGAGCGCTGCGACGTGCATCTGCATAAGCTGTTCGACAATGCTCAATATCTTCAGCATCTCTTCCCTCTCTTTTGCAAGTGTTGATAATGCTCCTTTGTGGAACCCTACCTGCTCGTCCTTGCTTGCTCCGCCAGCTGCAGGTCTAACTGCTTCAGGTCTTGTTGATTTGACTTCTTTGATTGCCATTTTTACCTCCAGTACATATGATCCTGACAATATTGCCAGATGAGATGTAGAAAGCGCCCTTTATTTATAAAGACTTATATGTAAACATGGTCAGGAGTGGGACAGAAAAGTCACTCGCCCTTCCTTGTAGCTCTCCTGACAAGCCTCTTGGATCGTGTTATAGGATGTTTAATTATATTGGCTGTGTGTCGGACAGCATTCCTGCTGTGCTGCTTCACCTGATGCACAGTCTTATGATGATATTCCTTGTACTTGTGCGTAGCAAGCCTGAATCCTTCGACTCCTGCAAGTAATAATCCGGTAACAAGCAGCAGCCATGAAGCAGTGTAGATCGATACCGCAGATATCTTCCATGCAGCACCAGGGAAGAAAAGAGGTATCAATGATATCTTACCCAGAACAAATGAGAATATGATTATGACTACCCCTGCTACAAGTCTCTTGGTTACCTGCTGTTTGGTTTCCATGAGAAATAATATGGTTGTCGTAGTATAAATTGGTTTCTAATGTAGAGTCAAAGCAATATAATCACACCCTATTTTGCCATTACGCAGAGTCGCGACCGTTGCCGCCTGATCAGCACGCTAGCGATCCATCAAAAATAATCAATAAATAAGGTACGCCTTCGGCGAAAACCACGTTTGACAAATTCCTGCGTGCGTGGCGGCACGAGAGCTTTGCGAACTGTGTGAGCAAAGCGAAGTAGGGCGCGGCTCTGTTTATGCTAAATAAGAAGTTGTAAATATCCCTTTAGCCAATCCCAAGAATACATCAATAGCTCCTTTCCCTTTCCTTACCGTGTTCTGGACAAACGCAAATGCCTTGTCATGCAGACCATTTGCTGCAGGAGTGAAATCAGGGTTGAAACTGTCTGCCAATCCACCTATGTCATTCTCGACTATCGTCTTTACCCAGGCAAGCTCGAAAGCAAAAGCCTTTGCCTCTTCATCAAGAGCATCAGGGAGTCTTGGCGCAACTACGTGACCGATCTCATGACCTACTGTAAGCATCAATGCATCAAGATTATTCCTGCGCACAAAGATTGAACTCGGCAATGGATGCCTGTTCATCGCAAATCCCATTATGCCCGGACTCCACCTTCCTCCATTCGCAGAGTGCGCCTTCTTCATCTCCTCTTCACTGCACACCTTTATCACGATGTCATCAGGAAATACCTTGCCGGTGAGCTTCTCAAAAGTATGGCGGACCAGGACCTCTATCTCCTCAGCAGAATCTATGAACTGTGTATGAGGCCGTCTTGACTTCAGGAGACCAGAAGTTATAGTATTGACATAAGCAGGAGCTGATGATGCATATGCACCTGATGGTGCGGAAAGAAGATAAGCGCTTGGTCTTTCAGAATAGCTGACCTGAGGACGGCTGCTCCCATCACTGATGTATGGCGAGACAAACTCAATCTTCCTGTTATCAAGATTAAGGACATAATTGTTCTGCACACCCACCCTGTTGTCTATGGTCTGATTGTACACATGGATGTCACCCGTGCGCTGTGCTGCGATAGAATGCTGGATCCCGTGGTTGATATTGCCATTGTTGATATTGACTGCACCCACGTTCATGTAGAACTTATTGACTACCTGATCCAATCTTCCTGATGCCGCTGCACTATAGCAGTTGATAGGTCCTGGTGCGTAGCTCATTTTGTATCCCTTTAAGTTGCCCGTACTATCTGGTATAAGCTCGAGTCACTCTTTGTCCCTCTCTGATAAGCATCAGAAGGGGAAAATGATTGCACACTGTTTCCAGTATAGCTGCTGCTCAACATAGTGTCATGCATATAGCTTGGACCGCTACTGCAGCCATAACCACATGACCCTCCTGAGTTGCAAGACGAATATGTCATAGTAGACCCTGATAAGATAACTCTGTTTATAAAGAAAATCAGGGTACAACACCACATACTGTGACATTTTTGTAATCTATCGTCGACAGATATATCGTCCTTGAAAAGTAGTAAAAAACGAAAGATTTAAAAAGGGAAAACTGCTATCTTTCTCATAGTGCATGCAATATGATGTTCAATGATGATAGCGAACTTTCCGATATAGTACAGGGAAAGGATGAGTTCTGGAACCTTGATAAGAGGTATGATGCATTATCAGAGTACATAGAAAGCTGTGATGATGAAGAGACATTGATCTCCCTGCTTGATTATGTAGACAATAAACGCAGTTCAAGACCAAAGCTTGAGCAGAAGGCCAATAAAGTATATGACCGCCTGCGCCAGAAGCTGACTGTGATAAAAGAAGACACACCAGAAAGACAATTCAGCCATCTCTTCAAAGAGTTTGAAGGTAAAGGCGAGAATTTCTTCTACTCAGACAGGCTGAAAAAGATAAAATCAGACCTGTATTCCGCTGAAACATCCGAAGTATCTGCCGATGATGTGCTTGATCTCCAACTGCTTGAGAGCAGACTGCAGAACAGCTCTTATCTTCGGGCACGGATGAGCAAGAACAAGCAGCTTGCAGCAGACTTTGTGTCTACACTGTGGGTGCTGCGCGACAAGATTGATTCTGCCAAGAAGACATACGCAAGGAATGAGCTGAAGAAGATAAAGGATCATGCTGCAGGAGTGGATGTAGAACAGACCTCTGCACAGGGCATAATGGATCTACAGAACATAGCAGCAAACATGGAGAATGATTCTTACATAAAGTCAAAGATAGGAAAAGATACACAGATAGCTGCTGATTTCATCTCTACACTCTGGACAATGCGCGATACCATAAATCGGGCGAAATCACAATATGATCTGAAAAAAGAAAACAAGAGAGAAGAAGAACCGATCAAACAATCTAAGATCCATAAGCGACAACCTGCAGAGTCAAAATCTTTCTTGTCCCGACTCGGAAATGTAGCAAAAGCAGCTTGCATCGCTGCAACAATGATCCTGTCCACAGCTAAAGGAGGTGCGATGTCTTCGGGTGAGAGCTATCATCCAATCACCCCATCAACCCCACAGGCAGTGAGCAACACCCATAGCGGGATGAGCAGAGGATATGAGCCTGCGAAAAATGTCAAAGAGAAAGAAATCACTTCTCCTGGAATGACTACAGAGATGACACCGATACGCTCGACCAGCTACACTAATTTACACACAATAACCGATGACACAGTACGTAAAGGAGGGCTTGTCAAACCTTCAACCCATCTGGACACAGATGAAAAGATAATCGCACTCACTTTTGACGCGTGCGGTGGAAAAGGATATGACTCTGAACTTGTGGATTATCTGAAACAGGAACAGATACCTGCAACGATGTTCCTGACAGGCAGATGGATCAAGAGCAATCCTGAAGCTGCACAAGAGCTGGCTCATGAAGAGCTGTTTTCAATACAGAATCATGGCGAGTCACACAGACCATTATCATTCTCAGGCAAATCAGCATACGGAGTTACTGGTACGCGAAGCCAGGCTGATGCATTACACGAGATAGATGCAAGTGCTGATAGGATAGAGGAACTGACCGGAAACAGACCTACGCGCTACAGGCCAGGAACAGGATGGTTTGAGCATGAAGCAAAAGAACTGATAGAACAGAACGGTAATTCTCTTACCAATTTTGATGTCGTTTCAGGCGATCACACAGGCAAAAACTCCGCAGAGTTCATACGGGATAAGATCCTGACTGCGCAGAAAGGTTCTATCGTAGTAATGCACATGCACCACCCAAATTGGAACACAAAAGAAGGGCTGGAGCTTGCCCTCCCTGAGTTACGCAGACAAGGATATACTTTTGTCAAGTTAGACTGATTCTCATAAAGACAGTACAAAAAGTATTTAAACACTCAATACCAGTCAGGCACTGAGGTGGAGTGCATGGCAAAGAAAGCTGTCAAGAAAACGAGTGTGAAGAGTCATTCTAAAAATGTCTTTAAGACAAAGGCAATACAAGTGAAGCCGAAAGCAAGACCTTCTGCTACAAAAAAAGAAGATATCCTCACATACATCAAACTAGCTATCAGTACAGAGAAGAAAGGGATCAAGTTCTATACAGAAGTCAAGAGCAAGATAAATGACTACAACATGAAAAGACTTATGGACACTTTGATAGAGCAGGAGAACGTACATCTCAAATACTTCACAGGCATATACGAAGCAGAAAAGAAGAAAGGAACTTCCGATGCGGCAAAAGTCGCTGCGAGTTACTCGCCCCAGCCCAAGCTCAAGAATCCGCTATTTGGGATGAGACAGCTCCAAGAAGTTGTCAGGACAAAATCTGCAATATACCATGTGTTCAATCAGGCACTGCAGTTCGAGACAGATGGGTATGACCTGTACATGAAACTGGCCAAGAAAGTCAAGAACAGGAAGATAAGTGAATTCCTCAAGATTGTTGCAAATGAAGAGCTCAGACACAGGGATTTCATAAAGATGCATCAGGATGCCGTGTACAATACAGAATACTGGATGGGGATGGATCACGTCCGACTTGAGAGCTAATCCGTAATAACTTCGGCGCATAATTTTCTATTGCTGTTGTATGTCGTGAAATATTTGCGTTCTGATAAAAATACTACGGATTAGTATTATAAATCGCTAGACGGCAATATAGAATATCATGAAACTCAAAAACTCGCTAAAGGTAGCAGGCAGAGGACTTGCAAGTGCGGTACTCGGAGCCTACATCGCTATTTCTCCAGGACAGATGGGAACAGCGGAAGCGGCAAATCCGACAAAGACAGTGCGCTACACAGAATGTGTACCTAAATATCTTCAGGAACCCGACGGGACCATGATGGAATCCCCTGCAGATCCAGCTGAGAGGATGCTTGAGAAGGACAGGGTATACAAATCAATGAAGACCAAGTATCCTTACGGAAGCAGCCATAATGCACTTAACGGGTCAATTGAAGTGACACGCAAGATCCATGGAGCCAGCACGATAATCATATTCCCTAATTATGTAAGGCAGGAAGATGATAGTGTCAACCATTATCATGCTGCAGGTATGGACAGGTATTCACCACAAGAGTTCGAATGCATCGTGCAGGACCAGATACAATACATGAAACACAGTGCAAGCCTGGCAATGAAAGATTATGAAAAAACATTGGATAAGATAATCACCTCTCAGGAGAAGATGCTCAAAGAAGAAGGGGCGCTAAAAGAAGATGATAAGCTGGCAGATATGCTGGATGATGCTGTCCCTGGATATCCTGGCCTTACAATAAGAGATGTGATGTTCACTCCAGAAACCAAGATACAGGATTTTATCCCTACAAGGTATTATTTTGGAGAGATACCTGCACTAGGGTTGTGCTACATAAACACAGGAGTTGTAGCGATAGACCCTAAAGCAAGGGTTCTTGACCACATCAATGGCTGGCCCACCATATTCGTGCATGAGATGACACACAGGAACCCGAAGTTCCAGAGCTGGCCCATGCTGAATAAGTTCGACGCTGAGCTCTGGGCATCATTGCCTATGCTCACAAGAGAAGATTTCGGACATTTCATGTTCCATAGCTATCTCAATGATGTCAGGAAAGTTGCAAAGGTCCTCTGGAACTTTGACAGTGAACTTGCAAATGAGGATATCCTGAGATTCAATTTTGCAATGGGCCCTGAATACGACATGGCTAAACTGCGTGAGAACATAGACAAGACTGAGAAGATAGCTGCAATGGTACAGCATGTAGCGTTTGATCACTACATACCTGCATTCTACACGCACCCGTTCTACTTCATGACGATGAACCACTTCCTCAAGGAAGACAATGCGACCTTCAAGCTAATGATGTACATGCACTATGAGCCGACACTCCTCGGAGGATTCGAGAAGACAAGAGACTTCCTGCAGGAGAACGAAGAGGTATTCGACAAGCTGGCCCGGGAAGTCGCATGGGATCTCAAGAGCAGAGGGAGGGATCAGGGCAGTGACTCATTTGATGCCGCGACGAGAGAGAAGATAAAGGGCGAACTTGAGAGAAGGCTTGACGATATGACCCCACAAGAGAGACAGGGACTCATCGGATTCGCCAAAAGCATGGGCGCACCAGTCAACAACCCTGAAGAGCTGATCGACTTCGGAATCAGGATGTACCGGCTGGGGATAGTGAACTATGACCTTGAAGAGGAGGTGCTCAAAAGATGAGACACGCAATAACAAAAGCACTTCTTGCATTAGGGATAATCAGCACCATGGCAGGATGTGAAAGCTTCGAAAAGAACCTGGAAGACAAGATAATGGCAAAAGGTTACACAAGATCCCAGGCAGAAGTCGGTGCTGCAGAAGGTCGAAGAAGATTATTCACAGACAAGACAGAGCACGAAGACGGCACTGTGACCTATGAGCTGAACTATGATGTGTTCAGTGATGAAGATACTCTCCAGGTAGTGAAGCAGACCTATTCGGATATCCATGAGAGCCTGAAGACAGAAGGATCAATAGAATGGATGAAATACATGGACAGTACAGGCATCGGCGAACACCTGCAGAAACAGGAGAAAGTGTGGAAGTTCCATCTGGATATGCTCCAATCCAAGGTGCTTGAGCGTAAATTCAAGGATCTTGTCCAACCACATAACTGGTATGGAGGCTACTACAGCTATGGATATTATGGAAATGCCATGAGCCAGTTCTCTGTAAAACCTGATGAAAGATATTCCCTTTCAACACATTTCCCGCTAAATAGGGCAACAAGAGAATTCGATGCTGATTATGTCAAGAAAGCACGTAAAAGTGGAGACATCGATGACAAGGACCTTGTAGTTGAAGAGGTCGCGCACATACTGTCATTCCTTGAAAAGATACCTAACCCACAGTATAAGGTCGACAAAGGTGTCAATCCCTGGACGTATAAGAGACGTAAAGGCGGCATAATGATAAAGTCATTCAACCTTGATAACGACCCTGAAAAAAAGCCGGACTATATTGAAGTCTACAGGCTAGACGACAAAGGGGACAAAGAGGAGCTTCCCGCAGTGAGGATATTCAAGCCTTCAGGATCTGATGAACTTGAAGTCATCGTAGCAGACTTCGATTTTGAGGGGGATCCAGGATATGGTGTGCCAGACCATGTAGGAAGAGTATTCATGATAGAGAACGGACAAGAGCTTCTCCAGCGTAAAGAGCTGATAGACCTCGTGTTCCAGAAGAAAAGGATGGAAGAGTCAAGAGCACGACCAGACATCAGTGACCTGAATCCTCTGCATATCGCAGAAGCGGGCAAGGTCGACATGGCAGCATACGACATAGACAATAATGGTTGGGAACATTTCCTCCCTGACAACTATACTGCATCTGCTGACGACACGCCTACCCGCTTCAAGGTACACGTAAAAAGAGACATAGACCCTGAAAAGACACCTGACCATGGACGCATGGCTGCAGAGATCAAATGGATCGCACTGGAATACACTGGCGGGGCAAGGGTTGTCGAGTTCTACAAGCCTGACGAAAAATATAAGGGAAAGAAGGTCAAGGTCAATATCATAGGAGATAACGTCTCAATCACGCAAGAAGATGGCAGGATAGAGCGATATGACGTAAAGGCAGTGATCGGAGACAGACCATTTCGGATAGACTTTGATCGGAACAGCTCTAAACGCTGGGAGATCCTTGACAAGGATGAGGACGGCAAGCACTACGAAGCAAAAAGAGAACGTGCCAAGACTGATGACATAATACCCAAGAAGTGAAACAGGGCAAGACAGCTCCGCACGTCCGGGACAGCAATGTCACATTAAAGTATGCTATGCAAGATAAATCCATTTAATTCTGGCAGACATATCACCATACAGGCATCTATGCAGTTGCACTGATGTCACAACATATAGGATAAACATGCAAGGTGAGAGATATGCAAGCTACAAATATGATGGCTCCCATATATATGGGATATGAAAAAGAGAATGGAACAGACCGACCTAAAGGATCCAGATCAGGCACGAGCCAATACGATGATAATATCAGGAGATTCCTGAAAGAATTGGGACTCGATGAAGACGAGGAGAACAAATTCCTCATGACACCGACAGCAAGTCATCCTGCAGGGATGCGAGGGCAGGGAGGACCAAGACCTGCAAGCCAGTATGCACTCCCATCACAGATAGGACCAAATATGCTGAACAGCTATAACCCTATGCAGGCGATGCAGGGCATGCATCAGATGAGACCTGAAGGGTATGGACCTACATCGCAACTGAGTATACAGTATACTGCGCCAGATGGGACAATGTACAATATGGGTGTTGTGACTCCACACGAGAACAGGGGTAAAGCACTATACAATGTACTCAATGGACTTTATGGCCTGATGATGGCAGAAGGGAAATCCGCAGGATATCTTGGAAAAGCAGGGAAAGGTGGCGCAGCTTATGCTGGTGGAAGCGCTTATTCTGGCGGCAAAGGAGGAAGTTCCGGAGGATATAGTGGAGGGTCGAGTGGTTCGGGTGGAGGTGGCGGAAAATGAATCATAATCCATTTAAATGACCTTAAAACCCATTTTATTGTAATTACGTGTCAGTAGTTAAAAATAATAATATTTATAAACAGGACCCTCTGAATAATATAGGGAGTAAATATTCAGGGGATATCGTGAAAACTAAACAACGGTGCAAGAAGAATGCAGTAGAGCAACACAAGAGCTACATAGATCTGTCGCAACAGCATGTATCAAAGAGACAATTGTCCCACATCTTGGGCGAAGAACTTAACCGGAAAAATCCCATCCTTATCATGAAAGACTGCATAGAAAAAGCAGTGATGACCGGGGCACATCTTGTTGTAGAACGGAGAGCTGCCAGAGTCAATGGGACATTGGTCGATATGGTGACCCGCACTTCAGGACAAGAACCGATCGAAAATGATCCTGAACATTACCTTGTGAGGGTACTGGTTCCCTACACCACAGGATACGAATCTAGGGAAGACATACACTCAAGAGTTGCCAGTGACTTCTTGCGCACAGGCATGAGGAGATATCTCGCATTATTCCCTGGAGACCCGAATCCTGAAATCATCACAGCAGAGAAGTGCGGAAAAGATGGAAAATACATCTCAATATCTACAGAACAAACTCAACTGATCGATAGGACAATGCAGAAGATAATCGAGATGACAGAAGGATCAGCATTCAATGCAGAGCATGAACTGGATCATGAAAAGAACAGCAGTTACAGATACGCAATAAAAGACCCAAAGGAAATCAAATGATCTTTCTTGTTTTAATATCCTTAAAACCTAACAGCTTGACAGGTAACTTCTCAACATCATGCATGTATTCAACTACCGGTGCAAAATCAGCAGGATCATCGGACAATATCAGGACTGGCTTCTTTGAT
Organism: Candidatus Woesearchaeota archaeon; assembly: GCA_043819495.1. GTDB lineage: Archaea > Nanobdellota > Nanobdellia > Woesearchaeales > UBA11576 > JABMQF01. Next base: position 77,248 of record JBDRET010000030.1, on the reverse strand, counting down.
ATTGACTTTGCCCAGGCATAAGCAAGTATCCAGATATCTGCTCCCTTCTTAAAATCATTGATGCTCTTACCAGCAGTGTGATTCACAATCCATGCATTCTCCACATTAGTCAGATAAGGTCTTGCTTCAGATTCATCTCCCCGCACAGCAATCCCATTGACATATGCTCTCAAGTCATTTTTTATGTGCCTCATGCATTCCCTGTCCACTTTATTCAGCATCACAAGGTCAGAATCAAAATCAAACCTGTAGTCAGCAGCACCCTTCTTTGACTTCTCGACATTGACCAGGAAAGAAGTATCTATGATGTACTGATGCCTCCTGAACATATGGGCGGCACGTTCAGATGTGCTTATCCCATGACCTATCAGCAGATGCATCACTTTGATATCCCCATTCAGAAGTCCATATACCCTATCCACATCACTTTCCATAGAATCTAAAGTAGAATGGACTATATTATCATCGATCACTCTCATCAACTGTGAACAAGAACCATCAAAACCAATCAATCTCTTGTCACGAAAGATGAAAGACAGACTCCCTTTACTGATATCAAAGAAGTTTTTCATGCGTAACATATCTGATTCAATATCCTGGACAAGAGGTATCACTTCATTGAGCGGTTTTGCCTTCATATCGCCTTTGATCCCTGTCACCCCTACAGTGAACTTCATATTCTGTGCCTGCAAGCCAGACGCTAACCTGTGTATAATGATAAGTTTAGACCTGCAATGTCTCTTGATGCTTTCAGCCATGGTCCCGAATTTCGGATTATCCTCTTTTGCTCCAGTATACGCATCCTCAAGAGATGACCTTATCTCCAACACATGTCTACGAATGAGTCCAAGAATCTTCTTCTCTTTCCTGAGTGCTTTAAGGCTCATTTCAAGGTATTTGCTGAATGCCATAAAGGTCAACACACAAATAGAGTATAAAAAAGTGTCTATCATAACTGCCTGTATGAGCGGATCATAAGAGCATGAACAGCACAATCATAGCAAAAACCTGCTGTAGCTGACTCCTGCAACAGACAGCGATCGGCCAGTATCCAGAGTGAGAGGCCTGAATATATTATCAACAATGACAAGAGTCCCCTTGAACTCTTCCACCAGCTTCTTCTCGAGCCTGTGGAAATAATTGTCAGGGTTGATGAAGATAAAGTCATATGCAGACAGGTCTTCATCCAGATAATCCTTGCATTTCAGAGTACAGTGCAGACCAAGTCTTGAGGTCAACTGCTTTGCTTCCTTATGGAGCTCTGCATCGATCTCTATCCCTGATGCATCTGTGAAAAGAGAAGCGACAGCGACTGCGATACCATCACCAGAGCCGAGGTCAAGAAACTTCTTGAAGTTCTGGAGTCTGACTTTCTTGAACAGCTCGAAAAGTTGTGTCGGGTCAGATGCTGCCCAGTAACCTAAAGCAGTGGCGCGCTGTGATTGTCCTGATATGAGTAGAGTGCTGTGTCTCTTGGAATAGGTGCGTTTTATTTTTTCAAGGAGGGCGGAGTCCATAAGAGTTGATGTAGATGAGGAGATTATTAAAACTACTGCTATCTTAATCCCGCATCACCCCTGCTGCGCTCGCTAGGCGGCGGTGCTGGAACTATAAATAATGTAAACAAGAAATAGTACAAAGATTATGCTGAAAGGATCCCCTTGATTGCGTGAAAGAACTTTTCTGCTTCCTTTCGGTACCTGTCGTAATGGTCACCAGATACCTTATGGATCTCGCCAGACATCAGCATCTTTCCTACATTGACCAGTTCTGTAGCGATCGACAGGTATCTCTTATCCATCTTTCCTGTAATCACCAGATGCGTCTTGAGCAATGGTATGATATGATCAGGAGTCTCAGGAACTATCCCCTGATGCATCAATACTGCATGAGATGAGTCGACAACAGACCAGTACAGGTCGATGACTGCCTGTCTCATGTTCCATTTAGCATTAGATACTGACATCGGACCCTTAGCAAGATATATCCAGACTATCTCTTTGCTAGGAAGGATCATCCTTGACCCTAGCATCCTCTTTGCCATGCCAAAACATCCTTCATCATGGATTGCAGTACCGTCACGCAACATGTTTATCAATATAGGATCTCCCTTCAATGAATAATCCCAGAATTTCGTGAGCGGCATGCTGGTCACATGGAGACGTTTAGATACATCTGATGCGACCTTCTCAGTCACCACACGATAAGCAGTTATCACTTCAGGTGTAAGTATGTGCACCAGATCATCAAATATGATAAGGATATCTATGTCACTGCCAAAGAGCGCATCATCCCTCAATGAAAGCTTGCCTTCCTTGAATCCTCCACGCACAGCAGAGCCGAACCAGACAACTGATTTTATCAGAGCACCCATCTCTTTCTGCATAGAGTCAGAGAAACTCTTGACAATCTCCTCTATCTCGCCAGGTGTTGCGACATATTTTCTTGATGTTGTCCTTGCTTGCATGATTATCCTCTTATCTCCTATTCTACAATCACTCCAATGGCACACCGCTCCAGAACACCCAGTCATCACTTGGCCTGTACTGGCCTACGATGTAAGGCGGAGGGTTTGCATGTCCGAAATATGATTCTGAAACATCGCTCCATCGGGTCTGCGCCCCAGGAGCAAAATAACTGTCAGTGATGTCTGCACCAAAAGCCCTCCAGGTCTGGAGCAATATACGCCCTCTGCCGAACTGCTCTTCCTCATGGCCTTCAGATACTACAAAACCAGTGAATCCTTTTGACTTCAGAAGATCGACTGCCTCTACCACAGGGAATATTCCCTGTCCTGGAGGCAGATGCCCGTGCGCACCACTTGCAGAATCGACAGCCTGCACGCTACCTATCACTCCTGCCTCCTGCATCTTGTCCACCATCTCCATATACCACTTATTGAATCTCTTAAGGCGGTGCTCTTCACTCTCCTGATGCTCTTTCTTGAAATGATTGAGCCACATACCAAGATGCGAAGTGTCAAAACATCCTTTCAGATGCTTCTTAGCCTCTTCTTTAGCTTCACTCTGTGAATAACCCCTATCCTTGATGAGCTTCTCAGTCATCTTCTTGCGTGATTCCTGTATCAGCTCTATGAACTCATCAGGATGTCCTCCATAACCTGTAGGCCATCCTATCTCAGGTCCTACATGAATCGTCCTTGTCACGTTCTTGTTATGCTTCTCCTCATCAAGGGCAAATATCCCTGCATCAGAATAAGAATCGATAGCTTTCTCTTTTGCAAATTTCTTCAGAGAGACAACCTCGCCCATGGTCCGCAATACCTCATCAGCCTGCGCATCAGATGCTGCAGACGCCTCATGGACGTGCTTGAGGTGATGCTCGATCTGCTCAAGACCTTCTTTTATGATATCTGTCGGTCGCTTATATTCTGAAGGTATGAACTGCCCTCCCAGAGTACTCTTCAATGAATTGTCCTCCTGCATTATCCTGTCTATCTCTTCCTTAGGCATCGTACTCTCTAGCTTCTCATAATAATTCAATGCATCCTTCAATGCATTCCTCTGTTTCCTCTCAGTCTCATACCGGGCAGTATAGAACAACGAATGACCTCTTGCCTGGATCCATTTATTCTCAAGCTGTAACCTGAACGCGTACTCTCCAGGATCCAATTCAGAACCTACCTTTTTAGAGAAACGATCATTGAACTCTGAAGTCCTTTTGACTATCTCGTCCCAATCTACGGCTCTTGTCTTAAATTTCTTATTAATCTCATCCCATGCAGGCACCCTATGAAGCAGTGCCTCCTTGTCAAGCGGATCGATCCATCTACCATCTATATCCACCCAATCACCTTTCTTGATGAGGACATCATTATTCTCACGATCCTTGCCCCACTTCTCCTTATCGGATTCAGCGTATACGGGCTCGTAGATATCTGACGAATGCTTTATCTCCTGCTGGACCTGTCCTGTACGCTTGTCTACAAGATATTCTGTAGCGAACTTATTCTCTTCCTCATACGCCTCAAACTTACCTGCATGCTTACCTTTGACGTTCCATGAAGCATCAACTATATTTCTCGTGAACTCCTGTGACCAGATATCAACACCACCACCACCAGCGACATCACCAAGGAACTTTATCGCATCCTTTACTTCCTGAAGGTCCGTCTGCCTCTTCTGCTCAGAGATATTGAACCGCTGTGGATCAAAACCTGAAAGGTTGCTCATGCTTGATGTCGGCATCTCAACCCCTTCTATCGCTACCTCGTTCACTCTGGCAAGCTCACGGATGTTCTCACGTACTTCCTTACCATATGCTTTAGGCCTGCCACCTATCGCCTGCTGGGATGATTGATTGAAGACCAGCTGCATCTTGCTTGCACCCATCCTTATCGCAGCATCGACGTTCTGGATGAACCCTCCACCTGTTATCGGATCCTTCTCTACGACAGTTATGCCCAACTCATTGATCGCCATTATCGGCTTCTCAATCTTAGGCTCATCAGAAATACCTCCATGGAACTCCCTTCCATGATATTCCCTGTCCATCGGCGTGTAATACGGCCCTGAGCTGAATTGCATCTTATTTCACATGCTCCCTTACGAACTTATCTATCTCTTTCATGAAAAAATCAGCGTCATGCAGATATGAATCGAACTCCTTACCAGATATATCTATCACTTCCTTGTGCATTATCTTCTTGGCGATATCATAGAACCGCTCCACTATCTCTCCGCATCTCTTATGCACAAGATTCCTGAGGACCAGCTCACGTTTGACAGTATCTGCAAGATCCTTTGGCGAAGGAGGAGTTATACCTGCTACCATGACAGCAGCATGAGCTGAATCTATCACTGCCCAATACAGGTCAAGGACTGCCTTTGCGACATTGCCATTTGCATTCTTGATCGACCGTTCCGCCTTTATGAAATATATATTGACACTCTCCTTTGAAGGGCGCATCTTACCTGTGATAAGAAGCTCCTGCAATGGGGCAAAGAAACCATTATCATGGACCATAAGGGATTCCCGGAAAATCTGAAGAGCGTCATGATCATACGACTGAAAACCCTTCCAGAGATCAGATGCATGCATCGCATCACAGCGTATAGGGAGGTCCTTTGAGAACGCAAGCTCTGAAGCAGCAATCCTCATATCAGATACCTTCTTTGCGACAACAAGATCATTCAGGTCATCAACTACAAGAAGCACCTCAAGATCTGCGCTCACTGAAACAGGGCGCTTGACAATGATAGAAGCCATCGCTTTAGGGTATCTGGCAACCAGCGCATCTGAAAATACCTGCAGCTGCCTGAATCTCTTGTCATCAACATGCCCAAGATTGTGCAGCTTCCGTGGTTTAAGATCAGTCTCCATGTTCTTATCATATCTCCAAGCCAATCAGCTCATATCTTCTATCCTGCGGGTCCGAACCAGTCCATCTTGTAGCCCATCGAACGCAATATACGCATCGAACTGACCACATTCTCTACAAGCTTATCTGATGGTGATGAATAAAGCTCCTTATTAGGGGCATCCTGCATGCTCTGCTGAACAGTAGAATATGCTTCCCTTGCATGCTCGTAGACAGTAAGGAACTCCTCCCTCGTCGGAGGGACATTATCCTGTGAGTACCACTGCTGGATCTCCTGCAGGGTGTTCTGAGGAAGCAGTTCCTGGATACGCTTACCATAGTCTGAACCACCGCCATCAAGTTTGATCTTAGCTGACTTCACCTGTTCCTCAATGTCACTCGCCTGCTCGAAAAGCCTGTCCATATCCACCTGTTTCTGCTTTGGGACCTCGATCTCCTGGAGCATCTCATCAAGCTTTATCTCCTTGAGAGACTCCTCAATTATCTTCTTGGATTCTATCTCCTGCTTCTTGCGACGTTCTTCCAGCTCCTTCAATCTCTTCAACCGCTCCTTAGGAGGCAGTTTCATTATCTCTTTGAGTTCTTTCTCGTCAGGCATGATAAATCACCAAATGATCATGAAGCAAATAAACAAACAATGAACAAACAAACAACGAACAAGCAACAGATAATCACCAGGTGAACATACGATGCGCTTTCTTGAAATTCTTATAGGTATTCCATATAACTACCTGCATCGCACCTTTCGCCTTCCCTGAATCTTTAGACAGCTCCCATTTTGTCGGCTCGCTCTTGTCTTTCTTAGGGCCCATAGGGAACAGAGCAGTGAATATCTCTTTGAATCCTGAAAAGATTGCCATGAACGGATCAATCGCTCCCTTCAGGTTCTCCATTGACTTCTTTGCAGCGGCCTCTTTCTCTTCCCGCTCCTTGACATCTTCAGGGAATTCCTCTCCCTTATCCTTAAGATATTTCCTGAGATCATCCCCCAGAGCATCAATCGACTCCTGGAGGCTCTTGTCTATATCACCGAGCATGTCAAATGTCTCTGCATCACGCAGGCTGACAAAATTCTCTATCTCCTTATCTGTCCAGGCATACCCTCTCATAGTTATCTCACTACGCCCGACGTGTACAGGGCCTTTGTGCTGATAACCTTCCTGATGGAAATCCATATGCGGCTGCGTCCTGAAAAGTATAGTGAGCAGCACTACAGCATTATGATGATCACCTTCCTTCCTCTTGCACAATACCTCAAGCTCTGTAACGCTCCCTTCAAAAGAACCTATCAGATCTTCACTCATCGTCTTCTCAAAATTCTGAGATAAGCGCTTGACATTGCGCAGATAAGGCTTTATCCAATTTATGTAGAGCTGGATCGCATTGTAATGCTGACGCAGGAATTTGACAGTGAACTGTTTCCTATTCTTCACCTCAGCATAAGTATGATCTTTCCACACGACGTAGGCATGCAGCTTCCTACGCAGGACGTTCTTCAGTTTTGGGTTGAACTTAAGGTGGTCCACATAACTATTGACCTCATCCGCCTTCATGGCAGGAGCGGCAAAGAATATATCCGGCAATGCAGTATAACCAAGAGTCCCTGCAAGCCCATATACAGACCCAGGGGATTTTACGCCTCCATCCTTGAGATCGACCCAGTATCCTTTAAGCACGATCTCTGCAGCATCACTCAGACGTCTCGCATGCACATTACCTGTATCTCTTATCGTCTTATTGCTCTCTTCATACACATCCAGACGCTCATCCAGTATACGCAGTTCACGGACTATCTGGAACAGCTCTTTTGTAAGCTTACCTATTGTGGCAAGGTAGTTTGAGACCTGTCCCTGCTGGATGCTCATGCGCTGCTGGGACTGACCCCAGAAAGCAGACTGTTCAGAAGCTGTGAATACATCCTTGATCTTTATGACATCATGCAGTCCGAAATCCTCCCGCAAGCTTGCGAGTAGCCAGAAGTATATCTCCTCTATAGACTGGTTGAAACTCTGATAGACTAGCTTGAACTTCCTGATAGGTTTAGGATAGTTCAGTACATCAACCATCTTCCCCCCTCTATTCAGCTCGTCCTTATCATGTTCCTCGAATCCGAACTTTGGATCTGTGCATTTTATCATTTTCAATCAATCCTGTGACACTTCTGTCGGCAGTCTATAAGCGCCAAACTCAATTTATAAACATTATGGTGACATTTCCGAGGATAGCGTGACAAATCTGCCTGAAGTCAACCATCACTCATTCACCGCTTATACAATACCACTGTAAATCCTACCTGATCTATCAGCTCAGCACCAGTCTTTACTGCGAGCTCTTTTGCGGTCTTCTTACGGTCATTGCTCTCCACAAAAGACCGAAGCAATCTCACCTTCACCAACTTACGTGCCAGGAGAACCCGTTTCACCTGCTGCACAATCGAGTCAGTAAGCCCATTCTTTCCTATGCGGACCACAGGCTCCAGTGCATGTGCCTTGGCCTTCATTTTCTTTATCTCTATATTGTCTAATGCCATATTTTCATCATCCCTTTTCCACATAATCATTCTCTATATGATATCATCAATCACTCATCAATCACTCATCATCCATCATTATCCATCAATAATAAACAATACTCACTCCATCAATCACTCATATTCCCTCAATAATGTGTAGGATGATCCTGGCCGAAATCCTTTCTCGCCAGCAGGTCCTGCACATGCTTATGTTTGTACATCATCGTCTGCACACCACCAGACCCGAACCCCTCCAACATCTGAGACACCATATCACCACCAAGGAAATGCGGAAGTATGACATAATCCGCACCCTGCTGATACAGTTCAAGAGCCTGATCTATCTTATGCGCTGTAACTATAGCATGGACATACTTATTCTCTCCCTTGACTCTCCTTAGCAGCAAGAGGTTATCCTCATAAGAATCTGCAGTAGATATCACCATCTTGGCCTGCTTGACATCAAGATGATCCAGCACCTCAGGATCTGCAGCATCACCATATATGCAAGGCACGCCCAAAGCCGTGAGCCTCTTGATGATATCAGGATTGAAATCCACTACAACGACACTCTTCCTCTGCGCATGCAATGCATTGAGCACACTATACCCTATACGATCATATCCGCACAGCACAACATCATACGCTTCCTTCAGAGGAAGCACCTTATTATGGTGCATGACGTGTATCCCTAACTTCCTCATGAGAGCGATGAAATTATGATAGAACTTCACCTCAAACTTCATGAAGTATGATGTGTATGCCATAGTCACCACTGCAAGCAGTATGGTCAATGTCAGCATATTCTGTGATATCGCACCTGCTGCGACACCCTGCAGCACGATTATCAGAGAGAACTCAGATATCTGTGCAAGTGATGTCGCAGTTATGAATGCAGTCCTTGATTTATGACCTAATACGACCAGCGTGAAGTAGATGAGTATCGGCTTTGCGACCACGACCAGCAACAGAAGAGCTGTCAGCGGCAACAGCATCGATGACACGCTCCCAAGATTCAGCTGCATCCCTAATGACGTAAAGAACAGTATGGCAAAGAAGTCCCTCAATGTCTTCACTTTGCTCACTATCTCAAGATTGTAAGGGAGATTCGCGAGCAATACTCCTGCTACAAATGCACCTATCGTTATCGACAGGCCTAATGAATGGAACACCAAAGCGAACATGAAGCAAACACTCAAAGACACACCTAACAGCACTTCCCTTGACTTTGCAGCAAAGGAGAATACATGCGGGAATACAAACTTGCTGAGCACCGCTCCTGCAATAAGGACTGCCGCAAGCTTTGCAAAGAATACAAAGCCCAGCGCAACGTCAGATACTGAAGCAAGATAAGACAACGCTACAATCGCGAATATATCCTGCACGATCAGTATGCCTATAGCAAGCCGCCCATGGATCGTATTGGTCTCCATATTATCAGACAATATCTTTATTACCAGCATCGTGCTGCTGAGCGCAATCACGACACTCAGGTATATCGCCTCCATCTTTGAGAAGCCGATCAGTCTTGTCACGAGATAGCCAAGGCCAAAGACTGCAGCTATCTGCAATGTCCCTGCGACAGAAGATACTGTACCTATGTCCTTGAGCTTCTTGAATTCCATCTCAAGACCGACCATGAAAAGAAGGAATGCTATCCCTATCTCGCTCAGGTTTGATATGAGCTCCCCGTTCGTCACAAGACCGAAAGCATTCCCTACCAAGACGCCGGATAATATGTATGCAGGTATGAGCGGCTGCTTGATCAGACTAGCAAGGTAAGTACCTATACCTGCAAATATGACCAACAACCCGATCTCAAAAAATATCTCCATCGCTCACACCCTCTCCTGCAGACCCGAACTGCGGAGTGCATCTTCCTGCGTCAAAAAAGATTTCTTCCTACTGTAACCAGGACAGATTGTCCGTGAACATGATGTTATGCTCGATATTGCGTAAGCTAGTGCCTGATTCATTGCATATTCCTCTTCAGAACTATATTGCCCTGTCCATCGAGCTCTATCTTGATCTCTGAACCCTTGCTCCAACCCTTTGCATCAATCAATGCTTTTGGCAGGGTTATCTTGTACTGCTTGTTGTTGTCAAACTGTAGCTTTACCATTCATATCCTTTGTCTCTTAAAAACGGATCTCTGTCAATATGAAAGACAAGAGAAGCAGCGCGTGAATGTGAACGGCATCACCGCACGGAGGTGTTCGGCAAATGTCTCTGCTGTTGTCAGGAACATAAGCGCTGCTTCTTCTGTCTAAAACCCTTTACGGGTTTTGGAACATGATCAGAAACTTTCCTTGATGGAAAGCTTCTGACATGTCTACCCTCTTTTTCCCTCTACTAAACTAGGTCAATGATACAGATCATGGCACAAATCTGCATCCAAAGATAATGCCGACTCCGAAGTCATCGACATTATCTAACCACGGCAAGGTTGCCTAAACATGATATGTATAATTCAAGGCATATTTTAATAGTTATTTTAATACCTTGTTTTATAGTTATAATTATACATACTTAGTATATAAATGTTTTGATTCTTTAAAAAATAGAAAAATCTAGGCATAAATACCCAAAAATGCTAATTTGTTCGAGAAATCACTAAATAAGTAAATAAAAAATCAGAATTTATTTCTTACGCCTAATATTATGCCAGACATCCTTGACCTTATGGCCTCTTAGGACTAGGATGCCCAAACCTATGAGTAGGATGCCTTGCAAAATAGGCAGGAAAAGGCCAGCTATGCCTAATAATATCAGTGAAATTCCGAGAGTGTATTGGATGGTCTTTAACATTTTATCACCACAACAGTTTCATCAACAGCAGTTGACTCAGATGCGCTTCTCCATAAGTATCTTATTGTTCTTATCCTCTATCGTCCTGTATCCCAACTTACGGTAGAACCTGATTGCAGGATTGCCCTTCCAGACGTGCAGATGGATCTTTCTCTTATGCCTTTCAGCTGCAACAGTCTCAAAATACTGCATCAATGCCTTCCCTATGCCTTGACCGTGATATGCTGGTGAAAGATATATCCTTGCGATATAAATATTCGTGAAATTATGCTTAAGCTGGAACATCCCTATCCTCCTCTTGCCTCTCAGCAGGATCGCTCCTGACTTATATGTCCTCTTGAAATCATCATCAAAATACTTCCTGTCCCATCTGGTGAGCTTCTCTACATATGGCTTTATCTGAAGGGCAAGACGGTATACAAAATCATGATCCTCCTTCCGGCATTGACGGACAATAATTCCCAGATGCCTGAGACAATCATTATGATCATTCCTTGACATCGATTCCACCGCTAGGGAGCGACTTGATTATCTCGTCAAGCTCTCCGCCAAACTTCTTCCTGACCATCTTTGCTATGTCAGATGATTTCTTAGAACCTTGGATTATATTCAGGTACTGCCTGCAATGCTTCTTCACAGCACTCGACGGTGCGCACATGATCCTTCCATCCTCAATAGCACCGATTGCACAAGCCGCTGTAGGTGTGATGTAATTAGTCTTACCTCTTATCATGAATGCACCCTTAGGTACATACTCCCCCTGGTTAGCTTCCTTTGTGACCTGATCAGGCATGACCCAGAATGTCGGGGTCGTACCTAGTCCCATCTTCCATGCACGAGAGAAACAGAGCGTAGCATCCGCGACTTCCTGCAGAGTATCTTCTCCAGGAGTCTTCCCTTCGGTCTTTATGACAAAGAAAGGAGAACCTGCCATGTCTGTATGAAAAACAATATCATTCTTTTCAGTGTGCTTCTTGATTATTATCTCATTTGTAGTCGCATCCCTGCCTCCGATGACAAGGAATCCCTCAGAAGATATGAACCATCTGAACTTCTCATACCACTCCTGCTTCCTTATGACTTTCTCTGCCTGCCTCTTATGCTCTGCCTTGAGCTTATCCATCTTATCTTCCTTATCCAGCTGTTCCTCTTCCAGCGTCTTCCCAAATATCAACAATGCTTTCTTCGCACCCTCAAGCTTCTTGCGCGCCTGCTTTGCCTTCTCAAAGTATTCCTGCGCATTCTGCTCTACAGACTTCTTGGAATTAAGGGTTATTTTCATGTGAGTCTATTAAAGAGCAGGGATATAAAAAAGTATTGCAAACACTCCACAATAAAGTACCAACGCAGCGCTCGCTATGCTTCAGTTCCTGCTACTGTCTGCCCTACTGCATCTTTTTTAGAAGTCAATCTCGTCAGCTCGCTAGGCGGCGTTGGTACTAGAGCTAATAGTACTGTAAATGCTTAACCCATTGCGCCCTGAGCCAATGATATCACGAAGAATGCTATTGTCATCAATATCAGGGAATGCTTGACTCCCGTCTTTATGTCACCTTCAGAGAGCTTTCCTAGGACCAGCCCTGCGAACAATGCCTGGATCTGCGAGAGCATGAGGAACACCCCTCTTATTGATACCAACCATGCTCCAAAAGTGCCTAAGAATGCGCCAAGAGAAGAGTAATCTATCTGGATAGGACTCAATACGCCCCCTAATGATGCTGAGCTCAGTGACATCCCTGCACCCTCGCTCATACCATCCACGTTCTTTGTCTCTATGTCTGCTATGTACGGAATGAGAAGGTTCTGGATGACTACCATGACACCTAAGAAAACTATGAATATGATATAGCTCTGCACGAGCTGTGAATGGATGCTGGTCTTTCGGGCAAGCTTTATCTTCTTGATCTCGATCACTGAAGATGTCACAGTCTCAAGCACGTCCTCCATGTTACCTCCGGAGATCTCTGCCTCGATCACTGTCGCGATGCTCCTCTTGATCACACCATTATCCGTCTCATTTGCGAAGTTCAACAATGCCTTGTGCACTGGTATTGCCCATTCGACCTGGTTTGCAAGCTTTATCACGTAAGGTGTCAGTGCCCCGTAATCAGTATGTGCTACGTATATGATCGCCTTGCTCACCGGCATGCCTGACTTTATCGCGCCTACAAGATTCCTGACGAACTCAGGGAACATCGACTCTATCTCTTTCTGCCTCTTGGTATTGACAAAGTAATCTATCCAGAACTGGCTCCAGCCTATGCTCAGAGCGATGACTATCAGCGGTATGAACCAAGTAGTATTCATGAAAAAGAAGAAATCTACACCTAGGAAGACTATACCGAACACCATCGAGATGATGTGTCTCTTTTCAACCACTAGATGCATAGTATCATAACCTCATACCTCTGGCTGTGTCAGCTCAAGGAACGTCAGGAATGCCACATTCATGAATGGGATCACCATATACGTCCCTATAACAATTATTGTATTGACACTCATACCACCCACTTTACCTCCAAGCAGGCTCACTAATGACAATGCTGCAACGAAAAATAACGGAGCAGCGATAAGTATCCCTGTGTAAATATCAGAGTAAGTGGCGATCGTCTCAGTATACTCCTGACGCTCCATCTTGTAATTAAGCATTGCCTCTTCTGCCTTCTGACTAAAGTAGGATTTAAGATCCCCTCCTGTCTGGGTAGTAGATACCATGCCTTCAAGAAAATCCTTAAAAGCAAAAGACGGGCTTGTAGCAGCGACTGATTTCAATGCAGTCAATAAGTCATAACCGAATATGTCCACATAATTCACTATCTTCTCAATCTCTGCAGAGAATTCCCCATACTCTTTAGATTCTGAAATCATCTTAAACATCTTTGCAGGAGCCACACCTGAAGATGATACTGCAGCCATATGATTTATCGCGAAAGGAAGATTGGTATTGATTGACCTTCTTCTTTGTTTTAGTTTTGAATAAGGATAAGCATAGAATCCTGCAAAGCCCGCAAGCCCTGATAGTACTGACATCATGACTGTCCTGAAGAATATCTGTTCGATCGGTAATGCTGATGCAAAAAAGAACATGCCGAAAAATATGAGGCCGCCGAACCAGCTTGCGATAGTTCCGAGCACCATCATATTGACATAAGTATTGGAAAGTATCTTGATATTGGCCAGCCTCAATGCATGGTAGAGGTCCTTGAAGAACTCAGGGAACTGGTCAAGTAGGAAAAGACTCATCCTCTTGATCGCTATATTCGCAACAGCACCAAAGTATGAAGGCTGATAAATCTTCAATGCCTTCCTCTTACCCATTATATGGCGTATCCTCTTTGCCTCCTTTTGCAGAGAGGTTGCCGTAATCTTTTCTATCTGAGCTGTTATCTCGGGCTTTGATTTACGTCTCAATGTCTCCAGATGCATGGTAGAGAATGGGATGTGTGATTTATCTTCAGTCAGGTGTACCTTCCTGTTCCTGTCAAACATATTCCTTATAGACTCTATCAGGCCACCACCCATGCTGACACTGGCTTCATCTGTCTTGATAGCCTTGATAGCATGGAACTCCTCTTCAGGAACCAATAGAGCAGATTCTTCTTTTGGTTTCTTCCACATCCGCGTAAGCTTGTCTAACATACTTGGTTCTTTGATATTTTCTAGAATATCAAACTCGCCTTTCTTCTGCCGCTCTGTTTCAGGAATTACAGTCTCACCTGCTCTTGCACCAATCTGTATTCCTTCAGTCTCATCCGCAACTTTCTTGAATGCAAAAATTTTCTTAAACCAAGACACCAAATCAAACTTCTCTTCAATCGTTACCTTTTCAGGAGCCTTGATCACCATCTTTATCTCTGCGCGCTCCATATCATCTTCATAATCACCTATGCGCTCATGGAATGGTCTTTTTTCAGGCTCATCAATAGGTGCCGGTATCGGTCTTGCTTCAGGAAGCTCGATAGGCACTGCCTTGAACTCCTCTTCAGCAGCTCCTGAAACACTTTCTCTGACTGCCTCAGTGACCTCGCCTTTCTTGACCGCTGTAGAATCTGCCTTTATCCTGTCGATCATCTTATCGACTTCTTTCTTGACGAAAATGTGCTTGAAGAACAGGACAACCTTATCGATGATAGATAATCTGACCTCTACCAGTTTCACTTCAGGCATCTCCGGAGCAAATTCTTCTGCCTCAAGAGGTATCTGTTCAGTCTCTTCTACTGCAACAGGTGCAACAGGTTCTTCCAGTTCAACCTTCTTCTTTTGCACTCTTGGCTTTGGCTTCTCTTCCGGAGCAGGTCTTGCCTCCACTGCATGAGCCTTCTTGATACGCTCTGGTTCAGTTCTCTTCTCAACGACTGGTGCAGGTGCAACGGTCGTTATCCGCGTATAACTGGTATCAGTATATGCATCATAGAATATCTGAGAATTGTATGTTTCAATCCGCTTCAGTAAAGAGAGAACATACGCATCGTAATAATTAGTCCATTCTTCCTTGGTCTTGCCTTTCAGGATCTTCTTCTGCGCTTTCTCATACTGGAAATAAGTGAGCTTTCCTCTCTGATAATCATCAAATGCTCTCTCAAAAGACTTCAGGAAGTTTTCTTTATAGAATATATATGTCTCTACCTCGGACACAAGTTCCAGCACCTTATTGACAAGCACTTGTATATTCTTCATCTTATCTTGTCCATATGAGGCAACCAATAACACCACAAGACTGTAAACCATCATCACAGCCGCGTGTTGCCCCCCACTCACGAATCAAACTGAAATCAAAAACCTGACACCCTGACACGAACAATATCCATCAATCAATATTTATCACTCAATCAATATCACTCACTTAATATCACTCAATCACTTAAGCTTCTCATGTGATTCTATCTTGGCCAGGCGGTTCTTGATATGCATCGACAATCTCAGTATCCTGTCCCTTGCAAACTTCGCCTCGTCCTGCTTGATCTTCATCTCCCTATCGCTCTCCGGACTAGATCCTACAAGCTCTGTGTATAACTCATCAAGAGCAGCAATCTCACGCATGCTCTCATCAATCTCAATTATGTAATCTGTAGTGTTATCGTTTTTCATAAACCACACCTAAACAGGATATTGTGTATCAAAATTCATTTCATATCAAACATACCAAACTACTTTCACTTTATACCAAACTGCTTCCTTACCATATTAGGATCCTTGTAATAATTATTAACTACTTCATTGAACTTTTCAAAGTTAGATATGTTCTGCTCAACCATCTTATTCAAGAGCGCTGTACGCGTGTCCATCTCTGCTTTTAGCTGTGCATAAGTCATACCTGTCTTCTTTATTATCCTCTCAAAGATAGTGGGCTTACCATTGAATATTATCTTATCACTTGCAGGGTCAAACTCAAATACTGCATTATAATTTGCCTTACCAAGAGCTTGCTCAATCCCAATTATCTCATCTACTTCCTTTAACCTTCTTACGTTACGCTCCTGATCCTTGACGTGAATACATATGCAAACGACATCAAGCGCCTCCACAAGTGAAGGTGACAAGTTAATCGGAGGAGTCTCCAACCTCTTCACTACAGTATCGACTGAAGCTGCGTGGAATGTAGAGAATGATGGATGGCCTGATGCCATACCTTGGAACAATACATATGCTTCCTTACCCCTTATCTCTCCCACAATGACATAATCAGGATTCTGCCTGAAGCTCTCTCTCAGAAGATCAAACAGAGTAATTTCTCCGAACTGTATACCTGCAGCATCTGTTGCGCCAAAACCTGCTCTTGTCACTGCAGGCAACCAGTTTATGTGCGCCAGGTTAAGCTCACGAGTATCTTCGATCGAACATATCCTTGCTTCAGGAGGAATAAAATCAACAATGCAATTCAGGAAAGTGGTCTTTCCAGATGCAGTCTCTCCCACAACCATCATGTTAAATTTATGCTCTATGACTAACCAAAGATAAGCAAAAGCTTCTGCAGTCACCGTCTTAGATTTAATAAGATGAACTGGAGTCCAAGGCTCCTTTGTAAATTTCCTTATCGTGAAAGTAGGTCCTCTAGTTGTTACGTCCTCAGTGTATGTAGCATTAACCCTTGATCCGTCCGGAAGAGTCCCATCCAAAAGCGGCTTTGCATAAGAGATATACCTACCAGTCTTCTGGGCTAATTTCTCAACAAAATCAGTCATGTATGCAAGGTCTTTAAACTCTACTGTACTCTTTATGTTCTGATAGACACGATGCACTATGTAGAGAGGAAAGTTACAACCATTGCATTCTATATCTTCTACATAATAATCATTCAGCAATGGTTCTATCTCATTGAGCCCTACAGAATTCCTGTATACATAATACATTATCTTATGGTATGTCTTACGATTAACTTTAGTGCCTAACTCCACAAGAATGCTTTGCACGTTCTTCTCAAGGTATTGCAACAGAATATGAGATTTTGCGGCACGCACAAAACTTATGTTGATCATCTCTTCAAGACCTAGATTTACGAGCTCCAAAAGTTCTCTCTCAGTCTCATCAAGAACAGGTTCTTCAATAGAATATATCAGCTCATTCTGTTCATCATCCCAATAGATATGGGCGTAAGCATACGGTGGTATGAGCGGATAGCGCACATTTAATGTCCTTCGCTGATCGTAAGGCGGAAGCTTTATTATTTTAGGATGAGTATCTATGTAAAAACCTTCTTTAGTCTCTATCTTTCCAGTCCCTTCTTCGTCACCAGCTTCTTCCGCATTCTCTCCGCCAGGTGCTGCCAATGCAGCATCATCTGCGACCGTAGCTGCTGCTTCATGTGACACCCTTGATTCCTCTTCTCCCTTGGTTTCGACCTTCAGAGGTGCTACTCCTTTTTTCTCAACAGCAGGTTTCTCGCCAGCCTTCTCACTTGCCTTTTTAGCAGCAGCTTCATCCTCAGCATTTTTTTTGAGTGTCTTAGATTCCTTTGCACTCAGCTCAATGAAACTCTTTTTTTCACCTGGTCGATCAGACTCATCAAGCATTGCAGATGAAGTATCCATATCAACATCATGTGCTGCCTTATGCGCTATCTTGCCCAGGTTAGCCTTCAAAGAACCAGCATTACCTGCACTAAAAATTATGTTAGGCTTTGCTGCAGGCTGTTTCTCTATGACTAATCCCTCAGGTTTAGAGACAGCACCAGGTGCAGCAGAAGCAAAACCAGGAGCACTAGGAACAGCGTTAGGAGGTACCTGCTTACCAGCACCCGCAGCCTGCACAGCTGGTTGCTCTTCAGTTTTCTTCTTGCCAAAAAATGAAAATGCCACAATATCCCTCTTTTATACATTTATTTTAAAATCTTTATTTTACGTGATCATAAATTTATCATATATGAATATTCTCTCTATTACCTTATCTTCACCTGCATGAAATCCCTATTGCTCTCCAATGTGAACTCCATCACGCTGTAGTAGCTAGCATCAGTATTATTGATGTAAAAGAGCACGCGTGCTGCTCCAAGACTTGACCCTTCATCCTCAAGCACGGAATATCCTGAAGCTTCCCACGCTCCTCCTGAAGAATCGAAATAGAACTCAAAAGGATTCAGCGCTGCAGTCTCAACACCTGATTCAGGATTCTTGAATACCAACTGCCAGAGCATACCTGTCTGATTGAATACGCAGGTACTGCGGTCTTCACATTTATGGAATGTCGCCCTAAGGTAATTGTTCTCAAGAGTATAGTTCTCAGCATAATTGCGGGAGGATACATCAGCATTGGAAGATATGTACAGATTGCCTAACTCTATCTGCTGGCCTGACTCAAGTATCTTTGCATTGGTGCGCATATCCCACTTAAGAGAACCATCCTTCAGCTCAAGATAACCTTTCTCTATCTCTACAGGTATAACTCTCTGCGACCCCACACCTTCCTCACTTATCTCATTGATGTGCTGATTAAGGGTCAGAAATGTATTCTTGGATCTCGTGAAGACTGTCTTGTCCTGCAGATCCTTGATTATCGGAACTCCTGCATTCAGTACCAATACCATAACTACACTTATGATAAGTATGTACAGTATTGCTGAAACCCATATTTGAGCCTTAATACCCATTCAATCTCCTCTTTTTTGATTCTGTCCCGCCAAACTATGCGGCAACAGCAAATATCCATCATCAGTCAATCAGCCCGTCACAAAGTCAGACAGTATCAAATCAGCCTGTCTCAAAGCTAAGGTTCTTGAAGTTCGCACCATCACACCCTTCAGGGTAGACCAGGGCCCATTCTATCACCTCAATAGGTAACGTAACCGGCTGGATTATCCCCTGACCAAGCCCGTCCATATCAACGACAGCTTCTTCTGTCGAGGTACGTACCACAATCTTATCTATATCTTTCCCCATGATGTTCTCTATCTCGAAATATATCTTCCCATCCTCATAAAGGACACTTTCATTATTTATATAAAAATAATACTGGCTGCAGGTCACTGTCGCCATCGTCTTCTTCTCAGAGAACGCTGTCTGTTCTGTATATATGCGATACAGCCAGGAAGCAGTCACTACGACTAGAAGTATGAATATCGCGAACATGAAAATAAGTACACTTATCTTTTTTGATCTCCTATCCACCATATTGACCTACCAAAATATGAAAAATAAAAATATTGAAACAAAAAGATTAGTTTATACCCACACTTCTGAGCAAGGCTTTACCGTGGTCACTATCTCTGAACTTGAAGGACAGCCGACCTCAACAGCACCCACTTTTATGTACGGCGTGAGCTGAACCTGCTGTGGATTGCCATATACTGACTCAAGATAACTGAAGTTCAGGAATCTGGCCTCGTTTGTAGACATGTTAGAGTTGTCTCCCATATCGATAGTCAAAGGGACTCGAGTCTTATCACCTATAAGCCTTGCCTGAAGTTTCTCGACAGTCCTTGACTTCTTATTCTCTACAATGAACTCTATGGTGTAATTACTGCCAGGACCACCTGTCGAATTATAGCATATCTGAGGTACACTGTCGATCTCAACTATATTGACATCAACTTCTGATGCGCATCTCACTTCAGTGTCTGAACGCTCACGGGCGATATTTGCCGTGTCTTCAACATATCCCCTGCCCCAATTCATCACAACAGCACCCAAAGCGACCGCAAAAGCTATGAGAAGGACTGTAGCGATGAGAGGAGATACTGCTTTCCTTGAGTTGAAAAGTCTCATTCTGTTCCCTTGTTTGTTTTTTGTGATCATCATTGCCACCTCACTTCCTCAACTGCTGAAGCAGATCATTCAGCCGTTTCTCTTCAGATTGCATCGTCCTTACATACGGCACGGTACCTATTATGAGAACGCATAAACCCATGACTATCAGCACATTCAGCAGATTCCTGCTGATATATCCATTGATGAAACCAAGAACCGCCACGAACATGAAAGCGAAGTAGAGAATAAGGCTCTTGTTCATGACAAGCATCGACTTTTCCCTGTTGAGGCGGGATTTCTCCACCTCTAAGTCAATGACCTCTTTAGTCAAACCTTTTGCGGCCATTTTATTACCTCCTTTTTTAAATAATTTTTAAATCATGAAAATGATTATTTATTACAAAAATGATCATGAATATGCTGAATATGGATCCGATATAGCAGGCATCCAGCTTCAGCAGATGCTCACCTCTGATTCTATCTTCTTGTCACCACATATCACATCTACATTGTCCTTATAGACATGAGGTATGATCTCTACCCTTGTCACTGTAGTCAGACCAGTATCCAACTCAATATATTTTATCCTGTTAGGATTCATGGTTATATTGGTCTGATTCGTATGTAATGGAATCCGGCCGTTATAAAACCTGAAGTCCATTCCTGTTATCCTTATATAGTTCCTATTTTGCAGCGTGATATTTAAAACTTGTGATGCCATACAGGCCGAATCAAGGTTTATAGACACCATACGACACTCATCCGTGTTATACACGACTTGTTTCATATCCTCTGTCGAGTCCTCTGTATAAGAGACCATAAAATTGTACATGAATGCACTTAGGACTAGTGCAAATGAAACCAGAAGTACCCAAGATATCCAGGCAGATACTGCTCTTCGATCACGCACCAGCAATCTTGTAAAACTCTTTTCGGATATCTTGTTCACCTTTTTTTTTGATCATATACTGCAAATCATCAATGATTACTGCTTAAAACCACTGAATAAAACAATCATCATTTCACTGCTATTCTTTCACAAATATCTCGCGTTTAGTGCCTTGACTGACCCTAAGCACCGCTTTTGTGTCAGTCCCTTCATTAGAGATATCTAATTTATAAATGTTCTCATGAAAAACGTCATCTCTGACCTCTAAGACCAGTTCTGAGAGGTTTGAGCGCAGGAAATAGGCATCAGTCCCAGGACCGATTGTCTGACCAATATTAAGGATGGTCACTGCGTTTCTCATCTTATTTGACAGATACACCCTGTCATCAAGCTCCAATATGGAAAATATCTCTATATTCAGCTTCTTCATCTTTGAGTAGGAGACAAAACTGTCAAGGAAACGGTCATACTCATCAACCACATCTACCTGTTCAAACAAGGCATTATTGACTGCAGCACCACTCTCAAATATGAAATTATCATATACCCTCTTGAAATTCTTGGATGGCTGAGGGGTCACATCAAAAGACTGCAGCAGAAGGGTCGAGTATGCTATAAGCAGGACTGCTGTAAATATATAGAACTGCGCCTTCCGGTTATTGAGCAGCATATTGAAGATGCCCTTTGTTCTTATCATGCACTTGACCTCATCGTATCTCTATTGAAAGGTTAACCCTCCCATCAGGAGTCACACCATTATGTATTATGTAAAGCTCATACTTGCCTGGAGCAAATATCTTATCACCAGATATGAATATGTCATCATACCTCAACTGGTTCTGCATGACAAACCTTGTTGATTCCTCAGGATAACCGAAAGAGGGGTTCTCCTCATCAAGGAACTCATCATCATCAAACTTATCAGCAACAGCATCAACATTGAACACCTTGGACATGAATATCTTGATTGTCCTTCCTGAGGTGTTTGCTGAAAGGTATCCTGTACCTACATCATCAGGGTATTCTGCTGCAAAGCCGACCAATGAATCACCTTCTGCTGCAGTGCACAGGTATGGGTTGGATGAAGGGGCACATGCACCATAAGCGATCATCAATGTCGCGTTCTTCTCAGGTATGATTCCGCGCGATACCGTGACGTAGACGCTTGAAGAGACAGTCACTACACCTGACGATGTGTTCGCTGTAGCGTAGATCTCATTCCTGCCCAGCTCTAGGAGAACATCACTGAATTCATATCTTGTGCTGAAGACCTGATCGTCAGTCGTGTAGACACTATTATCCGGATGGATGACAGTCACACGGACTGTAGCATTCCCTGAGACCACGACTTCCACACTCGTGTTCAACGATCCTTGTCCCATCTTGAGATGTTCTCCATTCTCAGGATGCACTATCGATACGCTAACACCACCTGCAGCGACAGCAATCCTGTAATGCGTCGGCTCTCCCCAGTTGCCTGCGATGTCCTTTGCCTTGACATGGAAATAGTACACACCATCAGAGAGGCCTTTGTACATGGTAGACCATCCGTCACCTGCATCTGAGCGCTCTACTTTAATTGTATAATCTGCAGTGCTTGTGACATTAGAACATGAGTTGGTGTCATCACACAAGTATACTGAAGTAGCACCTGCAGAAGCAGCAGTACCTGCAATCGAGAGGTTGTTCCTGTTATCATCATCAGAGGTGTCACCGCTCACGACGACATATATATCATTGGAATTGATATCGACAGTCTCATTGA
The DNA here is from genome assembly GCA_043819495.1 of Candidatus Woesearchaeota archaeon. Classification (GTDB taxonomy): domain Archaea; phylum Nanobdellota; class Nanobdellia; order Woesearchaeales; family UBA11576; genus JABMQF01. The sequence goes on along the minus strand of JBDRET010000030.1, from coordinate 54,754 downwards.
CTGTCACACTGAAAGTGTATGCTCTTGCAAGATCCATAGTATCTGCGTATATGATATCCTGGCTTGTGTTTGATATGTCAGATATCGCTTTATCTTCCTGTGAGAATGTCAAGATACCTGCTCCTGGAGCGGTCTTTATCAGATATACCTTGACACCCATAGGATCATCATAATCTGATGTGAGTTCAGCAAGATATGCTGTGATCGTCAGAGAATCATTCTCTGTAAGGTTGGTATGTATCTGTTTGAAAACTGCATAAGTATGAGGTGATGAGGTCTCATTGTCTGCCCGCAACAATTGGCTGGATGTGCCTTGACTTCCTGATAGTATGGTTTCAAGATACCTCTCATCCAATATATCATCTGGTGCAGTACCTGGACTTGTGTCAAGCATGAACGAGTATCCTGCAATACCGCTCATGTTGCCATTCATCATGATGTCTTCTGCTGTCCAGTTGAGCTCTGCATCCCGTACAGGGTAAGATAGATTCTCTTGAGGATGGCTTGTGCTGTTTACTGAAGGTATTGCTGGTGCTGTAATATCTATCATAGTCCCATTAGATTGTGAAGGGGCTCCATCTATACCGAAAGCATTGGATGGCTGGACCTCAAAAGAGTACCACCAGCTCTCGTTAAGAGAAAGTCCTGTGACTGTCACTGAAGTGTTGAGTCCTGCTTCTGTCCAATTGCAATCGCCGTAGCACGAACCGTTCTCAAGCACGCGGTATCTGTAGTATATCACAGAGATATCATCTGTCGCATTGAACCAATGTGCGTGCAGGGTGGTGTTACTGTTCCACCAGTCGATGTCATCACCTTCAAGACCATCATATACTATCGGTGATGTCGGAGCGGTGTAGTCCTGGGTATAAGAGAAGTCTATCGATGCGTTTATAGGATTTGATAGAACTCCGAGCACGTCGATGATCTGATAATACACTGTCTTGTTACCTTCTCCATCACTGAGTATCCATGGCTTGTAATTTGTGCAGTTCTCCCATGGCGCCAGAACCAGGTCCGCCGCGTCATCATTCGCCCAACGGCACTTGTCCAGGCCATATTTCGCATCCTGAGTCAGATTCAGGAATACATTCTGCGTAGCTGTGAGTATCGTACCGTTAGGCCCGACAATAGTCATGGTACCCAGCGGCTTTTCAGTTATACGCAGGTTGACATTATAGCTTGAGTTTATGTTATCACAATCATACACGTGGGCATCTTCCATCTGGAATATTGAGAATGCGCATTCGTAACCAGCGGGAGTCATGCCTGTATCTGAGATATTATAATGCCAGACGACCGAGTCGTTAGTCATATTGAAACAGACATTCCTGTTATAGTAATCATCCACAGATACGTGCGCATCAGTGTAGTTGTAGAGTTGGAGGACACTCACTGCTGTTTCAGTACAACCGTAACCTATCTCTGTGATGTTAGACTTGCATGCAACAGTCCAATCATAATTAGATTCATTTCCATATTCTGCGTGGGAATCATTCCCATAAAAGAAGTTGACAAGAGGGGTGAAATCTGCAGGTATTCCTATGCGCTCATAGATAGAGCAGTTGAAGTTGCTTGTTGTCTGCGGGCTTGCGAGAGCTGCTGACGCTAGGATGAACACAAGTACAGATATCAAGATGCTCCGTCTATGTGTTATGAATGTTCACCTCTTTTTTATCCTAATTTGTCAGTCCTACTTAACGTGATGCTGTAAGCATCATTATCAGCCCATCTCCTGAACTGTGCTCTTCAAGAGCCTTGCCGATGATTGCATTCCTCCTGCGGTCATTCTCCTTCATCATCTGCTTAAGTTCATTTATGTCTGATGCAGCGTCAAGATCAACAAGTGACCACTTCATAGCATATCCTGGCTTTGATGATGTCGTCAAAGAGTCACCTAACATTATCGGACCGTTCTCGTCAGTAACTTTGACAGGGACTCTGCCTGCAAGGGATAGAGGTGCTCGGTCTAGTGGCATCGTGTAATTCTCAATGCCGCCCAAGGAACTGAAGTCACCATCTGCTTCGTCGAAATTGAATGCTATATTGGGTGATGTGCTTATCACTCCTGCAGCTCTTGTGTCATAAGGAATATTTGTATGACCTATAGTCACATTATCTACAATGACAACAACATCTCCCTTATCCAACTGCTTATCAGTCGGGAAACCTTCTGCAAGATCGAATGCTGCTATGCCTGTATCATACCGGATATTTCCATCTGGTACATCAGGGCAAATCCCTGCCGCAGTAGAGACGCACAGAGCACCGAAAATTCCGAAGACACCCGAGTAATCAACGTCACAGTTTGTTGCAGTAGCGTCGCATGCGTCCCCTCCCCATGCACCGCTGTAATCAACGTCAGCTTTAGCGTGGTTGCCTAATGCTGTCGAAGCACGACCTGATGCTTTAGCATAATTACCTATTGCAACTGCCTGCATCCCTCCTGCAAATACTCTTTCACCTATGGCTACGGAAACAGAGCCTTGCGAGATTGCGTATTCACCCATCGCTATTGCACCCCAATAAGTAGAACGTGAACCATATCCTAATGCGAATCCATAATCTCCTGCTATAGACGTATATGAATCATAGCCTACCGCCAGAGAATAATCCCCATCAGCATATGTCCCAGAGTTACCTAATGATGCCACACCAACATTACAGCTTGAGCAAGTGTATTCTATATCAAGGGGTTCGCCAGGTGTTGTAGTACCTATCCCAACATATTCAGCAGAACTTATAGTGATTGCTGTTGCATCCGATGCGTCAATCACTCCTGAACAACCATACGTATCAGTGCCTGTCCGCTTTATTACTGCATTAGTGGTTCCGCAATTGACTGAAGACGATGCACTGTCATCTGAACAGCTTATGGCTCCTGCAGAACTTATTCCTGTGATATACTGCTTATCAGTGCACCCTCCTGTGAAAAAATTAGTACCTCCTGTCTTAAGTATATCAGTTGTCAGCACATCTCCTGCAACAAGAAGGTTACCATCAGTGGTCGGAGCAGTACATCCTCCATCACCTATGCACACACCACCATCCTCAAACTCATACAGGCCGCTGCTAGATGCACTGCCGAACCTTAAACTGGTTGCAAACAAGTCACCACCACTTATAGTCACATCTCCTTCTACAAGAAGATCACCATCAGTAGTCGGAGCAGTACAACCGCCACTACCAACACACACCCCACCATCCTCAAACTCATACTGGCCACTACTGGTTCCAGTACCAAAACGCAGTATTGCTGTAGTTATATCTCCTCCTGCAACATCCAAGTCACCAGATATATGCACATTATTTTCCACATCAAGATTGTTACCAACATCAAGATCATGATTCAGGAACACATCTTTGGACGTGTCTATCACCAAAGCAGGATTTTCGCTTACATCTCCAGACAAAGATATCTTGAAGGAATTAGAGTCACTATGATCCATACCTGCAGTCCATCCAGTACCTGTGTAATAGACTGTCATCGAATCAACAGTCACTGAAAACTCACATACTTCATTCGAACCACCCATGTTCGCTGAGTAAACTAAACCGAAGTTAGCAGAATTTATGTCTGCTGGAGTCCAGGTCTCACCCAGAAGATCAGAAGGGCCACCATATGTGGTTGTCGCACTACCCCCACCAAGAGAACTCCATACAGTTCCCGTACTCTTCTCTGTAGATCCTATTATCCCTCCCTTGACTATCTTAATACTATTATCTGCACCATAACAATAACTATCACCTGCCCAATAAGGCTGTCCTAATCTCGATAATCTGAATTCTATGCCATCTATGACTGCATCAGAAGGTATAGAGAACCCATAGTTAGTTGACTTGAAGTAATAAGTCGTCTGGACCGGTTCTGCAAAAAATATAGAGCCTGCACCTGACCCTGAAACACCATCCCAACTGCGCGTACCTACTGAAGCATCATTAGCTCCAGTAATTCCATAATTCACACTCGATATCTGTATAACCTTCTTCAAATGAATTGCAACATCATCACCCGGATCCTCTATCGTAAGGTCCTGGTCGGGAATTGACGTGCCGATGCCAATGTTGCCACCTGATACTATGCGCATCCGTTCGCAAGGTGTAGTACCTCCATCAGTAAGACAATCATTTCCAGATACACCAAGGCTAAGATATGCAGTATCCCATGGACCACCATCATACCCTGCCTGGATCAATCCAGTATTCCTGCTGCCAGTATCTACTGTGAAGTTCTCGAATGTCGCTTCCATCATGATCTGAGAAGTCCAATTACTTCCGACACCATCAGGCACACCTACAGTCAACTGTGTGATGTTATTACCATAACCAGCATCATAATCTTCAACATCCAATATGGAACCAGGATTTGAAGAACCGATGCCGACATTGCCGCCATTTTCAATGGTCAGTCGATTATGATAACTGCTCCCTGTCTGGGTCTCGAACATGAAACTGCCAGTGTCATCTGCATCTGCTGAAAAACCAATCCCTCCATTTATATTCCATATGCGAGCGTTTGCACCATTCTGGACCAAAGCTAAGGTCGATACGGCACTACTTCCAGAATTTGGATTATCTATAGTCAGTATGAGATTACTGTCAATGTCATCATACACATAGAGCTTCGTGTTTGGACTTGACGTACCGATGCCGATGTTGCCTGTACCATTCTTAATAACCATAGGTATGCTTCCACCTCCTTGGCTATTATAGAAAAATAAATGACCATTAGCAGAAGTACCCGTACCTCCCGTGCCAACACTCCACAAGTTTCCACCATTATGGCTGAAACTTATCGTACCAAAATCTGAAGCACCCGAACCAGTCGAGTTCACCAAAATAGATGACACAGTCCCTGTAACATCCAGATCAGCACCAGGACTCGTCGTGCCTATCCCTACCTTAGCGCTTGTGTTGCTCAGATATACCTTACCATCACTTGTGTTCCAGCCGCCACCTGATGCTGCAGTGCACTGGGTCGTACCATCATCGAACCTGACACAGGCATCATTGTCTATACCTAATGTGTTGTCAGAGTTTGTGCTCGTGAAATTGGCTATCCAGCCAGTACCTACCTGAGTAGACCATAGGTTAGCATTAACAGTACTGAATAATGATTCTGTTCCTGTGATATGGTGCGAAGGGGAACCTATACAAGTACAAGTATACGGACTACCGCCACCATTATTACAATTAGGGCTTCCGCCACCAGCAGAACAGCTTAAAGTTCCCGGAAGACCACCTGGTGCAGTACAACTCTGACCAGTATAGTTAGTACAAGAAGCACCGCCCGTACAGTTGTAATAATTATCTCTGCATACACCACAGGCGTACGCACCGGCATCATCTTGCCACTTCCCTGCAAAACAATTAGTCTTACGGTTATTTGAGTTCCAACAGGTATCATCCTTCTCGCACCAGTAAGCGCCACCATTATCACAATTATACGTACCACCATCAGGAGATGCAGCACAGTTGATTACAAATCCTCCTGTAGTACCATAATTATCAGCTATCGAATTGTAGACATTGCCTGGAGGATTCGGCATCACATCAGTATCATTACAGAGGATAGCGCCAGTTCCACTATTATAACCACAGACCTCTTCACCTATGACTGCACAGGATAATGCAGCATAACTGGCCTCACAATTGGACGGATGATTTGTCCAGCTTACATCAGCAGCGACGAAAACACTGAGCAGTACTGCAATAAAAGTCATAATTATTATTGTCTTATTCATCTTCATCTTCGCCACCTCACATGCAACACGCTATCTGCAGCGCGCTGTCACAAGTACCTGTCTCACCGACCCCTCCGGTCGTCTGGTTGAAATACCACCAGTTGCCGAATGCGTTTCCTGCAGAACCATCATCAGTGAAACCATGGCAGTCATTCACGAACTTCACACCGATACCTGAATATTTTGAAGGACCTACTGCAATCCATGCTTTCATGCTCCAATCCGATATGACAGTCAGATCTCTGTTAGCTATCGTATACACTATCTCATGCGTCGTGCAGATGTGAGCCCCTGTAAAGCTAGCATTGCACAGATAATTCGCAGCCTTGTAACCTTCAAAACCTGCAGGCGTTGCGGATGTAAAATCTGCATCGTAATACCCTGAAGTTTTACCCACAAATGTTGCTCCTGCACTGAGTGTTCCAAGACAATTTCCTCCATCAATACATATATCATTGCCTGCAGTGACGTTTATGTCTCCTGCGACGTGGAGTGTTGCGTTTGGAGAAGTCGTACCGATGCCTACATTGCCACCCATTATGGACATGACATTATTCCTAGAGACTGTCCTGTGTATAGAATCCAACCCTACACCTATAGATTCGGAGCCGCTGACTTCTATCCCGTGACCGAATGCTATTGATTTAATTCCACTTGCAGTGACACCATTACCGATCGCCATTGAACTTGTTGCACTTGCTGTAGTCGAGTTACCAATGGCAAAAGAATAAACCCCGCTCGCAGTCGTCCCTATACCAAAAGAGTACGCCCTATTGTTACTAGCGACAGCATATTCACCGATCGCAACAGAGTAAGCCCCACCAGATGTTGCCCTGCTTATAGCTACAGAACCATATCCATTCGCATAAGGGAACATGCCCATAGCAACTGATCCTTCAGCGGTTGCCCTACTGTTATATCCTGAGGCAAACGCATAATTCTCTGATGCTGTTGTAGACCCTCCACCGAATGCTGCAGCACCACCTGCAGTAATATTGACGTGAAGCGCCGCTACAGGATTAGATGTGCCAATCCCCACCTTATCAGCTGAATTATCCAACCTGACGACAGAACCATCATCTACCCAGCCAGCAGTACCTGCAGCAACACCTGCAGTGCATTGTGAAGATGAATCATTGAATACTATACAGCCATTGTTGTTGATGCCGAATGTTATATTAGAGTTGCTCGTAGGTGCTGCATACGCTCTAGTGAAATTAGCAAGCCATCCGCTGCCATATTGTGTGGACCACAAGTTTGCATTTCCGCTGCTATATGCCGCTTCTGTACCAGTCATATGATGCACAGGATCCACGACACAATTAGCAGCCCCTCCGCTGCAACCAGTCACAGTCCCAGGTACTGGCCCAACATAACATACAGAGCCATCAAGGACTTCGCAACCAGTGCCTGTAGTTCCCAGATCACCATCACAATCAAGATAGTTGGTATTGCATATAGGATTGACGCAGTCATCCACACCATAATGGGAATTAGGCTCTGAAGGGAATGGTGTAGACCCTTCCACTATCTCACAACCATTACCATCAACATAACTACCATCACAATAATGATAACCATCACGACACACATCACAAGAGAAGGTCGTAGCACCACCAGCACAGGTAGTCTTTCGACCCACATTAGAACATGAAAGATCACTCTGACATTCCCAAACATTACACGCCACAGTGTTTGTCCTAAGACAATTAAACACATAACCACCACCAAGAGCTTGTGAGGGCGCATTATAGTTTATTGTACTCGGGCTTCCCGGTATTGCCGCATTGACTGTTGCAGGTAAGGCACAGTACAATGTGCTTGAGACCCACGCGCAAGCTTTCTGACTTGCAGCACAGTTCTGTGACTGATAATTGTCAGTGCAGCTGTTATGGTCCTTGACCCACTCTGCCATCGCCAAGGTGCTTAAAAGTACAAGCATGAATGCCAGGATTGTTATTGTTTTATTCATCTTCATTTTCGCACCTCACTTACAGCAGGCTATGGGAAACGTATTCCCACAGTGGCCTGTCCTGCCTACTCCTCCTGTCGTTGTGCTGAATGTCCACCAGTTACCCAGGTGACTTCCTGCAGTACCATGAGTGAATCCATTACAGTCCGCCACAGGTAATGCTGCGGGCGAATACTTCGCAGGACCTGAGGCTATCCATGCCTCTCCATTCCAGCCAGATATCGCTGCAAAATTTCTTGTAGATATGGTATAAACGATCTCAGTGAAGCTACACATATGGGTCCCAGTAAAATTACTATTACATATCGCAGTCCCTGCATCGTAACCAGTCTCTCCACTTGGAGCGTAAAGTCCGAAATTTGCAGTTATTGGCGAGGTAGTCTTATCATAGAACGTCCCAAATGCATTGCTCAGACAGACACCTCCAGTGATGCATATATCATCAGTTGCGTTGATCATTGTTGCGTTCAGGCTATAGACATTCAGATTAAGATCCTGATCTATTATCCTTATCTCTGACAACCTGTGGGACTGCACCTGGGCGAGAGCTGTCGCTATGAGGAACATGAATATTATGATGAAACGTGCCAGGAATGACGTCAGATTAGCGAATCTGTGCGCCGCTTTGGGCGAAATGAACTTTCGCAGGCCAGGCATACTCTGGCTCTCCTCTTTTCGTTCCATATTTTTTGTTTCCATCATATTCACCGTTTTTATCTTATATTATAATAGTCAATCCATATTTCATACTCAATCCGATATCGCAATCGTTATGTTAGACATGCCTGAACTTGTGGTCCCGCTCTTCATGATGTATAGCTGGTAAGTCCCTGGCGAGACAATAAAATTTCCTCCAAGGAAAATATCTTTGTACCTCAGCTCATTGCTTATGCTGTAGACATCTGCACCATATTTGTAACCGAAAGCAGGGTTCACCCTGTCAAGGAAATCATCTGTAGCAAGCCGTGCAGATACATCCGCAAGGTCAAACTGCCGTGACATGAATATCTTGATCGTCCGGACAGATGTGTCCTGCTGGACATCCGACCCGCTGAGCGCACCTTCTGTCTCTGTCGCGATACCAACATATGCATCCCCTTCAGTCAGGTAGCAGACATAAGGCAGAGGGGTCGCAGCACATCCGTTGTAGCGTACCCGGAGAGTCTTGTTCGTGGCCGCCTCAGGCTCAGAAGATGCTATCACAAATACGCTGGACGAATGTGCGACAGCACCTGATGTGGTGTTCGTCACGGCATATATCTCATTGAGACCTAGCTTAAGCTGGACATCCTCAAAATCATGGCTCAGGTTCATGACATGTGAAGGAGATGTGTAATTATCACCCAGCGGGTGTATGACCACAACATAAGCAGTCGTGTTGCCGCTCACCACCACTCTCACCGTAGTGTTCACGTCAGGACCTTCACCAGTTATGACCTCTCCATTCACAGGAGAATAGATAAGAGACCCTACGCCTCCTGCAGCAACAAGTATCCTATAATGCGCTGTGTCGCCCCAATTCCCTGCAAGATCCTGTGCCTTGACATGGAAATAATAAGTGTCATCGCCAAGATAATCATACCTGACAGACCAATCGGAACCAGAATCCTGGCGCTTGACCTCAATAGCATAATCAAGAGTGCTGGTGTTCTGTATGCAGATACCAGTCTCAGGACAGATGAAGTTCTTTGTCGAATTGTCGATAAGCTCTCCTGTAGCCGTCCCTGCTATCGCCAATGGATTACGATTATCATCATCAGATAGTATGCCTGATACGACCACATAGACATCTTCAGTATTATCATCGACAGTATCATTCAATGTGAGACTGAACTGATACGCTTTTGCAGATGTCAAAGAGTCTGCGTATCTGACATCCCAGCTCTCATTATATACCTCTGTAACTGCTCCTGATTCCATATCAAATGAACCTATATCCAAATCCTGAGCGACCTTGGTCAGATAGACCTTGACGCCCATGAGATCCGAATAGTCAGATATCTGCTCTGCCAATGCTACACTCACATGTAAAGAATCATTCACGCTGAAATTAGAATTGACCTGGCTGAATACTGCATACGCCATCCCGGTACCATTCACCTTGAGAGTCTGGTTATAGCTGCCACGACGCATGTATGCAAGAGTATCCCAATATCTCCCTTCTGCGACATTATCAGGAGCAGTACCAAGGTGCTTGTCAAGAAGGTACGAATATGAATACACTCCGGATGCAACACCATTGCCCAATGGATCCGATGAAGTCCAATTGAATATAGCTATCGCACTATCGTAAGGAGTGATCTGATCAGGATGTGTAGAACTATCCACCTCTGGCAGGCCTGGCCTCGTCATATCAATCGTAACATCATCAGAAAGACCTGACGATGAATTCAGCCCATCATGATTATACGCGATGACCTCAAAAGAATAATTTCCTCCTTCTATCAGCGAGAGCAAATCAACATCCACTGATGTGCTTGTCCCTGTGCTCGTAAAATTACAGTCCCCAGCATAACAAGCTGCGCCTTCAAGTATCCTGTACCTATAGAATATCGTCGATATGTCTTCTGTCGATCCAAACCAGAACGCTCCGAGCGAAGTATTGCTGTTCCACCAATCGATATCTTCCCCTGAACTTCCATCATAGACTATCGGAGCAGTAGGAGGTGTGAAATCCTGGATGAACCTGAACATTATGGAATCATTGAATATCGCTGCGTGCCCATTGATGTCGCGTACCTCGAAGTAGACCGTCTTGTTGCCTTCATCTCCACTCAATAGCCAAGCCTTTACAGTAGTACATTCCTCCCATGACATAGATGCAAGATCTAAATAGTCATCATTTGCGAAGCGACATATATCAATACCATCAGATGAGCTATATGATATGTTAAGGAACACATTACGCGACCCTGTAAGCACAGTGCCATTGAGACCTCTTATCTCAATAGACCCTGAAGGGATATCTGCAGATACTGCTCCTGCAAGCAGGATAATCACAGATAAGAGCACGAATACTTCGCTCACCTTCATCAAAATCATGCCGCTCGTTTCTTTTTCCACTTCATAACACCTTCTTTAACTTATACTCACGCTTATGTTAGCCCTGCCATCAGCAGTATAACCTACATTCCTGAATACAAGAATGTAATATCCCTCCCCGACCTTACGGTCGCCGCTAAGATAGACATAAGGAGGACGCATCTCAGTCCGCACTATGTAATATGGTATGCCCTGCTTATAACTGAACAGAGGATTCTCCCTGTCAAGGAAGTCATCATCAGCAAGATCATCCTCGATCGATCCAAAATCCATCCTAGGGTCTGCAGCAAATATCTTGAGGGCGTAATGCCCTGTGCTTGTAGTCATCTCATCACTTCCCATCAAAAGAGTATCATTCTCTGACGCTATGCCTATGATATGCCCTGCTTCACCAAGAGTACACATATGGGCATATTGTGAACAGTCCAGTCCTGCATATCTTATCCTCAATGTGCCATTACCTACGGGCATCTCTGTCCCTCTCCTGACAAAGACGCTTGATGATCGCGTGAGTATGTCTGATCCATACTGCCTTGCTGTCGCGTATATCTCATTCATGCCTGGTTCCAGCGTAACATTGAACGTATTTGTATCATTCACTAACACAGTAGCAACAGTATCATTGCTGCCGTCAGGATAGATTGCAGTCACATTCACATATGCCTGATCGCTCACTTCAACCTTGACCTCTATCTCATCGACAGTGAATATCTGACCTGTGAATGGCGATACTATCGATACATATACTCCCTCGGTATCTATGATTATCTTATAATGTGCCGGGTCACCCCAATTTCCTGCGACATCCTTTGCCTTAGCATGGAAATAGAACGTCCCTTCACCTATGTTGAAATATCTCATCTCCCAGATATCCACCGCATCCTGCCTGCTGACCTCTATTGCGTAATCGATACCTGTAGTGTTCTCACTGCAGGAACCTCCAGATACACAGATGAAATTCCTTGTCGAATCATCTATCTGTGATACTGATGCTGCGATAGAGAGATTATTCCTGTTGTCATCGTCAGAAGCGACACCTGCGACCACTATGTATACGTCACTCGAGCTGTCAGAGACCGTCTCGTTGACTGTAAGCTCAAATTCGTATCTGACTGCAGAGCGCATGAAATCTGAATATGTTACGTCCCTGCTCACATTGATTATGTTGCTTATTGCACCAATCTCACTGTCAAAGGTGCTTATGGCAGCACCATTACCTGTCTTCACGAGATATACCTTGATGCCCATCAGGTCATCATAATCAGACCCTATCTCTGCAAGAGCTACCTTGACCAGAAGCGATTCATTCTCTGTAAAATTCTCCTTTATCTGACTGAATACTGCATAAGTATTAGGGGAAGATGTCTCATTATCTGCTCTCAATAGCTGTGCTGTGCCATCATTCACTGCAGCTTTCAGATTCACCCATGGTCTTGGTTCAATGACATCATCAGGAGCAGTCCCTGGATATCTGTCCAAGAGGAATGAATAACCTGCAATACCTGATGCTACACCATTACTCATAGGATCTGTCGCAGTGAAGTTGAAGAATACAGTGTCATTACCATAAGTGAAATTCTGATTTGGATGCGTCGTGCTGTTGATGATGACCTCTGATGGGTCAGTCACATCTATTATTGTACCATTGGATGTCGTGGATGCATTGAATCCTGAGCTTGTGTAAGACATCACCTCGAATGAATAGTTTGCACCTTCGCTGAGCGAGAGACCTTCCACAGTTACGGATACATCTCTATCTACATAAGTCCAATCGCAATCTCCCAGATAGCACAGACCATCCTCAAATATCCTGTACTTGTAATAAAGCGCAGATATCGCACTTGTCGCGTTCCACCAGTAAGCACTCAGGGTGGTGTTATCATTCCACCAGTCGATATCATAGCCAGTATCTCCATCATATACCACTGGTGCGCTCGGAGGGACATAGTCCTGGATGAAACGATACACTATGGAATCATTGACCACAATAGTCCCGCCGAACAGGTTGCGTATCTCAGCATAGACTGTCTTGTTCCCTTCGCCTTCGCTCAGGATCCATGCATGGACCATTGTGCAGTTCTCCCACATAGAATCGTTCAGGTTAGCAGGATCATCATTAGCATATCTGCAATTGTCAAGATATAATGTATCCCTGAATGTCAGGTTGATGAATACATTCCTTGTCCCTGTAAACGTAGTGCCATTAGGACCATATATGATCATGCTTCCCTCAGGACTCTGCTCGCAGATATCTCCCCAACCATCACCATCCCTGTCGACCTGTTCAGGGTTGTAGAGATTGAGGCAGTTATCACACGCGACAGGTATCACGTAAAGGTCAGAGAATATGCCTTCTGTAGCACCATCCTGATCAAAGTCTGCTTTTGCGCAGGTCCAGCCAGAGCCAGAGCTTGATAAGCTGTCGCAGACGTATAAGACTTTCTGATTTGATGAAACAGAATCTCCATCTTCGTCGGTGACTGTCACGTATACCCTGTACATATCATCTCCTGTAGGTACAGTGATTGCACCATCACATTCTACAGTATTTGAAGTAGGTTTTGTCGCTGCAATAGTGCTTGCCGCTGCAACTCCTCCTGCAGAGTTGAGTACTGTGACTGAGCATGTCGCCGCAGGGAAATTGCCATTGTCAGCAGTCACGAAACTGACATTCATCCTTACCTGCTCTCCTGAATTGAAGAACGGCTTGGTCTTGTTTATGACCATTTCTCTGTCAAGTATCGGCTGGACATTTATGTTGAAAGATGGTGACGTGTATGGACTTGAAGAGTCATCATTATCAGAGCCATCTATCGCGTATGCTGAGACGGTTATGCTTGAGGTCGTGTCACTTGTTGTAGAATATGAATACCTGCACCGGTAATTATTATCCCAATCGTCAGATATGTAGCCCGCACCACCTATATTGAACATACATCTGTATATTCCTGAAGTATAAACTCCTGCTCCAGGGTCTGATGCGTTAGCGACGAAACCTATAGGTCTTCCTCGTTCAACATTCACGTAACCCGTTGCGTTCAGAGGCTCTATAGCAATGTAACTTACATCAGGTTCTGTATTCTCATGAAGCTGTGTTGTCCAATCCTCATTACCTTTATCTTCTGCGCCGCTCGATTTCCTCGCCGAGACCAGAACATTGAATGTGTCAGCTGCAAGAGGTATCGCTCCAGGATTGCAAGTCATAGTGACATTGAATCTTCCTATATCATAAGTGGTGTTCTTAGCTATGACTCCATAATCACCAGATGATAGATTGCCGAACGTTGTGGTATTCGGACCTATTATAGTGCATTGATCGAAGTCATACGCATAATAGTCTGTGTCAGACCCTATGAAGATCGATACTGTCTGATATGAATCAGTCCCGATGAATGACATTGTATGATTATTTCCAATATAGAAGTGTTCGAGATGGAATCCTTTTATTGTCGATGTGGCACCTATAGATGAACCTGCAGGAGGCAGACTATCATAATCAGGAACTTGATTGTAAACTGGTGCTTTAATTATAGATAACGCACATGCTGAATCACCATAACAGTCCGTATCGAAGCAATCTATCTGTCCATCAGCATCATTATCAAGATTGTCATTGCATCTTCCCGCCTCAGATGCTGCACAGACCTGACCATCAGGTCCTATGCTACCATAGCAGTTCGTATCCTTACAATCTACAAGATTGTCAGCATCATTATCAAAACCATCACCACATAATGCTCCAGTTTCACCACTTGCTGCAGAGCATACTTGCCCACCAGTCAGATTGCCTATCTCACCCACACAATCAGAATAATCTTTACAATCAGCCACATCTGCTCCTGTAGGAGTATCAATATCATTATCCATACCATCTGCGCAAGAGTCATAAGTGATATTCTCAACTGATGCGCAAGGGCCGCAATTACCGAACTGCTGATGGCAGTTGGAATCTCTACAGTCCGTCCCACCAGGCCAGCCCATCCAATCATCACCATCATTATCAAAAGCATCATTGCATGCCTGGATACCGAGTGTTATGTTGAACTCCTGCACATAACAGGTCCTGGAAGCATCATCAGGATCGGTTATCCCTGTACAATCAGGATCCCCGCAATCGATAAGCTCTCCAGGGTTATTGTAGAACCCATCAGGATTATCAAGATCATTATCAAGATTATCAAAGCAGAGAGATGCGTTCGGATCATAACTTGCAGTCCCTTCCTCTGTTCCGCTGTACTCATTTATAGCACAAGTGAAGTTCATCGTATCATTCTGGTAAGGACCTCCTGCGTAAGGCATGAAACCACAATCATAATCTCTACAGTCAACTCCTGTAGAATTGCTGAGATCTCTCGTATTATTCCCATCATCAAGATCATTATCTAACCCATCAAGACACCAGGCACCATCATTATTCTCGAATGCAGGACAAGGGTTGTTGATCAGGTCCGTGCTGGTCCCTCCCTGACCCCAACACTGGGTATCATAGCAGTCGAAATAAGTGTAGCTCGCAGTATCATATGCTGCAACACCATTGACCAGGCTGGCAGTCCCTGAATTATTGCCGTAATCAGCATCATTATTGAAACCATCACGACAGCTATATGGATATCCTGCGTGCTCATCCAGATACCTACAGACCAATGACCCGTCAGATGGGTGTCCTTGCAGACCATCACATCCTGAATCCCTACAGTCCATTCCTGTATTGACATCCGTATCATATAAAACACCAGAGTCCCTGTCAAAATCATTATCGAACCGATCATTGCAGACAGTCTCACCAGAATATTGGCATATCGCACCTAAGCCCACATTACCTATCTCACCATTACACTGGTCATCAAGACAGTCCATGTTGAAATCAAGATCATTGTCAACCCTGTCTGCGCATGGGTTCGCAAGGCCAATAGTGCTATTCACATAGCTCTCATCATCATTGGTCGGTGCACTTAAATCGAAATAGAGTTCTGTCTGCGGGTTGATATCATCAGCCGCACCATAATGTGAGACAGCAAGCTGGAAGTAGACAGAATCTGTAGTGTCCACACTAGAATTAAATATCGCCCACATCACTCCGTCAACGACACCTGCATGACCATCAGAATCCTGGACAATGTAATTCCTGAAGAGCCCATTAGGATGCTCAGGAGTATCAAAGAACGGCGGCATGACAGACCCTCTTGATATCCCTGGCCTGCCTCCGCTGTCATCGTATGTTCCGTTGCTCGAGATAGTATTTGATAAGTTCTTGGCAGTGTATATCAGAGACCGCAATAGTGGATCATTTACATTATCATCATTCCATCTTATCTTGAACTTGCTTCCTGGACGATTATGCAAAGTATAATAATATGTTATCGGGTTTCCGCCTATCGTGCTCACTGTCCCGCTACATATGTTCCCAACGCAGCTTCCTGGCGGAGCTCCATTATATGCTGCCTCAATGCTTGGTGCAGATACTGCAACTGAGACTGTCAAGATAGTGACTGCATTTATGATGAAACATATGAACAGTATGATCGGAACGACTGTCGATACGTACCGCAAGTCTGAGAGTTCTGCGAATCTAGAGACGAACACTGCAAGGAGCGCAAACATGATCGCCGCTGCAAGCCATATGAACGGCATGAAAGGCGGCACTTCCGGATTGAACGGATTCAGATAAGGTAGTACTGCAGGAATATTCGGGTGTAAATCATCATAAGACTTTCCTTTCGATGGGTTACCGCATGAATAGAATATGCCTCTGCATATCCCTGTGTCACAATCCGTAGGTCCGAAATTGTCATTGTTTATTCCATCATGACAGTTACCTTCAATGGC
This sequence comes from Candidatus Woesearchaeota archaeon, assembly GCA_043819495.1. Taxonomy (GTDB): domain Archaea; phylum Nanobdellota; class Nanobdellia; order Woesearchaeales; family UBA11576; genus JABMQF01. Next base: position 38,170 of record JBDRET010000030.1, on the reverse strand, counting down.
ATTTCCAGTAGATAGATAGATTGCATACTGATAATCACCATCAAAGTCACATGCCTTGGTGTTGTTGAACCATATGTTCTTGCTGAAGAGCCAGCAGAGATATGCTGCAGATACATCGCCGCCTGCTACAAACCCTGTCCAGGTGTTATTGTGTACGTATATCTTCTTCTCAAGAGGGCTGCCGTAAGATGAATCGTTCCAGTACAACACATTGCCGCTTGATTTCAAGCTGCAGTTTATGACTTCCCAGGGGATGATAGGCTTATTTGCACCAACTGTCTTTTTCTGTATCGCATTTGCGTCAGCAGCAGTCAATGTGTAAGTCAATGAATCGTCGAAATTGACTCCTCCTGAAGTAATCTTATTGATTGTCTTTACAGAACCATTCATCATGTTGATTGCGCATTCAAGAGTATTGCCTGCAGCAGCCGATAGATCCACAAATGTGAAATTCAGAGTGAACTGATGATTCTTGCTGACCAATCCTGCATTGTAAGGCTCAAAGACACCTTCAGGGTATATTATGCTATCCCAATATCCTCCTGCTTTTGTCGTCGCAGGACCCCAATCAGTCACAAATCCTGAGACATTGGCACCATTCGTGGCATTATATGGATATTCAGTGCCTGCATCTCCATATCCATCCTCATCAAGGTCAGATATCTGTAGATTAAGTACGTCATCCCAGAAGTTACCTCTTGCACATTGAGGACCGCAATCACTGCCGTTGGTTGTGTTGAAATGATTGCCTGATGATGCTGCGTATGCATTTGCCAGCGACATGCTTGAGAATGTATTATAGTATACATAATTGCCAGACACACCTGAACCAAGATATACACCATATGAATCCGCTGTGATTGTGTTGTTCTGAATAATATTGCCTGTGGGGCTTCCTGACAGTTCAACACCTCTTGCTGAGTCTCTCAATGTATTGTTTGCTATGACCACACCTGAAGCAGAACCAGATATTAAGACCGCAGAACCGTAATTGCGGAAGTCACATCCATCGACTGATGTCGTCGAATAACTGTCCGCGACAGCATAACCGCTTCCATTACCTATCATCACAGTAGCATCGCAGGTAAGCTCCCTGCCTGCTGAGCCGAATATGATCACACCCTGTACTCCAGAATCATTGATGTAATACGTACCGCTGCAGAGCATCTTGTCTGAAGTTATGTTCAATCCGTCTCTAGGGGCAAGGACGCCTGCATCTGCATCATTGCAATCCCTCCAGTCAGGATCGCCGTCAATGTCTGAATCTATGAGTATAGGACCGTAATCATTAACCTTGTATACATTGCCGCCGTTCGTGGAATTATAAGGATACTCAGGACCTGAATCACCGTACCCATCAAGATTATTGTCAAATATCTCTATATTATTGTTTATATCATCCCAGAAGTTGCCGACTGCGACTCCTCCTATTGTAGTATTGAAATGGTTGGCGCCGCTTGCGTCATAAGCATGATCAGTCCCTGAATTATAGAATGAATTGTTATAGAATAAATTATCATCAATCACTGTAGCTCCAAGATACACACCATACATGTCAGCACCAGTAATGTTATTACCACGTACGATAGTCCCGATAGTATAATCCTGCAGATATATCCCATAATTCCTTATGTCAAGCAGATCATTGTTCTCTATTACCCAATCAGTCACTTCACCTCCACTTGTCCCGTCGAGACGTATCACTGCAGTACTAAACCCTCCTAGAACATAGAATGTATTATCAGCTATAAGACCTGCCTCAGAATACGAACCAATATACAGTTCGGCAGTCCCTCCGCTCAGAATAGACTTATTGAAGGTATTGTTTGCAATAATCGCACCATACACAAAATCACCAGTGGTTCCGGTAATGACGATCGCGCCTAGTCTGCTCTCATTCAACAGATTATTCTCAATCAACACATCATCCCCGTACCTGAATGATATCGAATTATACATATTATCAAACACATTCCTTTGGATTGCCCATCCATCACCATAGTTAACCACCACACCATACTGATTTACCGGACTCTCATCCTCTGACATGAACCTGTTATCAGATACATTCCAGCCATCATTTCCAGAATAAATTGATTCAACCCCTGCATTCTGACAGCTCAGGAAAGAGTTGTTGAAGATGGTCGAATGATTAGATGATGCTTCTGCATAATACCCGAAATCATAATCCACAACAGTACACCCTCTGACAATGGCGTCATCCCCGCCAGCATTGTTGAATGCTGTCCCTATCTCGGTAGCACCGATGTCATTCCTGATCACAGTACCATTACAGGTTATCTCGACATCATCAGAATCGATCTTCATCAGACCATCATTCCCCGTATCATTCAGATAATATGTGCCGCTGCACAACGTATAACTTCCTGAGCTTGTGAAATTCAGACCATCATACGGAGGAACAAGGTACTCATCAGTATCATCACAATCCCTATAACCAGGACACCCTGCAGCACTGCTGGAATTATACGCGCCATCACCATCTGTATCATAACAAGTTTTAGTGGTCAAAGGTCCAAAATCATTGACGGATCCTGTGACTTTCCCCCCATTTGTAGAGTTATAAGGATAGTGTGCACCTGCCTCCCCATAACCATCACGATTAAAATCTATAATATCAAGACTGAGGATATCATCCCAGTAGTTCCCTCTTGCACACTCATTACCGCAGGCACTGCCGTTGGTCGTGTTGAAGTGGTTGCCTGAACCATCTGCTCTAGCATGATATGTTGTTGAATTGCTGAAATTATTGTAGTAGAATATGTTTCCTATCTCGCCAGAATCTATCAGTACACCCTGGGTGTTATTGAAAAATGTACTGTTCCGAATTGTATGATAATCTCCAGAATCTATCTGCATACCCCATTCATTATTTAATAGATTTACGTTCTCTATCAAACCATAACTGCCACCGCCAGAAAAATAGATTCCCCAACCACCTGCAGTGTTCCTGAATACTGAATTTCTTATTGTTGTGTTTTTTCCTTCTATGTACGTTCCAGCATTACTAGGGCTTGCCTGACTCATGTCAACATCTATGTCATCATATGTACTCAGATTTGATTCGGAGAAGATAAATAATCCTGTCGCGATATTACCATCAATAGTGATGTTCTCGAAGCTCACATTATATGTGACGTCATCATAAATCGCATCACTACCACTTCCACGGTCAACATTAAGATACATGTTCTTGAATGATGAATTGCTTACTTCAAATACTGCAAGTGCAGCAGTCGTCCCATTGATTACGGTCATACCATCAACACTGATGTTATTATCATAGTTAGAAACGTGATTAAAGGCCATACTATACCCTCTCGAATGTGAGAAAGATACATTCTCTATGACTGCATCATTGCTGTTCAGGACATATAATGCTGCCTTGCCCAGAGAAGACCCATAATAATCCATGGTACAATCTGAAACAGTTATCCCGTCATGATCTGCAATCTTTATCGCAGTGTTTCCGTATCCGACCATGACTGTACCATTACAAGTCAAAGACAAATCGTCATTCGCAAAAACTATCAGCCCATCTCCTGAAGTGTCGTTGACATAATATGTTCCAGAACACAATGTCGTATCTTGAGTTATATTCAAATCATCATAAGGAGATAGAATGCTCGAATCAAACGGTGCACAATCCCTCCAGTCAGGATCTCCATCGACATCAGAGTCTATCATGATCGGGCCCCAGTCATTGACTTTATTCTGCACGTCACCTCTGTTCGTGCTGTTGTACGGATACTCTGCACCAGAATCACCGAAACCGTCAAGATTGCTGTCAAATATCTTCAGGCTGCTGGAGTTTATGTCATCCCAGAAATTTCCCTGCGGCACTCCTCCAACCGTCGTGTTGAACTGGTTGGTCAGGGCAGGAGAACTCGCATGCCAGGTATTGTTCAAGAAATTATTCCAGTATACCAGATTATTGTTGGAATTGGTCCCGAACTGCACCCCACCACTACCCCCCTTAAACGTATTATTATAGAATGTGTTATTCTTTATGTCTATATCACTATAAACATATACTGAGGTGGCAGAGCTCCTGTTCACATAGATATAATTGTACCTGAATATGTTACCACTCGCATCATAGTTAAGATATATCCCCACACCATTCATGTTTGTTATGTTATTCCATTCAAATGTGCTGTAATTCAGGCCTGACGCCTGGAACATTATCCCATTGGCAGTACGTGGAGCGGATCCTGACCAGCCCCCATCGATCGTATTATTTGCGACAGTGATATACCCATGCCCAAAGTTGGTATGAAGGATTGCATGATTAGAACAATTGAAGATGTAATTATTCCGTATGGTTATGTACCTGTTCCTATCAGTTGATTCGGAATAGTCCCAGATACCTGCATCATGCTGTCCCGTACCATCTGTGTGCAATATCCAGTTATAAGCAACAGTCAGGTTACGTATGTTCCTTATACCTATACCTCCATGCGCACCATGAGATACATTATTGTACGAGATTACGCTCTGAGTCACATCCAGATCGCTCGTATTCCCATAGTACATCAAGATGCCCTTCTGTGCTGAATTGATTACGCGATTGTAGCTTATGTTGCTCCTTATGCAATGCCTGCATTGAATGCCATAACCTCCACCAGTCACATCATTATCCTTTATCAATACACCTGCCCAATCAGTATATATCCCTGAGTCAGATCCCGTACGCACGTCGTTATCCGTCACATTATTATTATCAGAGAAGTAATTTGCCATGTTCACTAGTCTAATGCCAAATGTCCCTGTCTCCTCCACAATATTATTGTACACCAGCGCATCTTTCATGCCATATGACACATAGATACCAGCACTAGTCATGTTAGATATGTTGTTATCCTTTATAGTCAGGCCATCCCAGAATACTGAATACGCTCCTGCAGATGTATTATACAGATAGATACCATATGAGAAGTTGGATAACGTGCATCCCTGTATGGTGAGGCCAGCATATTTTTCGTATGACCTGATTGCGTATCCTGAATTGGTGCCGACTATAAACGTGTTATTACCTTTTATGGTCACAGCATCAGACACTACCCTAATGATACCATCATTCCCTGCATCACTCAAGTAATACGTACCATTACACAGAGTGTACGTTCCCGGGCTTGTTAATTTAAGTCCATCGTAAGGAGGGAATATGCTCGAGTCATAAGGCGCGCAGTCAAGATAATCAGGAACAGTATCGCTGTCAGAGTCTGTAAGCATAGGACCATAATCCGCGACATTGCTGCTTACCTGCCCACCATTTGCCGCGCTGTAGGGATAGTCCGGCCCCAGATCTCCGAAACCATCAATGTTTGTATCATATATCTCCAACATACTTGGGGCGACATCATCCCAGAAATTACCTACTGGAACTCCTCCTATCGTGAAATTAAAATAGTTGCCTGCCGCTTCAGCATATGCATGAGCTATCGCTGAATTTGTGAAATTATTATGATAGAATGTATTGCCCGTAGAAGCACTATCAAGATACACGCCATAATCATAGTTTGCAAATGTAGAGTTCATCACAGTGAAATCATCAGTATCATTGAAGTACAATCCATAGACTGAATTTCCATTAAACGTCATGTTGAATATCGTGCCTGATGAAACACCTATAAGCTCCATCCCGATATCTGAGCTGATTGAAGAGCTGGTGATATCAATGCTTCCGCCGCCGAGCAGGTCTCCGTCAGGAGTGAATCCTAGAACGAAACCATAATAATCATAATCTTCTCCTACCACAAATATATTATCGTCAGCATCGACCGCCACATCAGATCCATATCCCTCGCCAGTCCTGTTCCACAGAGGAGTCCCTGCAGGATTGAGTTTAATTACTGTCCAATTGCCATTATTATCTCCTGCGACAATCACGTTATCTGCTGAGTCTGTCGCGACAGCCCAGATATAATTATCACCAATACTATTGTCAAAAGGGATCTGATCGACCCACTGCTCATTCCCATCAGAATCTCCTTTCCAGATCTGCCAGTTAGAATATGAACCATATGAACTATAATCAACAATCACAGCAATCAGATCATTTGATGTATCCACTGCCACATCAGTGACCTGATCATATCCTCCTCCGCAACCGATATCACTCGTGTTCCACAGCTCATCCCCTGTGTCTCCATCATATTTTGCAATCCAGCAATCGTTTTCGACGCGGAACCCGCCTACAAAAACATCATCATCAAGAGTGACCGCAACCGCGTTCAATTCACTATTACTAAGAGTAGTCACGGATTGCCATATCTCATCACCAGTAGACCCATCAATCTTGAAGATTGTCCAATTATCCCAACCGACCATACCTACAACAAATACATCACCCACACTGTTGACGTCAAGGGCATGTGCCACAACAGTCCCGGATGAATATAGTCCTACAGTCCAGATCTCATCACCAGTACTGCCATCCAATTTCCTTAACTCAGCATCACCTTCTCCACCTTCCTGCAGCACAAAAACATCTTCTGCAGAGTCTGCTGCAATATCTGTATAGAAGTAACTATCATGTATCCAGATAGTCTCCCCGAACTCATTCAGCTTCATATCATCTCCGTAGTACGAGTCAATCAATAACAATGCCCCCTCCTGACTTATGTCAATAGCTGATATCCCATTGTCAAAAGTGATGTTCCAATACGCCTGTTGTTGACTGATCGCTTTTGAATAATTCCGTATATCACATCCTACAATGCTTGCTGAAAGGGATGAAGAAGCAATACCTATACCTGAATAATCCCCTATCAATATCGTGTTATTGCAGAGTATCTGCACATCTGCATTGACAACTTTCAACACTCCGTCAGCACCAACATCAGTCACATAGTATGTGCCAGGGCAGAGAGTAGTATCATAGCTGATCACTACATCATCCGCAGGAGCCAATATGCTGGAATCAGTATCGACACAGTCCACGCTATCCGGAGAGCCATCAGAATCATAATCACGCATCATGGGACCGTAATCCGCAACATTCGGACCGACATTACCACCCTTAGCTGCGCTGTATGGATAAGCAGAACCTCCGTCGCCCCAACCATTGCTGTCAGAATCAGTTATGTTGAGATTACTGAGAGGGATGTCTATCCAATAATTCCCCTGGTTGAATCCGATGACCTCATAGAATGCATTACCTGAACTGACCGCGTATGCATGATCAGTGTTAGAGCTCAAGAACTCATTATGATATACCTCATTGCCTATGACTCCGGATGCGAAGTACACACCATAATCGTTACCAGTAAATGTATTATTACGTACAATATTGCCGGTAGTTCCTAATGCCCCAAAATAAATGCCATAGACGGCATCCCTTAACGTGTTATTAAAGACGGTCGAACCAGTCACCACATTCCCAAAGAACAGATCGTACTGATAGTTCCGCACATCACAACCCTGGATGATGACGTTATCATAGCCATAATCATTTATACCCAAACCAGACCCATTCCCTATAATCACAGTACCATTGCAGGTAAGAGTTATCCCTGACGCGCCGAATCTGATCAACCCAGACCCGCCACTACTATCATTCAGGCTATACGTCCCTGGACAGAATATCGTGTTGCTGGTTATCGTAAGGTTAGCCCTTGGTGCACGAATGTTAGGGTCATTAGGCCCACAATCAACATTGTCAGGCGTGCCATCGCCATCTGAATCAACAAGTATAGGACCGTAATCTATCACGTAACTGTTGACATCCCCTCCTTTAGAGTACCTATATGGATACTGACTGCCTGAATCCCCGAATAGGTCCAGGTTGGCATCCTGTATGTTGAGCTTGCTCGGGATCACATCAGCCCAGTAATTGCCCTGCGCAACCCCTCCGACAGTCCTATTGAAATGATTGTTATAATTGCTCGCTTCTGCGAGGTTGGTGCCTGCGCTGAGGAAACGGTTACCGTATATCACATTACCTCCTGATGTACTACCTATCCGGACATCATAGTACAAAGGTCCGCTTATATTATTATACGATATTGTTGACGAGTTGACATAGTTTTCAAAATTTATCCCTCTATATCCTGCATCGATGAAATTGTTATAGGTTACCAGTATATTCCTATTAGGATATGCATAAGAGTTTCCCGACATGTACAGAGTAGAAGAGGTCGAGACATCAATCGTATTATTAGATATCACCAGATCCTCCAGGTAATAATAGAGGTAAAACAATACATTGCCCGGGGCTCCTGAAAACCTGTTATTTTCTATCACAGAACCTGTATTATAATTAGTACCACTGTACCCAATCATGTATAGTACGCCGCACGAGCCATTGAGATCCGTGAAATTATTATTAAGTACCCTGTGGTTATCTCCGTAGTAGATGTAATTGCATTCTGTAGCGGAAAATCTATTGTCCTGTATCACAAGGTCACCACCACCCACGTACACCCTGAAGCCGTAATTGGCAGTGTATATCTCATTATTTTCAATAGTTATCCTTGCGTGATTGTCATTGGTAGAGTAGAAACCATTACTGGGCCTATATATCGTATTGTCCCTGAATACTGCATCAGTCACTGTGGGCCCCATATAGAATGCTGTCAGATATTCATAAGTAGTGCATCCCTCAATGGTGACCCCATCATAACCTGGATTGTAGAATGCCCTTCCACTCACTATGCCCGAACCAGTAAGGATCGTCTCACCACACATTATATTGACATTATTATTGCCAATCCGGATCACACCAGTAGCATCATTAAGATTGTAATTTCCTCCGCAGAGACGGGTTATCCCTGCAGCGCTGATAGTCATTCCTGCAGAAGGAGTGGTGCAGGTGAGACCTATATCTACCATACCATAGGCCATAGCAGAATCAGGAGTTGGCGCTGAAGTGAAGTAAGTGCCTGCCCCTGACTGGTATACCCCTCCTTGAGCAAAATTCACACCATACTTGCTTCCCGCAGGATGGTTGGTGTAACAGTATGAACCCCCTGCGGCATTCTGGGCCACAAAATAATTAATTCCAGGATTAAGAGTTATTGGAGTTATTGCAGTACAACTCCAGCTTCCGCTGCTCGTCACGCTTGCACTCCTAAGATTAGAACCATAGCTACCTTCCTGCTGAAGGAACACTGTATGCGCCCCGCTCGACCAATAACCGCACAGACTTTCTACCTGCACCGCCTCAGTGACTGAGAACTTTATGCCAAGACGCCAAGTTCCGGAAGAACAAGTATATCCTGATGGATAACGCGCCCTAAAAGGATATATGGGATCGCTCCACCAGACTGTCTCAAATGATTGGAACACTCCATTGTCTGCAATTACTTCTACAGAATAATCCTTCACCAGAGTGTCATGCACAACCCACTCTGCTTTCCAGTAACCATCATCGGATGTGCCATTATATAATTCAAGGGCGACAATGTCTCCACCTTTCTCATGAGTGAAGTTCGCCACCACCGAATCAACTCCGCCAGGATCAGCAATATGCATAAACAGCTGTAGTGTTTCCCCCGGTACTGCCTTCTCAGGAATAGTATATCCACCATCAATCAATGGTATTGTCGCTCCGCCGAAGATAAGACCTGCAGCGTGGACGGAAGATGAGAAAAGCAGCATAGCTAAGCAGAACAATACAATATTCAACCTCTTTTCCAGTTTCACCATCTTTTTTGATTACCTTTTAGCCTGCGTCTCAAGCCATCTCCTGAATATAGGATCGTTTATCTCGAACACTCCGCGGTCCTTCAATGTGACAAAACCTTTCTCTTCCATTATTGAGAGGAAGCGGCGTACGTTGGTCTGTGAATAGTTGAGTATCTTTGATATCCGTGAAGGGGTATTGACATCATGCTCTGCCATGCAGAAAAGGATAGGGAGCTCTTTTGGGCTGAGCAGCTTTATCCGCTCTGAAAAATACAGGTGCAGTTCATTTCCAAGGACATCATCAAGCATCGCCTTGACTGCATCTGAATCAACGGAGCCTGAACCTGAAATCAATCTTGCCATGAAGTTAAGATAGAACGGGACACCTTCAGTCATATTATGTATGGTGCTCAGTGTCGCTTCGTCCAGCTCAAGCTTGCCCTCCTTGAAGAACTGGCGGGCAGAATCTATAGATAAAGGGCTCAATCGGAGCTCTTCAATATCTTTGATCGGCAATGCGCGTGAAGATGTGAATACCCATACGGAATCTTCCATAGTGTCAAACATATCAAAGATCATGGCAAGCGATGTCTTATCTGACTTGATATCTGACAGCCGTTCTGCATCATCTATCATGATGACCGCAGTCTTCTTTGCATCTTTTGCAAGCAGCGAAGGGAATGAGAAGAATGTACGCACGACCTCTTCAATCTCGATCTTAGAGTCATGCTCAAACATGAGGAGAAGCTTGAGTGACTGCTTGACCGCATCACCTGCATTGAGTGCAGATACCCTCTTATCGATATCGATGAGAGATAATGAAAAAAGCTCTTCAGGATCCGCACCAAACAGCTCAGGTACGACCTTGAGCATCTTTGTCAGATTCTTCCTGATATATGCCTGGAGAGTTATGCACCCTTGCGCAGATAATAATATAGGGAGATATTGCTTAGTCTCTTCAATCTTCTCAGATAGTTTCAGAAGGAATGATGACTTGCCGAACTTGTCAGGAGCAAGGATCAGGATGTTCTTCTTTGCCTTTACTGACTTGATAGCAGAATCTAGCTCGTGCTGTGAATAGCAAGTTTCCCGTGTCACCGCTTTTAGTGTAAATTCCACTTGTTACACGTACGTCCCTTTTTATTGCTGGACAATGAATACAGACCCAGCACAATTCAAACCACAATTATAATAATTATTTTTCTTAAATATTTAAAGGTATATAAATGTTATGTTCTTTTAAAAATACTTGATAGGATTTGCAAGGAGAACTGAATAAACTTCTTGATAAGAATTTGTTTTATTAATAAAACTAATTATTAATATTCTTAATTATAATAAAAAAAGTTCTTAATTGTATTTAAATGATCTGAAAGGTCATGCGAAATGCGCTTTGAACGTGCTTTGCAAGCATCCGCGCGCGCAGAAAACTCTTCCCACACCCAAATACATTATCAAATGGCTAAACTAATTAGCAAATTAATAAAATAATTAGCAAATAGATAATCTTTTATATGAAAGGTACTTCACAACCCGCTAATGGCCAGACCACTACCAAAGTGGATAATGCAGAAGTATGCGATTCTATGGACTAGATTCAATCAGAATGAGTTTGATCACGCACAAGCAGACCTCCTTCTTGAGCAGAACACCAGCGTCGTGATATCATTCCTGAAAAAGAACGGGTGGATGAATATACAGCTCAACCCCGACGACAGCAGAAAGAGAGTGTACACACTCAAGAGCCCAGAGCAGGCAGTATCAGAGATGACAGGTGAGATGACAAGCGAGATGAGATGATGATAACCAAAGAAGATATTGAAAAGAACAGGAAGGTACGTTTGGTATCTGTACTGGCAGTGATAGTAGTCATGATCATATTCGCGACGCTTGCGCTCACCGGTAAACTTTCAATCATAGGACTGCAGATATTAGGCGAAGAGAACCTGACATCACACGAGCAATCAGTGTCCTGGATAATCGCATCAGATTCAGAGATGCAGTGGGAGATGGAAGAATACCCTGCAGAGTTCAACCTGAGAAGCATGAAACTGGACGGCGAGCTTTTGGGTGATGGACTGGTAAGAGCATACCTTGTGACAGAAGAAAAAGAATATCTCATAATTGACAGTTCAAGGATCGATACGGCATCAAGCAATACAATAACAGGAATGGTTGTTGGTGTCGGAAATGACACTGAGGGACTGCCTGCAATCCCCGTAGAAGAAATCACACAAGAAAATCAGACAGAGCAAGAACCAGTAATAAAGATTCCAGAAGAACCTGCCAGCGAAAAGCAGATCAACATCGATCTCGCATACCAATCAGGCACAAGATGGGATGCGAATGACGACGGCACTGCATACACAAGAGCAGATGCAGTCGACTTCACTGTCCATGAAACATCATTCAACTGGGAAGCGGATCAGGATAAACTCTGCACCAGATGGGTGATAACATCTTTAACAACAGGAATTGCGACAACAGTATGCAATGGAGCAGCAGACTGTTGCGCCCTGTCCGGCGTTGCACCCACAGAGACATCGTGGGACTCTTCACTCTACATATACTATGAGCAGTACGGCACCACACTAGAGAATGAGGTCACAGCGCAAGTCATATACCTGAACCAGAGCCTTGAAGAAGGAGACGTGCACTTCGACTCAGTGCAGAGCGAGACTGTGACATTGGATGCCAACTTTGAGGAAGCACCTCAGGCAGAATTCTCAGATATCTGCGTGCAGACCTGCACACTGCCAAAAGGCATTAACAGCACAGAGTACACAATACGTTTCGAGGTAGAGACAGGAACACTGCTCAAGGTCAACAAGATAAAGTATGCTGTTGAAGATCTGACACAAGGGATTGCAGAGACTCCTACCACAGTAGATACGAAAGTCAAGGATGCAAAAGGAAGGGTGCTTGCATCATCTATTGAGTTTGAGGAGAAAGGTACAGGGAATAAAGTCAAGAAAGAAAATCTTGCCAAAGGCAAGTATAAAGTCAAGATAAACTTCACAGAACCCGGACTCAAGGTCAAGAAGATAGAATTCGATGATATGACTGTGTTTGGCAATACCACTGAGTTTGTCAGGGTAGATGATGTCGAAGAGACAGGGGACCTTTCAGGTTATGCAGAAGTATATGCTATCGATCCTACCTCAGTGAACTTCACGACTGCAACAGTAACAGTGCTTGCTACTGGGACCCAGTTGTACAAATGTAAAGAATGGGACTTCGATGCACAGAGCTGCGATGGGACATGGGAGCTGTTCAAGACAAACATTATTCCCGGAGAAGAATACACGTTTACACTCACACCTGATGATCCTGGGTTTGCTGAGATCAACATAAGCGATGCAGAACATCTTGATGCTAACTATGCCCTGATATCCAATATGTATGCTGATGTAAGATCATTGGATAGTATATGGTCTGAGAGCATAAACGAAGATGAGTACGTAAGGGTGACCTTTGAACAGAATCTCACTGATGGCAACATAATAGATATCTATTACAGGAATCCAAAAGGTAAGAATACCTGGATCGAAGTATACAAAGCAGGCACCACTGCTCCAATCCTTGGCGTATCAGGAATTCTGGACAAGACTGGCGGATGGGATTACATAAGGATCAGGAACATAACACAAGATACCAACAAATTCGACTTCAAGATTGTAGATTCTGAGGCCAGTCCCACATATCTTGAGTTCGACTACATACATGACGCAGTGAGGAGCCTGGATGACACTGCATTCACTGCAAACATGACAACAGTCAAAGAAGGAAGCAACATAAAGATACTCGCGACGTACAGGATAGGGAATGGTGGTGCTCCGACCCTCCCATGGGTAGTCGGGCTGAATGCAACCAACAATGGCAAGAAGATAAACGCGACATGCTATGCAGGAGCAGTGATGCGCGTGATAAATATCTCCCAAGCATGCGCTGCAGCAACACCCTGCACCTACAACAGCACATCAGGCACGATGACAGTTCCTGCAGCACATCCGCAGAACACTGACATGCCTGTCAACTGGACAGTGCAGGCCTGCAGTGGGTCAGCAATATATTCTCCTGCAAGGATCGGAGATTACATAGTGAGCCTTGACACTGCAGCAGGTGCAGGCGCCACAATAGATCTGATGACTGAAAATGTGACAATAAACTCAACAGCAGCACCAATCAACTCAACACCACCAGGAAATACAATCACTGAGCTTGGCAATGCAACACAGCTCTACTGGAACCTCACAGGTAACGGCGGATTCTACAACGTGACAAGGAACGGGACACTTGTCGAGATAAACAAGCCATGGTCAGGACCATCCACACGAGTGATAGTGAGTCCTAACGTATACTTCCTAGGAGACTGGAACTACACATTATACTTCAGCGAGACAGGAGGAGGAAAGAGCAACAGCTCGACACTATTATCTGTAGTGGATACCCAGTTCCCGTCCTGCTCTGCATCAACCACAGGTTCAGGAGATATCCTCGCGCCAACCCTCAAGAGCATATCTATAGATGGAGACATGAGCGACTGGGACGCGATACTCGCAAACCCGAACAATTACGTGACAGACCTTACAGAACAGACAGGCGACCCTGACGACATCCAGACGAGTGACCGGGATATGACTGTATTCACATACACATATGATCCTACATACCTGTACTTCTACTATCACAGGACATACAGCGGCAGCAGGCAGGTATCTATGATAGTCTATCTTGATTACAATCTTGATGGATACATGAAATCCACAGACAAGGTAGTCAAGTTCGTCTGGTCAGGGACAAACCGGCAGTACGACGCAGACCTCTATGATTATGTCCCTGTAAATGGAGTCACAGGAGATCTCATGCAAGGTGATGGATATGATATGCCTGGCGCAATAGCCAATCCCAGATCTCTAGAGTCAAATGTGCTTGGAGGCTCTGTGCTAGGTACTGAACTCGAGACTAGGGTCAAATGGAGTGACATGAGCTTCTCATCACCTGGAGCAATAAACTTTAAGGCTGCAGCAGGAAGAGGCTCTGCAACAAACCTCCCATCACAGCTCGAAGACAATGTAGGAGATGTACTCATAACAGAAAGCTCATACTTCACATTCACACCAGGAGATCAGGAGAAAGCGACAAAGAACGGGACAACCACATATTACACATATGATGTCAGGAACTGCGGAAATGCACCAACAACTCTTGACCTGCTCAAGACATCGACACAAGGATGGAATATCACATTCTATTACCCCTACTCGAGTCAGACTCCTCTCACAGACACGAGCGGTAGCGGATATCCTGACATCACACTGGCAGGAAATCAATACACCACTCTAATAATAAAAGTGGATGTGCCTAGTGGAGCTGCTCTTGGCCTCCGTGATATAGCTAATATATCACTCAACAACAGCGAGCAGTCAAGCTTTGTCATCGCAACTACGATAGTCAGCGACATCGCGATAACACCATCACTCAGGCAGTCTTCAGGAGCACAAGGCATGCTGATGTCCTACAACTTCACAGTCTACAATTACCAGAACATAGCAGACACCCTTGAAATGACGCTCAGCTCAAACAACAGCTGGCCAACTGCAGCATATTACGCGAACGGCACACAACTCACAGACACTGACAGTGATGGAAGGGCTGACACAGGATATTTCCTTTCAGGCCAGTCAAAAGATATCATCATCAGGGTCACGATACCCGGCTCAGCGACAGCAGGGATGCTTGACAATACCACTATACGCATAAACTCATCAGTCACGCCGACCAATAACGTAGTCTCACAAGCAGTGACACAGGTCAAAGGACGCCTAATATTCACCCCACTCAGCTACAACCGGACAGTCAATTCTGACACGAGGCAGTATTTTGAGTTCAACATAACAAACAACTGGAATACGACAGAGTATATAGAGGTCAATAGCACAAGCACACAGGGATGGAACACATCTTATGTAGACTTCCTAAGGACGCCCTTCACTGATCATGATGGTGATGGAAATGCAGACATAGTGCTGCCACCATACGGAGGGACTGCAACATTCTATGTCAAGGTGCTGGTACCTCAAGACACCCAGATGGGAGTGAGCGAGATAACCACATTCTATGTCAACTCATCTACCAATACCAGCCTGTTCTTCACAGCAAAGATAAACGAGACACCAAGAGGGGTAGCACTATACAATGATTCAGGAAGGACCAATCTGCAGTACATATACGAAGTAGATGCACCAGTGTATGGACGGGCGTTCTACCTTGATGGGTACACAACAGTCTACATGACATGGTATGATGGTTTCAATTTCACAAGGACAAGCCCAGACATAACAGTCACAGGACAAGGAACTGCAGATGACTGGGTACAGACAAATAAAACCCTTGGAGTATATTACTGGACCGTAACAGTGTACAATGCTGACGATGATTCTGAGATAACAAGGAACCAGTTCCTAGTGACCGATCCTGTGAAACCAAACCTTACAGCAATATTGCCTGTTCCTGGTTCGACTGTCGGCACAGGAGGAAAGATAGAGGTAAAGGCCAACGCAACAGATAATGTATACATCAATTATGTCGAAGCCAATATAGCATATCCTAATGGCACTAACTACACACTTTATCTCGAACCTGCAGGAGGGATCAACTACAGCAATAATTTCACAGCACCCAACCTATTAGGACGATACAATATAACCTACTATGCATATGATCTATTCGGCCACGTTAACGACACTGAAACATCATACTTCACAGTGTATGACGCGACACCGCCGTCGGTCTTTGGCCTGAAGCCAATAGGCGGCAGCCAATACGGGTATGGTGCAACAGTAGAGATTGCTGCAAATGTGACTGATAATATCCAGGTAAGTACTGTAATAGCACAGATACAATATCCTAACGGGACGCTAGCAAATTTCACCCTGACACCTACTATTGGAGCCAAGTACAACACATCATTTGTCACGCCAAGCATCCCCGGAGCGTACCAGGTCAGGATATTTGCAAATGACACCAGCGGAAACTGGAACAGCACAGTGACGACAAGTTTCACCGTCAATGCTCCTGCGCCAACATATCCTACTGTAAATCTGAATGGACCTACAAATGCGTACTCAACACCCAACAGTACAGTCACATTCAACTGGACAGCTACAAGCAACCAGTACGGAAGCATGCTCTGCAACCTGACTGTGGATGGAGTGGTGAATGCATCTAACGTACTGACACTGAACAATACACCTACAACAAGAACGATATCAAACTTCTCAGAGACAACACACAACTGGAACGTGACGTGTTGGGGACAGACTGGCTACACTACCACGAGTGCGACACGGAATTTCACAGTGAATATCGTAACACCCACACTTCTCGCATTCAGTGTGACACTCCCAGGAAAAGGACCTGTCAATGCATCTGAAGGAGGGAATGCGACAGCTGCTATGGACTTCAATGTAAGTTTAAACACCTACTATGGTATGGAAGCATGCGTCCAAGGCACCAATGACTGCCAGAATTCAAGCACGCCATTCTTCAATTACCTCAACACAGGCAATGTAAACCTGACACTCAACATAAAGCTGGACAGTGCTTTACCACCAGTGTTCAATCTCAGGGCAAACATACTATACAATAATGCGACTGCGAGCAATGTAACCACGACACCACTTCTGCTCGCGACTGACATAGCACCAGGGGGCACCCTTGACACATGGTTCTTTGGGGATTTCATCAATGCATACCCTGACAATAGCACGACGAGGAATCTATACACCAATGGCACACAGAGCTGATGATAAGAAAAAGACATGATACCAATAATGACACAACGATAAGAACATGATATATGGAGGACAAGAAGATGAGATACAAAAAAACAATGATTGTCGCAACCATTGCGGCATTGATGCTGATCACTATAGTGCTCATGGGTTGCGGACCTGCTGATCCAGAGCTTGAACCTGGAGCAGTCAATACCCAGGCAGAAATAAAGGAAAAACCATACAGTGAATCCCTCGAGAAGAGACTCGCGCAGGAACTCGGAAACGATACCCTGCAGCAGGTAAGGCCTGACTATCTCCCAAAAGAGATGTTCGTCCGGCTGCCGGAATTCCCTGCTGACTTCTACAGCGTAAGGAACCTCGTGCGTCTGGGAAGGATAACTGACCTCAAGAACCTTGAAGAGAGATACTGGATGCAGCCGGAGTTCTTCCCGCACTTCGAAGATATAGGAGTGCCTCTGCTGCAGAATCCCCCTGAGAATAGGTGGGGAGCATACGGGATAGCGACATACCCTGCAGACTCTGTCGCAACGATAAGGCAAGGAGAATCTCTTGAGATGCATTTCTTCATCAAGAGCAACTACATCGTCGAGACATATCAGGGAATAAATCTTGTGCCTGCATTCCCCCCATCTGTTGATATAGAATCAGGATTTGAGATGCCTGATGGCTCAAGGTCAGTCACACAGGATCCTGAGAAAGCGGCAGGATATTTTGACATCACTGCATCACCTAACCCATTCATACTCGAGCCGAATTTCCCGATATACAATCCAGGAGGGACGCTTAAGGTCGCTGTGACGATAACTGCACATGCAGATACACCACCAGGGAACTATGTCGTAGGGCTCGACACAGGAACAGTACCTGAGGAATATGAACAGATGTGGCTGAAGGATTACCTCAACCTCTACACGAGCGGAGGGATGACAAAGATCGACAGGCCATACTATCAAGCTTTCATTGAAGTTGTAGGAGGTGATAACGAATGAGAAAACTGATTGCGGCCTGCATGGTTGCAGCACTATCTATAATCGTGCTGCTCAGCGGATGTACACCGCAGACACCTGATCGCTCTGCAAGCGCAGATGCACAGGTCATGCAGACCACAGAGGATACTGCAGATATGGATACTGGAACAGCTGATGGAGGGTGGACAACACCAACACTCAGCAGACCAGTATCAGGGGAAGTAATCCTCGAAGAAAAGATACCTTTCACAGAGTTCCCTCTTGCAAAAAAGATCGATCTCGCCGAGAGGACAAGATATGATATCTACTTTGAGACTAATCACCCAATCAAATTTGTAGTCTACTCTGAAAAAAGGTACAGCGAATGGTTAGAGACAGGATACCACACCATGAGCAAAGTGACAACAAAAAGTGGGCCAAAATGCTGTGACACATCAATGTCTACAAGCATAGACATCAACATCGGAGAAGGAGGCACGTACTATCTGGTATTTGATGCCTCTGACCTGAAGATGGCAGATCCGAAACCCACAGAAGGTATCATCCGGATCACTAAGATGAGTGAGATATGAAAGGAGGAAAAGAAATGAGAAACACAAAGACAACAATAGCCGTGTTGTTAGTATTGCTGGCAGTCCCTCTGGTATGGGCTCTTAGCACGACAACACAGGTGAATTTCAATGTAGGTACGGTAGTCGCGTACACATTGACTTTGCCAGACGAGACCCTTGTGAATGCGAACTCTACAGGCGCACCGACAACAGCAATAGAGTTCAACAGCAGCACAGGGACCGACGCAAACGTGGATGCAAAAGTAGTCGGCGGAACAGTGCAGTCGAATGGAGTGCCAATATTCCAGTTTGACAACACAGGGACCGTCAACCTGAACCTGAGCGTGGTGCTTAACAGCGGCACACAGAGCTGCATCAACCTGACCGGAGCTACAGATTTCACTGGAGCAAGCACTGGTACGGAGATCGGCACTTCAGCAGTGACCGTAGTCAACAACTATGGACCTGCAGCAGCACCTCAGGACTGGTACATGAAGGCAGACTTTGCCGGATGTAATGCAGCGGACACGTCACAGAGGACCCTGACAAGCAACGGAGTGCAGAGCTAAAGACAAGCTTTGCACTCTTTTTTTGTCTTTTTTTTTATTTTTTTGACAAAAAAGGAGGAATAGATAGAAGATACCGAGATGAAAAAAAAGCGAAATGAAAAGGAGTAAAACATGCTGATGAAAAAGGATAATGGAGGATGGAGAATACTTATGATCCTTATAGTGACAACTCTCCTCTCAACAATCCTTGCATCTTTCGCAGGTGCTACAACCACAGGGACCACTATCTTTTTCAATATAGGCGCAGTTGCGGACATATCGGTATTTGACACCTCTCCTCCGTTTAATTCTAGTCTTGAAAGTACAGATACAATAGAGATCGGAGCAAACGTGACAGGTCCTTATACTATAGACACAGTGCTTGCGTATATCACCTTCCCCAATACAACCACTATCGTGCTCAATTTGACACATAGTGTCGGGGACAGGTATAATACGTCATTCACGCTTCCGAACATCACAGGACCGTATAACATCACGTACTTTGCAAACGACAGCTATAGCAACAAGAATGACACAGAGACGACACAATTCACGGCAATAGATACAGATACAGCGCCAGATGTCATCAATATCCTGCCACTGAACGCGTCATATGACACGAATGGAAAAGCAGTATTCAGATACAGGGTCAATCACACAACAACAATCGATAATTGTACCTTGCTCATCAATGGCACCGCTCGCGCAACTGATACACACATAAACCTGCATGAGGTATCAATATTCAATGAAGATAATCTCCCTGGAGGAACACTCTTATGGAATGTGCTGTGCATCGACAATTTCGGCAATACCGGGACATCAGAGAACTGGACACTATACATAGATTACCCGTCAGGTACAGATAATGAGACGCTGATAATCAACGAGACTGTCCAGAACGCGCACGGCCAGTTCATAAGCGCTACCATAGAACTGATAGACCTCGGTTCTGGCGAGATTGATGTCCAGACATCATCCGGAGAGCTCAAGAACATATCTGCAGGAGTCTACGATATAAAGATACGCCCTCTTGACCTCACGATACATGAGATACTGATACACAACTATACAGTCACCCGGAACATAACAGAAATCATGGACCTTGACAACTTTACAGTAACCTTGTATGATTTCGTCAATACCTACGCCATACAACCTAAGATATCTGGATACGAATATGTCAACATAACTGTCACAGCAGTTACAGGTGACGCGTTCCTCTGTTATGAATGGGACTTTGCAAACCAAAACTGCACAAGCAACAGATGGATCAAGGTTGCAGACTTCCCACCAGGACAGAATTATACAGTGCAGTTCGGTTCAGGGACTGTCGGGTTCATGGAGAGCAATTACACCATCAACTGGATAGATGCAACAGATGGATTCGTATTCAACAACCAGGTACAGGTAAAGGAGAACGGGACACGTGTCGATGTAGAGATAGTGCCTTTCGATTCCACCATCATCAAGAACATAACAGTACGCACACACAATAAGATAAACATAAGCAATGACCTCAAGCTCGGCCTGACAAGCAACATAACAGGATGGCCGCACAACACCCTCGTAGATCCTACTGCTCTTGACTTCGGGAACTTCACAGTATACAAGGTGGCAAATGGTACATCACTCTGGAAGTGCTATAACTACAGCGATAGCCAGGAGATATGCCATGAGGATCTAGTGTATGACAGGACACTCACACCCGGAACGATATACAGACTTGACATAACTCCTCTTGACCCCGTATTCATAGAGCAGCCGGATGACATCAATGGCACTGATACTTTCATCTATGAAGGGACACCTTCGACCACCTACGGCACAAACACACAGATGAGGATCAATGGCGAGAGCGGAAACAACAGCAGGGCGATGCTCCTGTGGAACATATCAGACCTGCAGCCAGGACTTTCTATCACAGATGCGCGGATGGAACTCTATAAGACATCAGGTGAGCCAAATGACCTGTCCATCGACGCTGTGAGAGTGACTGGTGACTGGCCTGAAGACGGGATAGCATGGAATAACAGGTCAGGATACTCTTCATACATATATGACAATGTGATCGTGAATGATACTGATGGATGGTACCTGTGGAACATAACAGGACTCGTAAGCGAATGGTATGATTCTATAGAGCAGAATCAGGGATTGTATCTCAAAGCAAGCACGGAAGATGCAGGAATAACCAACAAGGTCAAGAGATTCTGGAGCTCAGACTATCTTGCAGACCCATCTCTCAGACCTAAACTGACGATAACTATCGGGCCAAAAGTGACGCTGAATACCCCTGCAGCAGATACGAACATAGAGACAGAAGCAGACGCCTCATCAATCACGTTCAACTGCTCTGCAAAGACCAATGCTACATTGACAAGCATAGCATTGTACATTACAAACAGCACAGGTGAAGCATTCGCTCTGAACAGCACCACAGCAATCACAGGGACAGAAAATTCATCCTCTTGGACATACGATGTATCCATCGGAAGCTACGTCTGGAACTGCATTGTGCTGGACAGTGAAGGAAAGACTGACTGGGGAGACCTGAACCGGTCACTCACCATATCACAATACGATGTCCATCCTCCGATAAATCCAGGATGCAGCGGATGCACCCCACCAGATAAGCCAACATGCAAAGAAGACTGGTCCTGTGATGAATGGACAGAATGCTTCAATGGACAGGAGAGCAGGACCTGTGAAGATGTGAATTCCTGTGGCACCTGGGAATACCGACCGATCACAAAGAGGAACTGCTACATACCATGCGATACCGAATGGAAATGCACAGAATGGAGTGAATGTAGCGCATCAGGTACACAGGAAAGAGGATGCACTGATCTTCAGGACTGCAGGATATTCAGAGGGATGCCTGAGACGAGCAGAGGATGCGGATACTCGCACTGCAATGATCGCATCACAAACTATGATGAGACAGGTGTAGATTGTGGCGGAAGCTGTCCAGCATGCGAAAAAGCGAGGATAATAGAGATTGCAGAGACAGCAGAATCAAACATACTATGCACATTGCACCCATTACTGGTGCTGATACTCCTGCTGATGATAATATTGACAAGAGGGCACACCACACCAAAGAATGAGAAGACCGTCTTTGCAATAGCTAACGGAACTATGGCTACCCTGCTAGTCATATTCATGATCCCCTGGTTCGGATTCTCACAGGGGATATGCATGGCGATAGCAGACAACATGCTCCTTATAGATGAGATAATAGTTTTCCTCTCCGGCACATTCTCGATAGTGCTCGTGGAAGGCATTGCATACCTGATACTCAAGAAGATATATGCTGAGAAAGGAGAAGTAGAGCGCAGCAAGCCGCACTCGAAAAGGTTGTACATAATATTATTCGTGCTCACAGTACTGATAGCGATCACTACCATATCCCTCATATTCAACACATTCTTCACGAAATTCATATATCCTGTAGAAGAACTGGGAGCAAGTACAGGACTGCCACTGATGGTGCTCTACATCCCGTTGCTCATATCACTCATGACCCTTGCAGTCATACTCATACGAGACCTATTCAATCATCTGCAACCGAAAACACCCTTACCTCAGAAGAAAGCCGAGTCAGATGTGCGCATAAGCAGCGCAAGAAGACATAAACAACGCAACACACCATATCAGAAAGCACATTTGAAGACATCTCCGAAACTAATAAAAAGACGTAAGAAAAGATGAACAATATGGCAGAACTTACAGAAGAACAGCTGAAGGAGATGAATCCTGAACAGTTGAGAGAGATGCAGAAGAAGCAATGCATATTCTGCCAGATAATATCAGGCAAAGTATCATCCAAGAGGATGTATGAAGATGAAAGATGCCTGGCGATACTTGATATCAACCCTGCTAATCCTGGCCATGTACTGATACTCCCTAAAGAGCACTATTCCATAATGCCTCTCATGCCTGAGGATGAGATAAACCACCTGTTCAGGATAGCCCGGAAAGTATCAAAGTCACAGCTCAGAGCACTGAAAGCCGACGGCACAAATATGTTCATAGCAAATGGGGCGGCAGCAGGACAGAAAGCGCCACACTTCATGATACATCTGATACCAAGAAAGGAAAATGATGGGATAACTGCATTTAACCTGCCCAAGAACAAGATCACAGATGAGGACCAGGAGAAGCTCAGGGTAGCAATAAAAAAGAAAGTCGATGACCACTTCGGCATCGAACATGAACCAGTCGAACCTGTGGAGATCGTCAAGCCTGAACCTGAACAGATCGATACAACTGTTGATGATGAAGATGGAAAAGAATCTCCAGAACCGCCTGAAGGACAAGAAGATTCTGTAGAGAAAAACACAGAAGAGGAACAGCAACAAGAACATCAGGATCCCAGTCCTGACTCTGCAGGACATAATGACCAAAAAGATAGTGAAAACAATACTGCAAGTGAGATAGCTCCACCAGATGATGATAGAGAGGGCAAAGGTGCAGATCTTGACACGATAGCGAATATGTTCAAGTGAGCACTGACTTGACTACTGATGAATATGAGGAAGCACACATAATATGAGCTGCACATACTGCGATATCATAAACGGGAAGAAGAAATCCGCGAGACTGTATGAAGATGATAAGTTCGTGGCGTTCCTAGCAGAGCAGCCAGCAACGATAGGCCACATAGTCGTAGTGCCAAAAGAACACAAGCCCATATTCGAGGCGCTGAGCGCAGATGATTCCGAACACCTCTTCAATATCGTCAACAGGCTCTCAGTCTCAGTGTTTGAATCGATAAAATCTGACGGCACCAACATAATAATCCACAATGGGATGGAAGCAGGACAGGAAGAGCCGCACCTCTCAGTCAACATAATACCCCGCCGCGGAGATGATGGACTCATGTTCGAATGGCCACCCAGACAGCTAGGAGAGGAAGAGATGGCCGCTGTCGAGATACAGCTTAAAGAAGACCTTGCAAGAGAAGAAGAGTCAGAAGGTGTGCGTAACGCCGAAAATAGTGGAAGTCCTGCAACACCAGGGAATACAGATGCTTCTACAGCTGAGAAAGATGCTGATCCTGAAAAAGTACCAGAAGAAGAGAAAGAAGAGAATTACCTTGTAAAGCAATTGAGAAGGATGCCGTAGGTCTTATTCTGGTCAGCACACATGACAAAATCAGTCTTAGCATCATCAATATGCGATTTTCTGACGCAGCATCATGTCCTACTCGGCTCGCTCTGCTCGCCTCCGTACCGCCACGCACGCCAGAGTTGTTGAATTGTTTTTTTCGCCGCAGGCGTACCTATTTATTGATTATTCTGGTAATTTTATTGCGTGCTAACAGGCGGCTACGGCCATGCTGCTGCTTCAATAGAGAAATAAAATAGCAGTATCACTTGCTTCAAATTTATATTTTGCAGAACACTAAAAGATAAAAAAATACCTAACAATCATCCATAGTGGTCGCTACGATCGCTACATCAAAACAATAATTGAATCCCCCGCCGCTTTTCTTCTTGAGTTTAGGGACAAACTTGGCCTGTATGACATTGCCAGAAGCAACTACAGAAGTATCAAATGTCCCATTCAGCTCCATCGCCTGACCACGGGCAAAAACCTTGCCACCCATGATAGAATCATTGGTGTATATCCCTGTAGTGCCGACCACCACCAGCTGGAAATCATCTATCTCCCCGCCAGCATTCTCAAGCACAACATCGATATAACCTGCCCCTTTACATATCTGAGAGATACCATCAATCCTTATGACTTCGACCATGACATCGCTGGAACAGGATATCTGGTCACTCTTGCTCTCGATGGTCTGCTTATTCTCCTGGACCATCCCTCTCAACATGCTGGTCACCACAGCGCCTATGCCTACGACTACGACAATAAGGAGGACTGATGCAATCAGTGGTGACAATGCACGTTTAGACTTAAACATAGTTAAACACTCTTACCGGTCAATTAAAAATAAAAGAAAAAATAATGGATTAACAGTCAATCATATCACTGTAGCTGAGTCCTGCATCAGTACAATATGCTTTCTCAGATCTTCCGACAACCTTGACTCTAGGCACTATCTTTATCTGTTGGATATTTACTATATCCTGTCCTAAGGCTGCAGAAGAGAAAGACACATTGAATTCTATAGTCTCACCAGCATTCATCCCATCAGCACCAAAAAGTGTTGTCATCGTACCTACAGTATCATTAGATCCGAAACCTCCAGTACCGAAGAACTTCACCTGAAGATCGTCTATTGTAGTAGACCCTGTGTTCTCCATTGTAAACTTGATTGAATCGCTTGCCTTACAGAGCCTCACTTCATCAAGTACAGTAGGGATATTTATTCCCACTTCAACTCCACACTTCATATCAGAAGCTTTCTCTGTTATAATCTGTTTATTCTCGGTAACATAATTCCTCACGATTCCCGTGACGACTGCTCCGATTCCTACCACGACCACAATCAGCAATACTGCTGCGATCAATGGTGAAAGACCTTTTTTTGACATCAATATTTTCATGTCTAATACACCTCCTTATTGGTATGTCGTACAATTATTAGGAACAGACGAGATGGTCACACCTGCGTCTGAGCAAAATGCATGTTCAGTGATCCCTGGAAGATTTATCCTTGGCACTACCTTTACCTGCCTGAAACTACCCAATAGTTCAGGATCATAACTCATGTTTATCAGCTGGACCCCTCCTGTGGCGAGCGTACCATTCAGCACAGAATCATTCTGGATTATACCACTAGACCCCACTACACGTACCTGCAAATCCAGGATCGGCACAGTTCCAGTATTCTCAATCATGAAATTCAGAGAGGCAAGATCAGAATCATCAGCGTTCGTGCCATTGCATATCTGATAGTTGTCATTCACCAGCACAAACCCCAATCCAACATCCCTGCCACACTTTATGGATTCTTTTCCTATAGTCACCTGTTTCTCACCTTCGGTGAGATAATTACGGGCGATGGTCATGACTGCAGCACCAAGAGTCACAACTACAACTACAAGTAGAACTGCGGCTATAAGTGGAGAAATTGCGCTCTTACCTTTCAATAACATCAAATCCCTCTTTTATATGGTAATCAAACCGGTTTTAAGGAGGTTATTGAACTTTTAGTATTTAAAAGTATTGTTTTTACGGATACGCAGAATTATACTTGGCGTGACAACAGAACATAAGTCAAACCAAGTCACATGAATGAAAAAGAAACTAAAACAGAAAAAAGGTATTTGTTTAGCTCATACGCTTTGGCAGTGCCGCGCTGCTATGTGTGCGTACCGGGAATCATGCGCAATCAGTCTTGCAGTGGCTAAAGCCAATCAGTTGTCAATATGGCTAGCCCCGGTCTTCACATCTTAACTCTACTGACGCAAGAGCGGCGGCACTGCTAAAACTAGCTAAACAAATACGAAAAAAGAAAAAAGAAATGAAACAGAAAAAAATAACAAGAAAAATCAGCAGTCAGACATCCCTGCATACTTGATTGCAGAGTCAGAACATAATGTCAATTCACTGAAACCTGCAACCTTTATCTTAGGTATTATCGAGATCTCAGTGACTTCTCCAGTGATCGCTGAATCAAAATATGCCAGATAATTGAATGCCAGCTTACCACGCGCAAGACCTGCATCCATCATGCTATCGTTCTGTACGAACCCATCCGCTCCAAATACTTTCAGCTGGAATCCATCTACGTCAGTTCCAATATTCTCTATGGTGACGTTGATATAATTCGGACCCTTGCATATCAGGTCATCAGATTCAAGCTTGGATATCTTTATGTTCACTTGAGTAGCACAATCTACAGTAGATGAAGTCTTTGTTATTGTCTTCTTGTCATCAGTCACTTTTTCACGGACCATGCTAGTCACTACAGCACCGATCCCGACAACAACGACGATGAGAAGTACCGCTGCAATCAGCGGAGAGAGTCCTTTTTTTGATTTGAATACCATCTTAATCAGTAATCCAGCCTAGACTCCTATTTAAACATTTTCATTTAAATAATAAGACCTGAGAAAAGACGTGAATGTCCTGCCACAGAATTCACAGACCCAATATGTTGAATATGACATTCCCCAAGAAATAAGTGAGAAGGAATGCAAGAAGGAAACTTGGGACAAAAGGTATCCCGTACTTGACCAGGACCTTTTTCACCTTGCCTTGCTTGCTCAACCTGATGAGCTTCTTTATCTGCGACATATCAATGCCAAGATCCTTTGGTCCGCAGATCTTTTTACCACCAACAATGACATCCTCAACTATCCAATCCCCTTCTGTCAGCTTATCAGGAGATACCCATTTTATCATTGATGCGGCCTCTACTGCCTTAAGATAGACAAACATATAGAAAGTCAGCAAGAGCATACCTGCAAGGACAACCACAGATACCTTAAGCTGGACAGGCAGGACTGTGGACAGGACAAGAAGGGCGACAGTTGTTATCCAGACAACCCATTTCTCATGCTTCTTCTCCTTAAATCGCTTATTGAACTCTTTTGCAAAACATCGGAAGTCCAAAGCCACAAGATAAATGCTGAATAATATCCCAAATATGGCCCCACATATCACTATATTGATCATAAAACCTATCAGGAAGGCATCAAGACTCAGTTTAAGGCCAATCAAGGCTCCAAGACCCATCACCATCTTGGCATCACCACCACCCCACTGGCCCCCATAGAACATGACAATTGCGATGACAAAGAAGGCGCCCAGCCCAAAAATTCCCTCAAGCAAGTAGCCTGCATCATGGTAAGCGATGCTGAATATGAGCCGCAGACCTATACCTACGAATATGAGCCCGTAATTGAGCCAATCAGGCACTTCCCGGACCTTAAAGTCAGTATACGTGCCTATCAGAAGAGCTATAAGGACTATAGTGAAAAGTATAGATTCAGCTATCATGACACCCCACTAAGACAAAATTTATAAATAATTTGTGTTGTTATTATTGAATAGAAAAAGAGTTGGGCGTGCAGGGTCAGATATGCAGAACATCAGCATACAAGGAGGTCACATTCTTGCTAGAATTCATAGCGAACCAATTAAGGAAGAAAGGAGTCAATCCTGAGAAGGCAAATATGCCAAAGCACATAGCCATGACAGTCGGAGGACTGGGCAGGTGGGCAAAGAATGCAGGAGAAGAAAGAAAAGAGGCCCACAAGAGAGCATTCAAGAAAGTAGAGGAGATCATAAGATACCAACTCTGCTTTGACATCCCTATAATAACACTGTACCTGATAAATTCCAATATCAGCAAGGCAAAAGATTTCACAGAGACCATGGACGCCCTTGCAGAATTCTTCAAGGAACTCCTGCAGAACAAAGACATATTCAGGAGCAAGATCAAAGTATCTATACTCGGCAAGTGGTATGACCTTCCCAGCAGAGTGGTAGAGCCGATGAAAAGAGTCATCGATGAGACCAAAGATTATGATAACTTCTTCCTCAACCTATGCATCAATTATGACGGGAAAGAGGAGATTGTCGACGCATGCAGGATAATAGTCAGGAAAGCGCTGATAGAGAAGACTGACGTCGATTCCATAGACCAGGAGATAATGAAGGACAACATCTACTCCTCATACTTCCTGCCTCCAGACCTCATCATCAAGACAGGTACAGGGAAGAGACTGCATGGTTTCCTATTATGGGACTCCACGCACGCACTCATCTATTTCTCAGGGATACTATGGCTAGAGTTCAAGGAAAAGGATCTCATCAGCGCAATAAAGTATTATCAAATTAATAAGAACAGGATATAGTATTAACACAATTTCTTTTTGTAGCAATATAAGTGACAAAACCGGTGACGCTAAGGTAGCATGCTGCAGATTTACCAAAATGAATCAATAAATACGGACCCCTTCGGGGAAACGCTCAAAACGCATACGTTTTGGCGTGCCAAATCATGAATGATTTGAGCATTTCAACATTTCAACCTCAAGCATGCGGCAGCAGAGCAGGGCGTGTTACTATAGATTCTCTCACACCCAACACAACATTTATAAACAAAAATAGCTGAGAGTACTGTATGGAAAAGAGGTTGAACTTTCTTGTAGTATCTATATTAGTATCCATAGTAGCAGCATTATTCCTGACATCAACAGGCTGCATGGGGGGTATCGAGGTCGATAAGACCATCGAAGATGTCGATCCATCAACCAGGATAGTCACAACATTGATCATCGAAGATATAGAGAACAACTACACCCAAGCAGAACTGCAGTACATCATGGATGAAAAACTATACAAGATAGAATTCCCGACAAAACTCAGACCTGCACTGGACTACCTGCGCGCAAATGCAAAACCAAGCGACAAGGTACTCAGCTGGTGGGACAATGGCCACATACTCAGAGGGTACGCAAGAAGAGAGCCGATAGTATACACGCCCACATACTCGCTCCTCAGCACAGTCAGAGGAAACGAGTGGGATGAAGCTGCTCTTGGTCAATTCGCAAGTGAAGAAGATATGACAAATGTCGCTTATGCACTTCTCGCAGACAGTCCTGCAATCGCGATAAGCATCATGAAGAGATACAATGCAAAATGGACTTTTGTATCTAAGATAGACCGAAAGAAAATATTTGGCATGGCAACGATACTTGGCGAGAATCTTGAGAACTACATAGACGAACTCGGCGACCCGAAGCCGTCAGTGATGAATAAGATGATATTCCTCATGTCAGATGGATGGTCGATAAAGGGCTTTGACCTCGTGTATGAGGATGATTACGCATTCATATACAAGCTCAAAGAGTAGACTCTTATTTCTTTCACACATACCAAAAGTTAAATATATTCTGAACCAATGTAACAGAAAAATGAAACAACATCTGGTGATACCTTGATGAGAATCGGGAACGACATCACATACATCCCAAGGTTCGAGAAGCTCATGGAGAACAGGCAGTTCATCGAGAACGTGTTCCACGCCACAGAATGCCGCGAATACAATCCTGAACATCTCGCAGGCATCTTTGCGGCAAAAGAAGCATTCTTCAAGGCAATAGACAGGAAGCCTGACTGGCTCAAGGTAGAGATAAGGAAGCAGAAGACCGGAAGGCCGATGATCATCACAAGCATAGAGGGTATCGAACCGCTTGACGTCAGCATAAGCCATGATAAGGACTATGCACTGGCAACAGTACTCGTGAAGGAGAGCAGAGGAAGATGACCCCTGGAACCGACAAGAGACAGATATTCGGCTGGAGCATGTATGACTTTGCAGACACCATCTTCTCTGCACTTTTCGTGACAGTATATTTCCCGATATTCGTAGTGCTCAAAGGAGGGAACGCATTCCACGTGGGCCTCATCACATCCATATCCATGCTCATGGCAGGCCTGCTTGTCCCTTTCCTCGGGGCTGTCGCAGACATAACAAAAAGGAAGAAACTGTTACTGTTCATATTCACAACAGCATGCTGCACAGCGACATTCCTCTCAGGATTCTTCGGGCTTACTGTGGTGCTTGTGCTCGCTCTCCTTGCCATGTTCTTCTACCACGCCAGCCTTGACGTCTACGACTCCCTGCTGGTAGATATAACCCACAAGAAGAACATGGGATGGATATCCGGGCTAGGCACTGCTGTCGGTTACATGGGAGCCATACTCAGCGTCGTCCTCGCATTCATCATAGGAAAGTTCTACGGCTACGAGACCATAAAAGGAATAAGCATAGTCTTCATGCTCACTGGCGCGCTCTACTTCGGATTCTCCATGTTCACCTTCTTCCTGGTCAGGAAAGACCCTGAGACCAAGATAAAGAAGCAGCACCTGAAACAGGCAGCCCTACAGGTCATAAGCACAATCAAAGGCATCAAGCAATACAAACAGGTCTGGCTCTTCCTGCTTGCATCATTCCTCTATGTCGATGGCGCGAATACAGCCATAATATTCCTTTTCCTGTATGCCAAAGACCAGCTGGGCATGGCTCTTGCCCAGTTCCTGCCATTATACATAGCGATGGCCTTCACTGCAGGCATAGGCTCGCTGCTGTTCGGAAAGATAACCGATAAGATCGGACATAAGAAGACCCTTACAATCGTCCTCGCGCTGTGGGGCATTGCGATCCTGACCATGTTCATACATACAAATTATGCGACATTCCTCGCCGTAGGCCTGCTCGGCGGAGCACTGCTTGGAGCGATATGGACCATAAGCAGGCCTCTCCTTATCAGCCTTGCCCCACCGCACAAGACCGCAGAGCTGTTAGGCTACCAGGGATTGACAGAGAAATTCTCAGGTGTCATCGGGCCATTCCTATACGGCCTTGTGGCAGTAGCGTTCGGGTTCAGGCAAGCCCTCCTTATCGTGATAGTGCTGTTCTTTTCAGGCGCCGCAGTATTGTATTTTGTCAAAGAAAAAAAGCCACAAACCCAATAAAATGGATCTCAAGACACTGAAAGAACTCGTAAAGAGCCTGAAAGATTCTGATAAGACCGCCATAACAGACAGGAAAGAATACCGCAGGTTCAGCTACACCTACAGGGAACTGTATCTACTCTCACAGAAGTTCGCCGCATTCCTCAAGAACAAGGACGTGAAGAAAGGAGACTGCATAATAGTGTGGAGCCCTAACGGGATAGAGTATGCTGTGGTGATGCTCGGCGCTTTCTTAAGAGGCGCGGTCCTGGTCCCGATCGACCTGAGGTCAAACATAGACTTTGTCAAAGATATAGCCAAACAGGTCAGACCTAAGATAGTGTTCCAGACAAGATACAAGCCAAAGGCAAACAGATCATTCTTTATGGAGGAACTCCTAGACACCCTGGAAGGCATCGGGGCTGAAGAAGATACCACAACAGTGAATGGGAATGACCTTGCAGAGATACTTTACACGTCAGGCACTACAGGCAATCCGAAAGGAGTGATGCTCACGCACAGGAACATAATATCAAATGTAATATCAGTGAATGCTACAGCCAGACTATTCCCTAAACAGACGTTCCTGTCAGTCCTCCCTCTAAGCCACGTGTTCGAGCAGGTGGCAGGTTTCCTTGTGCTCCTGTCTAACCGGACCACCATAGTCTACCTGAAAACCCTGAAGACAAGAGACCTATTCGAGGCATTCCAGGACGAGCAGATAACAAACGCAGCAGTGGTCCCCAGGCTCCTGGAGCTGATACACACAGGGATACTGCAGAAGGTGAAGAACAAAGAGAAGTTCACATCACTGGTCCAGTCCATCGGAAAGCTGCCTCTCATGTTCAGAAGAGCGATATTCAACAAGATACACAAGAAGTTCGGAGGCAGGATGACATATTTTGTCTGCGGCGGAGCTCCATTAGATGAATCTGTAGAAAAGTTCTATGATGCGATAGGCATGAGGATCGTGCAGGGCTACGGGCTTACCGAGTCATCTCCAGTGCTGACCACCAACACGCCTGTACGCAAGAAGACAGGTTCTGTAGGCAAAGCCTTGCCGGGAGTGAATATCAAGATATCTGCGAGCGGAGAGGTGCTCGCGAAAGGCGACAACATCACACAAGGCTATTACAAGAACCCAAAGAAGACAAAAGAGCTGTTCGAGGACAGCTGGTTGAAGACCGGAGACCTTGGCTACCTTGATGATGAGGGGAACCTCTTCCTCAAAGGAAGAAAAAAAGACATGATAGTCACATCCGCAGGGATCAACGTGTATCCAGAAGATATCGAACATGTGCTGAACAGGCTGCCAGGCGTCCGGGACAGCTGCGTAATCGGCACTAGAGCCAAGAACGGCGAAGAGATACACGCAGCGCTTCTCCTCAAAGAGGAGACAGACCCTGCAGCGATGGTCGCTGCTGCGAACCAGAAACTTGATGGTTCGCAGAAGATACAGCACCACAGTGTCTGGCCTCACGAGGACTTCCCAAGGACAACCACCATGAAGATAAAGAAGTTCGTCGTCAAACAGGCTGTGGAGAAAGAATCCAAGACAATCGGTGTCGTCAACTCAAAGAACAAGGTCCATAAGATACTCTCACAATTGACCCGCAAGAAGATCGCAAAAGACTCCACGCTGCAACAACTCGGCCTCTCATCCCTTGACAGGGTCGAGATGATCTCCCTCCTGGAGCAGGAGTTCAACATAGAGATCGATGAAGAGAACATACTGCCCACGACGAAGGTCAATGATATAGAGCGCACGGTCAAAGAGAGGAAAACAACAGAAAAAAGGGATGTGTTCAGGAGATATGCGCTGTCCTATCCTACAAGAGCCCTACGTCTCATCTGCCAGAAAGCCATCCTGTTCCCGTTCGTGTGGATATTCACGAGGCCCACTCTTGAAGGTGAAGAGAACCTCAAAGGGCTGGAAGGCCCTGCCATATTCGTGGCAAACCACCAGAGCTATTTCGACGGACCGGTAGTACTCATGAAACTTCCCCTGCTATTGTCCCAGAACATGGCCATAGCCACCTGGCAGGAGTTCTTCTTCACAGAACAGCTCAGGTTCAGGAACCTGGGAAGAAGAGCACTGTTCTCATTGCTCACGACAGTCTTCAACATATACCCCTTCCCTCAACATAAGGGATACAAGAGAAGCATGAAGTACACAGGGAAGCTCCTTGACAAAGGATGGAACGTGATGTTCTTCCCTGAGGGGAAGCGGACCTTGACAGGCAAGATGAACAGGTTCAAGCAGGGAATAGGGATGCTCGCGGTCGAGATGAATGTCCCTGTAGTGCCTATGAAGCTAGAGGGGCTCACATCGATCTACCCCCGAGGCAAGACCCTCCCAGGTTTCGGGACGTGCAAAGTAAAGATCGGAGAACCTATAAGGATAAAGAAGAAATCATATGTACAGGCAACAGACATGATAGAGAAAGCTGTGAGGTCCCTGTGACATGATAGGCATGCAATGGAACATAATCAAGGGAATCATCATCATAGTAGCGTTCATATTGCTGTTGTCTGCATTCATCTTCTTCATAAACGTACGTCCGTTCAGGAACTACGACCCTGACACGCCTGATAGGTATGGCATAAACTATGAGGAAGTCACGTTCAATACATCAGACAAGATAACCATCCACGCATGGCTGATGAAGCCGGAAAAATCCGATGGGACAGTGATCATAGGGCACGGGTACCCGTTCAATAAGGGAAACATACTCAGTGTGGCGAAGTTCCTTTACCCTGATTACACCCTGCTCTTCTACGACCACAGGTACTTCGGACAGAGTTCAGGAAGCGCGACAAGCGTAGGTGCAAAAGAAGCGAAAGATGTGGAGGCGGCCGTAACATTCATACGCAAAAAATACGGTAAAGCGGAACCGATAGCATTGTATGGTTTCTCCCTGAGCGCATCAGCAGCCCTGATGGCCAAGACAGAGGTCAATGCAATAATAGCGGATTCATCTTACGCAGACCTTGAATCTATGGTAAAACAGATGTATTGGATATTTGGGCCGCTCAAATACCCCTTCGTGAAGGTGACTTCTCTGCTGTCCAAGATATTCTTTGGTGTCTACCCTAAGGAAGTGTCACCTGCCGAGTCTGTGAAGGACATAAAAGCACCCATACTCCTCATCCATGGAGAAAAGGACATGCAGATACCTGTCAAGCACGCATATTCGATAAAGGAAAGCAATCCAGACATAGAACTGTGGGTTGTGGCAGGTGCACGCCATGGACAGGCACACGCAACTGTACAGGAAGAGTATGAGAAACGCGTGAAGGACTTCTTAAAGAAGAATATGAAGTAGCTTCAGCGAATTCATATTAATTACAAAAGTAGGCAGAGCAAAGCCACACCTTACTCGGCTTGCCTTGCAAGCCTCCGTGCTGCCACGCATGCTCAAGCATTCTATTGTATAATAAACTGCCTGGCAGGTGCTTGATTACTAGAATAACTGTATTTCCAAAGGCATGCTAATGGGCAGCTACAGGTGCGGCTTTGCTCTTGAAGCAGAATATTATATTTACAACAGATGTAATGCATTTATAAGTTTGAAATGGACAGGTTTTTAAAACAGCCCTGATTTCTGAAACCTCATGGAGATAGACAATATAATACGCAAGCTTGCACTCAAGAATGCTATAGACTACAAAGGAACAGCAAACCCGAAATCATTGATAGGTAAAGTGATGGGAGCGCATCCTGAATGGCGCGAGAAGAGAGGAGAGCTTACAAACAAGATCGAGATAATAGTCAGTGAAGTGAACAAGCTAAGCGTAGATGAACAGCGTGCAGAGCTTGAGAAAGACGCTCCTGAGATGCTTGAGAAGAAAAAGAAAGAGGACAGGGACATGTTCTCATTCATGGGGATAACCCAAGGAGATAAGATAATCACAGCATTCCCTCCAGGACCTGAAAAATACCCTCACATAGGGCATGCGAAAGCATTGTTGTTGAATCATATGCTCGCAAAGCAGTTCGGAGGAAAGTTCATACTCAGGTTTGAAGACACTAACCCTAACCTTGTGCAGGGGATATTCTATGACATAATGCAGGAGAACTTCAAGGATCTTGAAGTTGAATGGGACGAGCTCCAGTATGCCTCAGATAATATGGAATTATTCTACGAGATGTGCGAGAAGGTAATCAAGAGCAGGGATGCGTATGTATGCAACTGTGACGTAGAAAAGATACGGCTCTCGCGTGAGAACGGTGAACCGTGCGACTGTCGCGAACGTGGGACTCCAGAGAACCTTGAGATGTGGAACAAGATGAAGGCAGACCTTCCAAAAGGCCATGCTATAGTGCGTCTCAAGATAGACCTGAAGCACAAGAACACAACAATGCGGGATCCTACAATATTCAGGATCATTGAGGAAGAGCATGCAAGGCACGGGAAGAAGTACCGCGTGTGGCCAAATTATGATTTCCAGAACTCAATCATGGATGGTAAGTTCGGGGTGACCCACCGCCTGAGAAGCAAAGAGTTTGAGCTGCGCAGTGAACTCCAGAGATACATCCAGAACCTGCTGGGATTCATCCCTACAACTACAACATTCGAGTTCGGAAGGTTCAACCTTGTAGGTGTCCAGAGCAGCGGACGGGCGATAAGGGAAGGGATAGAACGAGGAGAGCTGGTCGGCTGGGATGACCCTTCACTCACAACACTTGTAGCATTGAAACGCAGAGGATTTCCGCCTGAAGCGATAAAGAACTTCGTGATTTCCACAGGGATATCAAAAGCAGAAGCGACAATGACCTGGGATGACCTGATAATCCACAACAAACGCCTCCTTGATGATGCGTCCAATAGATACTTCTTTGTCAAAGACCCTGTCGAGATCAGGATAGAAGATGCTCCAGAGCAGGAAGTGGAGATGAACCTGCACCCTACGCACAGGAAAGGCGGAAGGAAACTCTCCTGCAGCACTGATTACTATATCACAGGAAATGATCATGCAGCCATAGAAGAAGGTAAACTATACAGGCTGATGGACTGCCTGAACTTCAGGAAGAACGCAGAGACATTCAGGTTCGACTCTAAAGATGTGAGCGAGTATAAGAAAGAAGGCAAGAAGATACTTCACTGGCTTCCAAAGTCAGATGCGCTTGTCGATGTCGAAGTCATGATGCCTGACAAGAAAGTCGAGACTGGCCTTGCAGAACCATCTGTGAATGGAGTCAAAGAAGGTGAAGTGATACAGTTCGAGAGATTCGGTTTCTGCAGGCTGGACAAGAGAGAGAAGACTGAAGAAGGGAAAGACAGGCTTGTGTTCTGGTACACACATAAGTGAGCAGGGACTGACCTGATTCGTAATAAATGACAAAAAGAATTAAATAATCAACAGATATCATCATTGAATAATCAATAGATACCAATTACAAGCATATAGCGGTATAAAAAAACGGGTGTTACAATATGGAAATGAAATTCCCCTGCGGATCGAAAGGAAGCCCTGATTTCTGCCCTAACTTATGCCAATACGGAAAGTTCTGCAATGTCAAAGACAAGAAGAAAGAAGTGCCACGGGGATTCCAAGAGACACCTGTGCATAAAGAAAAATCAGATGCCGATAGTGCCCAGGAACAGTCTAAGGTAGAATTCTATTATTGAACAATATCCTATCACCTGAAAATAATAAGAATAAAACTATCACTTCTTCACATAACGTGCTATACAATCCATTATCTGCCACGGGCTATACGGTTTCTGCAAATAATCTACAAACCCCTTGCTAATTATCTCGTGCCTGTCTAACCTGTTGCCTGACACGAGCACTACAGGCACACCATTACCACGCGCCCGTATATTCTCAAGGAGCTGCATCCCATCCATATGCGGCATCTCAAAGTCAGTGATTATAAGATCCAGCGGACACTGCTGATATATATCAAGCGCCGTTACGCCATCCTCAGCATCGTACACATCATGACCTGCAAGCTCACAAGTAATACGCAGAAGCTCTCTAAGCTCATCCCTATCTTCTGCAACAAGAATCTTCTTTCTACTGCTTATTTTTTCTGATATATCTGACATCTCTCTCACCCTAGCTCAAAACACCGTAAAGAAATCCCGCTCGGTCATATATAAATATAACGTATTACCCAGTATCTCCGAGCGTGTTTTTGTTGGGGAGTTTATTATCTATGTTTGAGATAGTTTTTCCCTTAGAAAGCACATATTCAGCTGTGAATATCCTTACTGGGCATAACGTTCAGGATTTTTCTTATATGATCTCTTGGGATT
>JBDRET010000029.1:0-22872 GCA_043819495.1 Candidatus Woesearchaeota archaeon | reverse complement strand
TTTTCCTTCAAGCGGAGCGACACTCGCGCACCAGAAGGAGATAGCTGGTTCTGTGACATATAATATCCGTGCAGACCTCTGCTACAAGTATGGCACTGTCGTCAATACTAAACTATGCGTCCTTGAGGATGTCCTTGGGACGCAGGGCGGTGGCAGCAAGCTATGTACCATAAATGCGGATAAGCCTGTAGACAACTCTGGAGCTCCTGTCCAGGTCGCTTCAATGAGGGAGTCTGTGTCTTCTGCCAATAAGGTGGCATTTGTGGTCAAGATAAAGCATGTAGGTACAGGTACTGTACACGAGCAGAGCAGCGAGTGCAATAAGGACTTCCAGCAGAAGGACAAGGTGCATGTCAGGATCGATACAGGCATAGCTGATGGCCTTACATGTTCAGGACTGCAGGATGGAGTGGAGTCTGGTTCTGTCTATGAGGGTGATGCACAGCTCTTGAATGGCGAGAGAGAAGTAAGGTGCACCCAGACCATCAACAATCCTACAGACCTTGAGAAGTTGGTCACTATCGAGCTGGGATATGATTACAACCAGCACATCGAGAAGACTCTTGAGGTCCAGCACGTAGGCGGATAGATAGACTATCCAATTTTTTATATTTTTATTTATCTTTATTCTTTCTGTTTATCTTGTCTTATTATTTCTTGATGAACTACTAGCACCACCATCCCTGCCTAGCGAGCTGAATGCAAAAGGAGCGATAGCTATCGCAGTAGGCCCAAGCTCTGCTTGGGAGATTACGAACCAAAGGTTCGAAATGGGCAGACAGAAGCGGATACCTGCGCGAAGTGAGCGCAGGATGGTGGTGCGTAGAAAATAAGCAAAGCGAGCGTAGTGTTGGTGTTTCTTATGAGAATACTGTCAGATTATCTGCAGCACAGAGGTCACTTGATATTTAGCTTGCTGAATGCCTTGTCGATATCTCTCTTAGGATATCCTGAACTGTGCAATGAATGCCGTATAGAATCTTGATTGTCTCCATGGTCAAGTGCAAGCTCTACAAGTGGGAGGATCTCATCCACTCTTGAAGGCATGTTCATTTCTTCTGGTTCAGGTGGTTCTGGGATATCTGCCATGTGGAATGTTGCGTCACTATCCGCTCTGCTATGGCCTGTCATGCTTACATGTGCTTCTTGAGGGGCATCCATGCTCCATTCCTCTGTAGGAAGGTCCTCTTCATCAGGAGGTGGCGGTATCGTCGAGAATCGTGATGTGTCAGGCTTTGTCAGGATGAGTTCTCTCATCTTCTTGTTGAACTCAGTTATCATATCGGTCTCTTTCTTGAATTTCTCGTTCATGGCAAGCTTGTACTGGTCACGTTCAGCTCTCAGTGCTGATATTGTCGTGTTCATGACAGCGATTTTTTTCGCGTGGCTCCGTATGACTAATGATTTTTTCTCTTCTTCTGACTTCCTTAATTCATCGACAGCACGCAGGTACTCCGTTTTCTGTTTCTCAAGGGAGGCATCTTTGTTTGCGAGTGATTCATCTGTCTGTTTTGTGATCTCTTTGTTTCGCATCAGTTCGTATAGGAGCTTTTGGTTCTGCTCGTTTGTCGAGAATACCCTCCCTTCGATGGCTTTTATCTTGTTGTCAAGAGTGAATATCTGTTTCTTGTACTCATCTATCTCCCGATCCATGACCTTGTTCTGTGCATCAAGGTCGTTCATCCGTAATGTGTTGGTCTTTAGCTTGTCTTTGAGCACTGTGATGATCGTGTCTTTCTCTGTCACCTGTTTTTTCAGGGCATCATTGTTCTGTCTCATTGATTCAAACTGCTTCTTGTTGTCTACAAGATCCTTCAGGAGCTCGATTTTCTTCTCTTGCTCATCGACTCTCTGCTTGAGCTGAGCAGGACTGTCAGGTTCCTTGATCGCTTCTTCGCCTATAGGCTTGAAATCATCTATGAGTTCGCTCAGGAGGTGTCTTTTCTCATCAAGTTCACTCTGCAGGCTCTTGAGAGCATCCTTTGCTTCAGATTCGAATCTTGGAGGGTAGGGCACTTTCAGTGCACTTTCTTTAGAAACCGTGTTTCCCTTGTTCTTATTCTCGACAGGGTCGAGCGTATCTTGTACTGCCATGTTCCCTCTTTTTTTTACTGGTGATGATCAGATGAGTTTATGTTTCTGATCCGACAAGTGCCACATGGGCCAGGAATGCTTCGAGCTGTATGAACTCATCGCTTCCTTCTGTCATCCTGAACTCAGTCTCTCCGCATTTTTCGATAAGAGACATCTTTTTTCTTCCTTCAAGTTCGAGATTGTATATCTCTTTCTGTGTCTGTTTGATCACATCAAGGCCGGATAGGCCATAGTTTAACATGACGTCGAGAAGTTTATCTCTTGATTTGAGGAACTCGTTTTTCAATGCGAGCTCCAGGACATCTTTTATCTCTTTAGGTCTTGCGACAGATGCCAGGGAGTATATGACCTCTTCACTTATGTCTTTGCTTATCACTGCAGCGCTCTGCAGTATATTCTCTACACGCCTGCAGTCCCCTTCAGATATGATGTAGAGCGCATTGATGGCACTGTCTGATATTTTCAGGCTTTCATTTGATGCTATGTTCTTGATCAGTTTGGTTATATCTTCCTGTGGAAGCGGCCTGAACCTGAAGATTGCGCATCTTGACTGGATAGGGTCTATTATCTTGCTGCTGTAGTTTGCCGAGAGGATGAACCTGCATGTCTGGGTGTAGTTCTCCATGGTCCTTCTCAGGGCTTGCTGTGCTTCCCTGGTCAATGCGTCACACTCGTCAAGGTAGATGACTTTGAATGGGACGTCACCTATCGCCCTTGTGCGTGCGAAATCCTTGACTTTGTTCCTTATTACGTCGATACCGCGTTCATCAGAAGCGTTGAGTTCAAGGAAATTATTGTGCCATGAATCTTTGAACATCTGTTTTGCGATGACCAGAGAAAGTGATGTCTTACCGACCCCTGCAGGACCTGAGAACAGTAGGTGTGGCATGTTCTTTCCTTTCACAAATGCCTCTACTCTCTTGACTATCTCATCTTGTCCAAGAATGTCGCTGAACTCATTTGGGCGGTATTTCTCTGTCCAGATAGTGTGTTCCATGCTGTTTTAATTAAATCCAGAGAAGATATAAATGTTTCTCTTTTAAAAATAGCCTGTAGAAATCATGGATGATTTACAATTATAAAAATAATTTTAGATGATGTCTTCTTCAGCGATGACCATGAAATCTCCGATAGCCATCAGGGCACTGAAAGGTATGAGTATATTTCCTGCCTTGTCTTTCTCAAGCTCTAATTTCTCGCTGTAAGGTGTTGGATTGACGAGTACCATGTGTATGAGCTCTCCTGATTTGACTTCAAATACTATGTCTCCTACTTCTCCAAATTTCTTTCCGGTCTTGGATACGACTGTCTTCCCGATCAGTTCCCTTGCGAATCGTTTCTCTTCTTCTGCCATGTTAGCACCTCTTCTGGGAGTTTTTAAGTATGATATTAACGTATATGACTTACTCTACAGTAAAAATTACAGAATCATTCAATATATAAATCTTTTTGTTTTCTTATTTCCGTATTCCTGCCGTAATCATCATTCTCAGACGTTTTAAGTGCCATCTTCCTAAGGTTTTTAACTCGTTTATTAAGGTCAATTTTTGAGGTTTTCAACCTCTGCCATGACGGATACTGTATCATAGCATCCCTGTTTGAGGTCACACATATCACATTTTTTCTTGTCTTTGATGTGTGTAGGAGGTTCTGTGGATTCAGTTATGCGTTTTGATCTTTCTATGAGCCTTGTCATCTCAAGTTCCATGAACGGGTTGAATATTATTTTTCGTGGATGCACATCATCCAGATATATTGCAAAGCCATAGTCTGCCACTTTAGGATATTCCTCTTTCATCAGCAGAGAGTATGCTACAAGTTGAAGACGGTGGTTTGGCCAGGCACCTTCTCTTGGAGCTGCTCCTGATTTTATCTCGATAGGAACTGCTTTATCATCGTATATTTCAATCCTGTCGATGATCCCTCTGACTCCAAGGCCATCTGAGGATATCCATTTTTCAGGAAGTATCTTAGGGGTCACAAGTTTCCATAGTTCATCACCAAACACGTGTTTTGAGTCGATGAGTGCAAGTGTATTATCTGCTCTGTCATGTGCTTCCTGCTCGACTGCAGACCTTACACTATCAAGTATCTCTTCTGGTGCCAGATTAAATTTACCTAACCGTTCTTCTTGTGATAGTATCGCTCGTTTTGCAGCGTCGACATAAGCAAGACAGTACTCTTCTTTTACTGTATCTTTATCAGTGTCTGGCCGTATCGATAGGACAACCTCTTTCTCACACAGGGCGATTTCTTCAAAGACTTTATGGATTGCTGATCCTCGTACCATCACTGCTTTTTCTGGCACTTTCCATCCCAGAACTTTAGTGAGGAAAAGTTTCCTTGGGCAGAACTCACAGGTCATTAGATCAGTTACAGATAACATGTGGCATAAAAAGTGAGAGTGATATAAAAATGTAGCCGATTTTATTTTCGGTAAGTGCGGTTATCTTCCGGAGCAACATAAGACATTACAAAACCTTTAAATAAGAA
Source organism: Candidatus Woesearchaeota archaeon (assembly GCA_043819495.1). Classification (GTDB taxonomy): domain Archaea; phylum Nanobdellota; class Nanobdellia; order Woesearchaeales; family UBA11576; genus JABMQF01. Next base: position 18,285 of record JBDRET010000029.1, on the reverse strand, counting down.
ATCAACACAACCATCATCTATGGATGTCGAAGAGAGGATTAACCTTATCCGGGAAGTGGGTGAGGAGATAATAGGTGAAGATGAGTTGCGTGAGATGCTCTCAGATCCTGGTCATAAGCCTGTAGCGTATGATGGCTTTGAGCCTTCAGGACAGATCCATATAGCTCAGGGGATATTGCGTTCTATCAATGTCAATAAGATGACAAAGGCGGGTATCCATTTCAAGTTCTGGGTCGCTGATTGGTTCGCTCTCATGAACAACAAGATGGGTGGTGATCTTGAGAAGATAAAGGTTGTCGGAGAGTATTTCATAGAGGTCTGGAAAGCTTGTGGCATGGATATGGAGAATGTTGAGTTCCTCTGGGCAAGCGATGTCATGAAAGATCCTTCTTATTGGCTCAAGGTGATAAACATAGGTAGGATAAACACAGTCACGCGCATCACCCGTTGTGCTCAGATAATGGGCAGGAGCGAGAGTGAGAGCCTTTCTGCTGCGCAGATATTCTATCCTTGCATGCAGTGTGCAGATGTATTCCATCTCAATGCAGACATAACCCAGCTGGGCATGGATCAGCGTAAGGTCAACGTCCTCGCAAGAGAGGTCGCTCCTAAGATGGGTTTCAAGAAGCCGGTTGTAGTATCACACCATATGTTGATGGGCCTTGGCGAGCCTCCTAAATCCGAACTCACAGGAGCAGATGCGGCTATTGCAAAGAAGATGTCTAAGTCGAATCCTGATTCAGCGATATTCATGACTGATAGTGTTGAGGATGTTGCGCGTAAGATAAAGAAGGCGTTCTGTCCTGAGAAGATAACTGAGGATAATCCTATCATCGAGTACTGTAAGTACATAATATTCGAGAAATATCCTATCATCGAGATAAGACGTCCTGAGAAATATGGTGGCAATATGGACATCCATGGTTATGATGACCTTGTGAGCAAGTTCACTTCTGGAGAGGTCCACCCGATGGACCTTAAGCAGGCGGTTGCAGGTTACATCAATGAACTTCTTGAGCCTGTACGGAAGCATTTCCAGGAGAACAGTCACGCAAAGGCCTTGTTTGAGAAAGTACAGGGATTCCAGACAGTATGATCAGGTATCAGGACTGAAATGATATTGCTGATAGTCACTTCTTTACTTGCTCAGCACTACCATAGTATAATTCTTAGTCAGGAATTTGTTCCTGACGCGCTTGATATCGCTCTTGCTGACGCGTTTGACCTGTCTGAGGTAATCATCAGCCAGTCTTGCGTCTTTTATGAACTCCCATTCTGCAAGGTTGTCTCCTCGTCGGTGAGAATCCTCTTTTCGTAGCAGCCTGCTGCCGATCATGTGCTCTTTTGCTTCACCAAGCTCCTTTGGGCCCAGGTCATCCAGCTTGTCTATCTCATCCAGGATTATCTTCCTGCAGATGTCCATGTTCTTTTTTGCGCAGTTGAGATAGAATACGAACAGGCCATATTCCTTGTTTGATTCGTGCACCGTACCGACAGCATAAGCAAGGCCTCGTTTGACTCGTATCTCAGAGTTTATCCTGCCGGAAAGTCCTTTTGAGAACACGGATGATATCACATCCAGTACGACGCTATCTTTGTGGAGCTTCGGGATTGTCTTGTATCCTAAGACGATGTATGCTTGATTGACTTCCTTATGTTCTTGCTTTACAGTCGGCTTTGTCTCTTGTGGTTCTGTCGGCCGTTTGAGTGCAGTGAGCGGCCCGCGTTTCATGTTGCCGAAATGTTTTTTCACAAGTGCTGGCAGGTCACTGAAGTCTCCTACCACTGTGAGTATCATGTTATTTGGGATATACCAGCGACCATAATAATCATGCATGTCTTTTCTTGTTATTGCCCGCACAGCCTGTACACTTCCATATACAGGGTTCTTGGCAGGGTGCCGCTTGAATATTGTCTTCTCGAAGAGCACCCATTGATAGAGTATTGGCTGGTCATTCACCATCTTTATCTCTTCAAGCACGACTTTTCGTTCCTTGTCAAGCACCGTCTGGTCAAATGCAGGGTTCTGCATCATGTCTGCCAGGATCTCCATTGCCAGCCCTAGTTTTTTCTTTGGTACCTTGATATAGAAGAAGGTCCTCTCGTTGGTGGTTGCGGCATTGAGTTCTCCACCGACATTCTCGATGGCTTCACTTATCTGTTTGGCTGTCCTTGTCTTGGTGCCCTCAAAGACCATATGTTCCAGGAAGTGTGACATGCCTGCTATGCTGCTGTCCTCATTATTCGAACCGGTGCCTACATTGATCTCGATAGCGACAGAATCTGTTTGCCTCTTTTCATGCACGACTGTCAGGCCGTTATTCAGCTTGAACTTTTGCATGGTATTGATAAACTATAAATAGTATTAAAAGTTATCTGTGCTGTTGGCGCTTGCTAAGGCAGTTCCCTGACAAGTGGTGATGCCAACGCCGCCTAGCGAGCTGAAGAGAACAGTTACGATTACATATGCAGTTGGGCAGACTTAATCGATTGAAGAAGCAAAGCGAGCGCTGCGTTGGCAGACTGAGTTAGTTGTTTTAGCTTTGTTTCATGCGTACGCATAGGTGAATGAAATGGGCATTAAGTTATTCCAGAAAGAGATGAAAAAGCAACGCATAGGTCTTTCTCTGTTCTTCAGCCTTGACGGGGACAATCTTGATCCTAATCTGGTATACTTCACGCAGTACACAGGTTTTGGTGTTCTTGCTATAACGCCTGATAAGGCAGTCCTGCTCGTCCCTCAGGTAGAATCTGCTCGTGCCAGACGCACAAGTAAGGTGCGCCCTGTGATAGCAAAGGAAAGGCTCATGAAAAGCCTTAAGCAGATCATAAGATCAAGACCAAAAAGGATAGGTATAGACAAGAATCGTATCAGCCTTAACTTCCACAAGGCATTGAATAAAGGTCTGAGTGCCAACTATGTCGATGTTGCAGATATATGCAAGCGTCTTAGGGCAGTCAAGACAGAGCAGGAGATAGCGATAATGAGCAATGCCTGCAAAGTGACTGATGAGATAATGCATGCTACTTTCTGGAACTTCAGGAATTTCAAGACAGAGGCAGAGGTCTCTGCTTTCATGTCAAATGAGGTGAACAGGAGAGGATTAGGGCTTGCGTTCAAGACCATTGTCGCTTCAGGCAGCAATGCCTGCGAAGCGCACCACGAACCAGACACTAAACCGTTGAAGAAAGGTTTCTGTGTGATAGATTTCGGGGTGAAGGTCAAGGGTTATTGTTCTGATATCACCCGCACTATATATTTGGGAACACCATCTCAGAAAGAGATTGAGATGTACCATCAGGTGCTTGATGTTCAGACCGTTCTCATCGATCGTTGCAGGCCAGGCAAGAGCTTTATTGAGATAGATAAAGAAGCAAGAGAGCTTTTCGGTGCACGCGCAAAATACTTCACACATCTGATAGGTCATGGTGTAGGGACTGAGATCCATGAGAACCCGAATCCTAAGAAGACTCCAAGACGTCCGATAACAGAGCTCGTACCTGATAGTGTAATAACGATTGAGCCAGGGCTGTATTATCCCAATAAGTCAGGCATCCGTATAGAGGATGATATTTTGATAACAAAGAACGTACCAAAAGTGCTTACCAAGACCGGAAAGAACTTGTTGATAATAAGAAAAAAGTAATGAAAATATTTTTTATCAGATCAGGAACTTCCCGTTCTTCTGTATCAGCTTACCATCGACCCATAATTCTCCGCCGCCTCCGCATGGACGCAGGTCCTTGACGATGTCCCAGTGGAGTGCAGATTTGTTCTGTTGTGACTTATTTTGTGTGCAGCATTCAGGGTATGCCATGCCTAGTGCAAGGTGTATTGTGCCGCCGATCTTCTCATCGAAGAGCAGGTTCTTTGTGTATTTTGTTATCTTGTAGTTGACGCCTATCCCGAGTTCTCCTAGATACATTGCTCCAGGGTCGGTATTCAGCATCGTGTGCAGGAATTTCTCGTTCTTTGTCGCTGTTGCTTTGACGACTTTTCCTTTTTTGAACTCGAGGTATATCCCGTCAACCTCATTACCGCCGCGTATGGCAGGGTATGAGAATGCTATGTGGCCGTCTACCTTGTATTTCTCTGGCGCTGTGAAAATCTCTCCATCAGGTACGTTCTTGTCTCCCTGTATGTCAAGGGCAGTCATTCCGCGTATGCTCAATATCAGGTCTGTGTTCTTGCCGATTATCCTGACTTCTTTTCCTTTGGTCAAGATGTCTGCGAGCTTCTGATATTTTTTCTTCAGCGCGACATAATCTATGTTGCATGCCTCATAGAACCAGTCAGTATATTCTTCCAGTGACATCTCAGCTTCCATAGCAAGAGCATTGGTCGGGTAGTCGCATCCTACCCATCTTTTTTTGAGCCTGACTTTTGATATTGGATCGACAGTCTTGCTTCGGATGGCTATCTTTTTCGGGTCGACATTGCTGAGCTCTCTTGTGTTTGTTGTTGCCCATATCCCTATGAATACATCAGTATTCTTGGATTCGAACATAGCGACGTCAGGGAATCTTTTCAGTTGATCCTCTGACGCGTTCGTGTAGAACATCTGTGTCATGCCAGGAAGGTGTGCATGCACTGCAGGATATGCTCCTTTCTTCAGGCAGAGCCGATACACTTCTTTGATGAGTGGTGCTGCGATGACATCTCCGCTGATGGATACCTGGTCACCTTTCTTTACCTTGGTCGAATGTTCGACCAGTATATTCGCCAATTTTTTTGTTCTTTCGTCAACCATGGTATTTTCCACCTAATGATTACGCTATATAAACTTTATTGTGCACTTTGGAGTCATTTTTTGATGATTTTTCATTGAGCATTTTTCCTACGATTGAAATCAAAACGTTTAAATACATTAAATCTTTTTTGTGAAGCTGATATGACACCTAAATCAAGTTTTGCTCAGATTGAAGGGAGGGAGAAGGAGATACTGGGCAGTGTGATTGCAGGATACACTAATGATGTGCAGACATTGGAAGATGAGAATCATCTTCTTAAAGAGACTGTCACAAAGTTGAAGAAAGAGCTTGAACGTTTCCACCAGACCCCTCTGCTGGTTGCTGAGGTCAAGGATATTGTGGATGGTAATGTGCTGCTTAAGCTGAATAATGGCAATGAGTTCTACGTCGGGATGGCAGATGGTCTTGATGATCTGGCACCGGGAGATTCTGTCCTGGTCGAGCAGAAGAACCTGACTGTGTTGAAGAAGATACCTCTTACAAAGGCTTTCAATGTCGAGAAGTTTGTGATCATTGAACGGCCGAAAGTGTCCTGGAAGGATGTGGGAGGTCTGGCCCATCAGGCTGTGGAGATCAAGGAGGTAATCGAGCTTCCTCTGAAGAGACCGGATCTGTTCAGGAAAGTCGGCATCCAGCCACCTAAGGGGATACTGCTTTACGGTCCTCCAGGAACCGGCAAGACACTGCTTGCAAAAGCAGTCGCTTCTGAGACTGATAGTTGTTTCATCCAGGTTGTAGGTTCAGAGCTCGTGCAGAAGTTCATAGGAGAGGGGGCAAAGATGATCAAGGAGATATTCCAGCTTGCAAGAGAGAATGCTCCTGCGATAATATTCATTGATGAGCTTGATGCGCTTGCAGCTAAGCGTGTTGATATCGGGACTTCCGGAGAACGTGAAGTCCAGCGTACATTCATGCAGTTGCTTGCTGAGATAGAGGGATTCAAGCCACTTGATAATGTCAAGATAATCGGCTGTACCAATAGGAAAGACATACTTGACCCTGCTGTTTTAAGGCCGGGAAGGCTTGACCGGCTCATCCACATAGATAATCCTAATGCTGAAGGTGTAAAGGAGATATTCAAGATACATACTAAGGACATGACATTTGACAAGAAGATCAATGTCGATAGGGTATGCAAACAGCTTGAGGGTTTCTCTGGCGCTGAGATCAGGGCAGTATGTACTGAAGCAGGTTATTTTGCCATACGCAAGAACCGGTACAAGGTATTTGAGAAGGATTTCAAGGAAGCTGTCGTGAAGGTCAAGCGCGATGAACAGCTTGAAGGGGATGACTACCTGCGTATGTTCGGTTGATATCCAAGATATTGTATATCCTGATATCAGGATTATAGTCAAAAATCGCTTTTAAACTGATTCTAAAGCCATTTAAATACGTATTTAAGCACTACTTAAGGGCTACCATAATAAATAAATACAAGTGGCAGTTAGTTTGAAATACATCATAAAAATCGGTAGATTACTATTCATTAAGCGTTTTTAACAGGCAATAGCAGTGGTGAGCTGATTTTTAGGATGCCAAAAATCGCAAGATTTTTGTGCATAAAACAGGGGGTATCATGATGAGGTTGACTCTAGCAGAACCGAATTATCTTAAGGACAGTGTTTCTATCATATCAGAGCTCGTTAATGAGGCATCTTTCAAGGTCAAGGCGAATTCTTTGGAGCTTATTGCCATGGATCCTGCTAATGTTGCGATGGTCATCTTCAAGCTTCTGTCCAGTGCATTTACAGAGTACAAGATTGATCAGGAAGTTGCCATAGCGATAAATCTGTCAAATCTCAAGCAGATACTTCGCAGGTCTAAATCATCTGACTCTCTGACTATGGAGATTGAAGAAGATAAGCTGAAGATAACTCTTGAGGGGTCTTCAAAGAGGACATTCTTCCTGCCGATAATCGACATTGAGGAGAAGGAGCAGCGTGTCCCTGATCTTCATTTCCCTATCACTGTAAAGACAAAGGCATCGATACTCAACGATGCGATCGATGACGTTGATGTTGTCGCTGAGTCGGTCAGTTTTGTTGTGGAACCTAAGACCATGTATGTCATGGCAGAGGGTGACTTGAGCAAGGCAAAGGTCGAGATCCCATCCAAGGGTGATACGATAATAGTGTCTGACACCCCTGATAAGATCAAGGCGAAGTATTCGATAGAGTATCTGAAGAAGATGATGGCAGCATCAAAGATTTCCGACGACGTGACCATCCAGTTCAACAAGGACTATCCGCTCAAGCTCGAGTACAAGTCTGTGGACAAGGTGTTCCTGAGTTTCATCCTTGCTCCAAGGGTTGAGAACGACTGATTTTATTGATTTTTTAATTCTTTTTTGATACTTTTTATTTTTTCAAGTTCTTTATTTTATTTTTCTGATGCGATCACTTCTCATTTTACCTTTGCATCTTCCCGTTCAGTGGACCCGCACTTGCCGCATCTGTACAGCACTACGTGATCCTCGTCGGTGTACCACACACCTTGTTCTATGAGTTCCGCTTTGTCATGTCCGCATTTACTGCATGTGTGGTTGTGGACTGCAAGGACGTAATTCTCTTCAGCGACTCCGAATTTTTTACCATCGGGTTTGACCTTTGGGTCTTTGATATTTTTCATCCCTGCAGCATCCTTCTCAAAACCGCATGACTCGCAGGCCATCACTACAGAATTCTCGTGTTTCTTACGTTTCAGTATCGTCTTGCATTTAGGGCAGAACATAGGCTACATTCGGGCAGCCCATTATATAAACATTTACTATTGATGTCTTAAGGATCATATCTTATCCTTGACAGTCGACCAGGTCTGCTTCATGACATTATGCCAACCCCTGAAGAATGAGGCTCTGTGGAGAGGGTGGCTCATGTTGCCATCAAGTGTGCGTTTCTCAAGGATATTCTCTATGTCTTCAGGGAGGATTATCCTGCTCTTGTCTGATATAGGCATTGTCCCCCAGAACTGGAGCTGTTCAAAGCTGGTCTTTGACATATGATCCTGTGCCATGCGCACTCCGAGGTTGAAGCTTTCAAGGTGTTGCTTGTGGGTATCCTTTCTTAACCGGTCTATTAGCTTACGTGTCTGTTCTACCATAGGGTCTACATTGGAAAGAACCTCAACTTCCTTGAGAAGTGCTGTTGAACATACCTTTGATATGTTGAGTCTGTCCTTATTTTCCCGTACTCTCTTAAGAACCTCGTCGGGAATGTGTATTGATATCTTTGCCATTCTCCTCTTTTTTCAGATATGCTTCCAGATGCGTTATTTAAAAAGGTATTACTTGTATATACAAGTAACAATATAAAACTTCACACTCAATTTTTTTATCATAGAGAGAAATGCCACTTGTATTACTTGTATCGCAATAAATTTTCGGCGGAGAGGTAATACTGTATATACAAGTAATACCTCGAGAATCGGGATATTTTCGGTGATGGAAATTGCGTGCAGGATTATTTTTTGCTTCCTGACTGATGATTTTTATTTTTGTGATGCATGATTCGCAGAAGCGTTGTTGGAATTTTGTTTTCTTCAGTTTTTGTTCTATCGATCTTTTGTGGTTATTTTTTGATCTATATTTCAGATTCCTTATGAAAACTGACATCATTCACCATATTTTCCGCTTTAACATTTTTTTATCTTTCTTGTTACAAACATACCGCAATTTTTATCTAAGCTTGCGCAGGATTCACGTTTTAATATTTTTTCATCCGGATGATCATATTATTTTTTTCACAATTTCCGACGTGAAATTCACGAGGTCAGGGAGGAAGTTTTATATTCTTGAAAAGCTATATATCATGCTATAGATACGAAATTTTACGGAATGCTACAACGACGTGAAATAATCGGGTCGACGACAGGGGTGGAAGACAGGATCATTTTGTGTTCCTAATCATGCGGTCCTTGAAGAGACAGATAGGCAAAGTGAAGCTAAAAGGGCCCTCACCTCGCTTAAAGGTACCCTCCAAAGGTGAAGTTTCTGTAGATTTAGATATGGGATACTTCGAGTTCCTTAAGCGTTTCAGCACATCTGAACGCTTGGAGGGTAAGAATAGGCAATATAAGGTGAAGGTTACCTCCACCGATAAGTTCAGCCACTGCATCGGGCAGATACTTGAACGTATCACGGAGAGTTCCGGAAAAAAACATCTAATGTGCGGTCCGATCGATGGTGTCGACGAGGTTTTGAGTGCTTATGCCAATATTCGGTCTTCTGTTATGCAGGCTTACGCGGTTTTTTTCGAGATAAACCCGAGTAAGGTTGATTATTTCACATTCAGGCTGTATCTTACACAGATATCCAAGACAAGGAAGGATTATCTGAACAACCTGTTCTTCTATATCAACTCCGATGAGGATATCACGATACAGGTCATGTTAGATAAAGTGGCAAGAAATGCAGTCACGAAGGAGCTTCATGCGGATTATCTCATGCAGATGTTCAAGTCTGCTGATCTGGACCTGTCAAATATCGTCCGACCGTATATACGCAAGGGCGTGGACATACTCAACCTTGTGAGAGAAGGCAAGACACACTATACGACACTAGCCAAGGATATGAAGCAGAATATGCTTCTGAACCAAAACACTCACTGGCTTTCTGACGACAGACTATACGATGCTGTGAAGGAAGCGTGTGCCAAAGGCCTGATAAAATGTGCTAGGGCTGACCTCAACCGATCAGGCAAGCGGTGTACGCTGGAGCTGATTGACAACGCGGGTGTCGAGCCTTCTCTCCTCTATATCCCTAAGGGGAACAAGAAATTCAAGGAAAGCCGCGATCTCGCCGAGCGTTTCAAGACGTGTGTCGATACGCGGCCGCCGCAGAATAGGAGAGAGCGATATCGTGTCTGGCACATACTTGATCCTGAGCGTTTCTTCTTGACGCCCCAGTTCCAGCATCAGGGAGAGCTTTCCAGCAAGCAGTTGATGATTCTCGTTGAGGATTATAAGAAACGTACCAATATAACTAAATCGATCAGCGGGAGATGCAGCGTACTCCTTCTGGGTGATGCGCCGTTCGGACGTCTTTATCTCGACGGTAGGTCATTCTCATTCATGGAGCAGATAAGGGATTATGCGAACAAGTATAAGGTGGACCATGTGGCCTTGTGTGGTGATATAATAGATGGGGAGCATACCCGTGAGAAGCGTAAGCTTGCTCTTCTCCAGTATCTTTCTGACGAGCCGCAACCATCCATAGAGCAGCAGTGCAGTATCGCTTCTGATTTCATATCTAAGTTCGATGCTAATGTGTATTCTGTGACTTCTGACGGGGATTGGGATATAATTGAGGAGAAGCAGCGTGAGCTGATCAATCAGAAGGAATTCCAGTACAAGATAGAGAAGAATACAGGACACATCCCTGATAACGTGCGTAAGAGTCTCCGTGTCGAGTCAATATTTGAGGCTGCTAAGGAATATTATGATTATATAGAACGCCGCATCCTGCTTTCAGGGAAGATCGGCGATTCGCTGAGCCTTAATTTTGATAATGCAAAAGTCCAGATCGCCCACGTGGGCCTTGGGCAGTACTTCAGGAAGAGCCTTACAAAATCGGTGGGTGTCAAGGAGCAGAATCTGATCAATCAGTTCCTTGCGATGCACGGGACTGATTATGATGATGACATCCAGATCAAGGTGAGTTCGCATGATAATGTCCTGCAGGCGCATATGGAGACTGATCATGCATTGAACCTGAAGATACCCTCTCTGGAATCACCGACCCAATACGAATCGATACCTGTACAGATACGCAGTGCGGTCCAGGACATGATGCATAAGGCTTTCTCGACGAGAGGGAAGATACCGTTCCTCTCATCATGCAAGGTGGAAGTCACGGATGACAAGCGCATAATGCTCACAGTGATCAATGAGAAGATCCTGGAGATGATAGACAAGTACAAGAATAAGCCTGCTGAGGAGTACTTGATATACACCCTGACTGATGTCCATGTCGGTTCTATCGTGCACAGGTATGATTATTTCATCAAGTATCTTGATTATGTCAAGTCTCAGGCGCAGAAGCTCCAGGAGAAACCGAACATGGGGAATGTAGGCAGGATCGCCCTGTTCAATGGTGATATAATCGAGGGCATAAACTATCCTACTGCGATGATGCGTAACGCGTCTACGCGTCTTGCATTCCCTCAGACCCAGATGGCTTGCGCATTGGAGCTGATGAAACCGTTTTTCTTCACGAATGAGGATGGGAGGCTCAGGATAGATAAGGATATCGAGCACATCGTCCTGACCCATGGCAATCATGAGTACAATTCAGGTTTCATCCACAGCGGGATGATGGCCACTGAGACTATGCTGCAGTACTTCAAGGCGCATATGGAACGGGAGTATGATGCAGAGACAGTCAAGAAGAAGCTGATGTACAGCCTTTTCGTAAAGCTCGACGAGAAACGCACCCTTTTCAGTTCTATCGGTGCATTCTCAAAGCTCGGGCTTAATGTTCATATGATGCATTCATATGGCGGACGACCTAACATAGCGACTGCAACACCTCCACAAGAGAGGTGGGTGACTAAGCTGGGGCATCTTGCCAAGCCGTGGGACATCCTCATACAGGGGCATTACCACAAGTTCTCGCTTGGCGAGGTTGCGGGAAAGGTGCTTCTTACCTTCCCATCCTTTACCGAGATCTCTGATTTCGAGTATGAGAGGGGGCTTGACTCTCCTCTTTGCGGTGTGTTGCTCCACCTCTCTTCAAAATATGGTCTTGTCATCGAGATATTGACCCGTGACTTCCTTGAGAATTACGCTTGTCAGCACCCGATGTTCAAGAAGACCACGGTCGAGGAGTTCTACAAGACCTGTGTCGATAAGGCGCTTGAGCCTGCTGATTTCTCGTCATTCAGATGATCAGGAGATATATCATTATCCGTTCTTGATCGTGACGAATGTTTCAGCGACTGGTGATTCTCCTACAAAGTCATATGTGCCCGGAGGTACATATCTTGCGGTTATCTTGTGTACATATTCTCCTGCAGCAAGGTTAGATGGTAACTTGATCGTGATGGGCAATGCCCTATCTGAAGTATCTGCTGTCATATGTATGAGTGAACCCTGCCAGGAGAAACTGCTGCTTAATGGCCCGTCGATATATAGGAGAACGGTGTAGTCTGTGTGTTCATTGTTTGTAAGTCTTAAGTTGATTATCTTTGCAGGTTCTTGGTCATAATCTATCGTGATGCTTCTCGGTTCCAGATCAAAATCTATTATTTTATTGTACATATACTTGATTCTATCAATATCTATCCTTGTACCTTCAAGTTCGAATCGCAGGGTATTATTTCCATCAAGGCCTTCAACATGGCAGCTTCCATAACACATATCTTCAAATGTATATCCTGTTTTGGCATCACCTTCAAAATAGTATACGAGGTAGTCCTTTTCAGGTCCGACCAGGAACACCGCAGCTTTTCCTTTACCATATACAGTTCCGGATAACAGCACAGAATTTATCGCATCAAGGTCTGTCTTAAGATCAAGAGTGCCTGGACTATCCATGATTATATTTTTTGAGTCTGTCATCACTACAGATTCGCTGAAGGTCACGAGACCTGTGATTGATGGCCCAAGATATATGGCTGATGAGATGCAGGTGATTGCGATGGTCACCAGTATCAGGTATGCTGTGAATGTCTTTACTTTGTGTCCAGAATTCCAGTTATCATGCATTGTAGCATCAGGATCCGCCTGTTTTATCTTGCGGTTGATCTGCTTGAGCTTCCTGACCTGTGCATCTATGATTCTTTTATCTTCGGTGCCAAGAAGATTCCGACCTGAAACTTGTGGTTTAGGCAGGAGATGAATTGGTATCTTTTTCTTACCCGAATGCGATTCCTTTTCCATAAGTCAATAACCTCACATTTGTGGCATTAGCATTAATTTTGTTGCTAATCAAATCTGATAATGCAACCCATTTTCCAAGATTGAACATCCCTTTGACAACATAAGTAGAGCTTTTGTATTTCACTTGGTCATTTGGTTGCAAAGGATATCTTGCTCTTCTGATGCTCGGTTTGAAACCTTTTCTATTGAGTTGTAGGCAACGATTATTTCTTCTTGTCTGCGTTAGAGCGAAAGGTTTGCACCTTTCCTGAAATTTTCCTCCAGATATTACGAAAGCATCGTTAATATGACTTTTTTCCAAGCCAAGCTTAATCCTGCCATGTTTCGTGACGTAACCAAAAGTAAAATTGCAACCAAGTTGTTCAACTAAACTTCTTTTGACATTGTTCATAAATGCGGCTGCCTTAAAAGATACTTTAGCTTGTGCCTGAACATTTGGGAAGCCAAATTCCTCAGCAGTCAAACTGCCTTTCTTAAGATTACACTCTTCACAGGAAATTGCTAAGTTAGAAACCTTATTACTACCTCCTCTACTTTTAGGAATGATGTGTTCTATTTGTGATGGAGTGCTTGTTTTCTTACAATAAACACAAGTTTTCCTGAACTTCTCAAGCAAATATTCCCTGATTTCATAACCTTCAAGTTCACCCTGTTGATACTCAATACCGCTTATTTCGGGGTGCATCATCTTTTGAGCATCAAAAGATGCGACTTCAATAGTTAAATCAGAAATAGGCAGAAGTTTCTTGATTTTCTCAATCAACCTGATATGAGAATCCAATTTATGCCTGATGCTCGGTGCTAACCAACCAAGCTTCTTCGACTTAGTTCGATTATCAAACCTCGCCTGTCGATACCACAACTTATTCCTCCTGCCCTTACGATACATAGCTCGTTCCTTGATTTTTTTACTTACATCCTTTCGCAATTCCAACTTACCACTGATAAGTTCCACAGTCTTTGCCGTTGCCGAAAAACCAATCTCACTATAACCCGCGTCAACACCTAACTTAATTGGTTGCGTTTGATTCTCACAATCAAAGAGCAACCTGATTGTGAAAGGTTTTCTGCTCATTACTTCTGCTTTGTTATCCCTTATTAAGTGCCTTGCCTTTGCAGGTTTGCAGGGCATCAAAGGTTTCTTGTCTTTGCTCAATACGAATACTTTGGCGTTAAGCCCACCTATTCGTTGGTGTTGGTTCTCTTCGAGGTTGTTTGAAAAGGTTTTTAAGCCACGCTCACTAACCATTTCCGGTTTGTTTAAAGACGCAGCCACAGGGCTACAAGCTAGAGAAGCACTCGTAGGTGTGTATGTATTTCTCTTTTCAAATTTCTGTTGTGTATTCTTCATACTTTTTTCAACCCTCTAATCAACTCTTACCTTGAACCTCACAGTCCAAGCCACAACCTGGAATCATTTCTGATTTAGGTCGTGGTAGTTGACGCATACTCTACCTCTTTTTAGGGTTTTTATAGGTTATAGAGTATATAAAGTTTATTAAACATAAGATCTGGTATCAGGACTCTTTGGAGCTGTATAACTGCCGTATTCCTGGTCATAATAGGTTGTCAGGTTACAGTTTGAATAAAATTTATATACCATGTGATACAGGGACTTGCCAAAGAGGTAGAATATGACATCCCCTGCAAAGTATCTCACAGAGTGGTTCGTACGTTACACTAAGAACCGGGACCTGATGTTCAGGAAGATTTCTGAGGTAAAGGAAGATGGAGATATGATATCTGTCGTGCAGAAGGATGGCAAGATATTCAATTATTGTTCAGCTCCGTTCCCTGAAGATATGGTCAAGGTTGCTGAATGTATTGATGGTGAGACTAAGGGGATTCTTGTCTACAACACCCAATCGAATTTTGATCTGATGATGAAATCATGGAAAGCACTTTCAAACATAAAAGGACTGACGATATATTTCATCAACCCATTCTCTAAACTGGATAAGCGTTGGGCCATAAATCCTTATACCCATAGCAGGATATCTGATGCAGAGTCTCTTGATCAGGGTCTTAATTCTATGTACATGATGGTCGAACCGACAACAAGAAGTCAGGTTGAAGAATTGACCAGATGAGTATTGAGTACGTGCCTTGTAGCTTGCTGCTGGGTTTTTGAGTGTACAGTCAAGGAAGAATGTTGTGCATACTCACCATTTCTTTTCGCTGATGCCAAGGTAATATCCGATGTGTTTTGAAGCGACGTGAAGTATCGGGACGGTGATGATCAGGAATGCGACTACGCTGATAGGAGGGATGTATATTATTGCGAGGAATATCAAAGCACCTATCACCAGGTCAAGTTGGTCCCAGGGTATCCAGGGCTGGCCTGATCCTATCCCTCTCCTCCGTTTGAAGAAGCTTTCTGTGAGGTCTCCGAACAGTGTTCCAAAGCCGAGCAGGAATCCCAGGAGCAGTACATTTGTGGAAGAGTAATCTATGAGACTGATGTGCCTGAATGCTGCGAAGTCAAGGAACAGGATTTTTTGGATATAGACGATGACTACTGCATATATTATCCCGAATAGGAATCCTCTGTATGTCTTATGGGCTCCGAATATGGGTTTTCCTTTCCACTTCCGTCCCAGGTCTACAGGGATGTCAAGGATATTATACTTACTTGCGAATACTGGCGCCATGTTTGCGATCAGTCCTGGAAGCAGCAGGTACAATGACTTCAATGCTAATGTTCCTAATTCCATATCATCTGCCTATTTTCTTTATTTTGAATGTGCTTACCATGAGTCCTGCTGAAAGTATGAGTAATACAGGATACCAGGATTGAAGTCCTAAGAAGTGGAGTGCTGGCACGATGATGCCATTGGCAGTTATCGGCATCCCTTCGAAATGGTCAAGGCTCTTTAGGTTGAACCGGGCAAGCCGTAGTGCACCTGCGATGACAAATAGTATGTATATTGTGACTGCAAGATAGATGGCCCAACCAGTATATGCCTGTCTTGTGTACTGGAATGCGAATACTGCAGGTGCGACTCCGAATGATACCAGGTCACACAATGAGTCAAGCTCTTTACCAAGAGCACTTGTCATCTTGAGATGCCTTGCGACTGTCCCATCAAGGCCGTCAAACACGACAGCAAGGATGATGAATGCTGCAGCAAGTGAGAATTGTCCCGAGAGTGCGAGGAATATGCTTAGGACTCCTGCTGCAAGATTTCCCAATGTCACAATATTTGGGATGTTTATCATCATGAATATGCTGTTCTGGTTTTTTTCTTTCATGTTCAGAACCTCGCTATAGGAGTCTCACCATCAATCACTCTCTGTCCTTCTTTTATGCAGAGTTTAAGTTCAGGTATGACAAGGATGACCTGTGATCCGAGCTTTATCAGTCCGATGTTTTCTCCTTTAAGCACTTTGTGGTTTTTCTTTGTGAAGCACTCTATCCTTCTTGCGAGGAATCCTGCCACCTGCACTACCTTGACCTTTCCGATATCGTTGTTATGTATCAATATCTCGTTCTTCTCATTCTCGAGTGCTGCAAGTGAGCCTGCATCCTTGACAGCATTGAGGAATTTTCCTTTATGGTGCTGGACATTCACGACAGTACCCTGCACAGGGCTTCTTTGGTAGTGTACATCAAAAGGGGTCATCATTATGACTATCAGATAACCTGCCCGTATGGTGTCTTTCGTGAGCAGCTTGACTTTTCCAAGGATTCCTTTTTTCAGGAGGGTATTGTCTTTGGCACCCTTTCCTATCTTGAGTATCTTGACGACTTTTCCATAGGCAGGTGAAACGACCACTCTCTCTGGAGGTATCGTGCGTACTGGTTTTCGTAAGAAGTAGAATCTGTAGAAGACCAGGATGAGCAGTGCAAGTCCTAAAAGTGTCCCTATGATCCACGCTGCGGTGATGTAAGCAGGCATTTTATAGTGTAAAGTGGAATAGTATCGGCACGATTATTCCGAGCAGGCTTCCGATGATTACCTGTACTGGTGTGTGGCCGGTTATCTTCAGGATCTCATGGACACCGAGTTTTTTCTTGCGTATTATCTCATTGAGTGTCTGCACGACTGTATCGACATTTCTCCTCACGCCAAAAGCATCCCTCACTACAATCATCGCTAACCCTGCTGAAAGGAAGAATGTGGTGGACAGAAAACCATCAGTGCGCCCGATGCTGACTGCAAGGGCGCATACGAATGTTGAGTGTGATGAGGGCATCCCTCCTGTTGCTATCAGGCTTCCCCAGTCAAATGCTTTTCTTCGTGTGGAATGGTCTATGAATTTCCATATCTGGCAGATTATTGTAGCGACGAGTACTGACAGTATGATGTGGTTTGTGAATATTTTCTCTAGCATAAGATCACCTTTTTCTTCATTTTTTCTTCATGTATCTTCATTTTTTTGCCATGTTCCACATGAATTCAAAATAGCTTTTGAATCCTGCGGAGATGTTATCTTCTCTGACGAGTATTGCGACAGGGTCATCCCGCCATGCGATTATGCATACATTTCTTCCATAGATGTTCACTGCAGCATTTGACTTTATTTCTTTAGGGACAAACCTTACCTCTGCTAATGGTATGCTCTTGACATATGGGTTGTCTTTCTCTGTCTCGTTGAATATTATCCTTGCCTTTATCTTCTTTTTCACTCTTTGCTTGTCGAATCGGGGGAAGTAATATTGGAGGACTTCTGTCGCTCTTGTTGTAGCTCCCCATATGCATATCTCTTTTGCCTTGTCAAGTTGGTCATCAAATGCGCTCTTAAGGGCGGCTTTGCCCCTGAAGAACAAGGTCTCATTCTTGCCTTCAGTCATCTGCTGTATCTTTTTGAGCTCTGGCAGTATTGTCCGGAGGTCTTCCTCTTTCTTGCTGGTTATCTCAAGTAGCCTGTCCGGGCTTACTGCTTCAAAGTATTTCCTGTTGTTGCTCTTGATGTATGATACGAGGCCTTTCTGGATGAGTCTCTCGATAGCGTCATATACAGAGCGCCTATGTATCCCTGTGTTGCGGGAGATTATTCCGGCAAGGCTTGCGCCCTGTTCCAGCAGTACGAGATATATCTTAGCTTCAGAAGGTGTGAGTCCTATCTCTTCCAGTATCTTCTGTTTCATGGATGGGACTAGCTATGTTTGATATATAAAATTTGTGGGAGGATTACAACCACAAAAGAGAAAAGAAATATTTTCTGTATCTGTTCTTACTCTTCAGCATCAGGTGTTGCGCTTGGCACTGCTGCCTTGCTTATCAGCATGACATCACCGATTGACTTGACGAGCTGGTGCGGCACAATTACGCCTCTTGCAGAGCCGAGTACCTTTGATAGGTAAGAATTCTTTGTCGCTTTGACTCTCCAGCCATGTATCTTGGTCTTTGTCAGGATAACTTCTTCTATATCGCCAAAGTATTCGCCGTTGTCAGTGAAGACTTTCATGTCATAACTGTCTGATATACGTTCTAATTTCAGCATTGTAATACCTCCTTTAATGCATGTCTAACCTGTTGAATATTGTTTGGCGCTTTATAAATTTTACTATCTTGTGGCTTGTTTGCAAGTTCATTGTTGGCACCTCATGAGTAGGTTGTGGGTTAGGCATTTGGCGTAGAAGTGTCTGGCTTGTTGCCAGACGGTGCGGCCGCGTAAGTGGGCGCTCATGCCTCTTTTAAGCATGCTGTTGAG
>JBDRET010000028.1:0-10295 GCA_043819495.1 Candidatus Woesearchaeota archaeon | reverse complement strand
CAATATACACCCTTATGGCGAGTATATGCGGAGATTGGAAGGCACTGAGAAGATCAAGCAGGCATTTTCTGTACCGGTTGAAGAAGGGAATTATGATCCTGAATGGTGGTTGGAGATGATACAGGGTTTTGAGAATGAACCTGAAGGAGGAAAACGATGCGACATCTGTTTCTCTGTCCGGCTGAAGCAGGCAGCAAAGTATGCCAAAGATAATGGGTTTGACTGCTTTACCACCACCATGACAATATCACCGTATAAGGATGCTGAAAAGATAAACTCTATCGGCAGAGAGTTTGCCAAGAAATTTGGCATATCGTGGGTACCTTCTGATTTCAAGAAGGATGAGGGGTTTCGGAAGGCATCAGAGATGGGACAAGAACTCGGGCTCTATTGGCAGAAATATTGTGGCTGCTTCTATTCAGTGCGTAGCAACATAGCATCACCGAAAGAATAGAATCTATACTTGTTCTCTACTGCTGTCTTGTAAGCGTACATTATGTTCTCTAGTCCGACCAGTGCTGCTATGAGCATTATCAGTGTTGATTTCGGAAGATGAAAATTAGTTATCATCATATCAGGCTTTAACCTGAACCTGTATCCTAGGTATATGAAGATCCCTGTGCTTCCTGTCTGCGCCTGTACCACTCCAAGATCATCTGTTGCAGATTCCAATGCCCTGAGGGAAGTAGTGCCGACGACAATCAGCCGCTTGTGCCTATTGTTTATCGCATCTGCTGTCTCTTCTGATATCGTGAACCATTCATCATGCATATTATGTTTCTTTATGTCTTCTTCTTTCACAGGAAGGAACGTGCCGTATCCTACATGAAGAGTGACATGGACTGTCTTTACCCCTTTTCGTTCGATATCGCGCAGAAGCTCAGGGGTGAAATGGAAGCCTGCAGTAGGTGCTGCAATGCTGCCTGATTCCTTTGCAAATACTGTCTGGTATCGCTCTCTGGTTGTCTGTCTCTTTATGTATGGTGGCAGGGGCATCTCTCCGATGTCCTGCAGGATCTCTTCGATGTTGCCCTTGTTGAACTCAACTTCAAACTCAAAACCGTCGCTGTCTGATGTGACTTCTGCAGTGAGGCCTTTGTCGAATACAAATACGTCCCCTTTGCGCACCTTGTTGCTCGTAATCTGGCATTTATATCTCTTGTCGTCGAGCTTTTTTGAGATTATGAATTCAGCCTTTGCACCTGTGGCTTTCTTGCCTACAAGTTTCACCGGCTCCACTTTCGTGTCATTCAGCACGATGACATCACCATCTTCGAGATATTCGAGGATGTCGTGGAACTTCCTGTGTTCTATTTCCTTACCTTTGACAACCATGAGCCTGCTCTGATCCCTCTGTTCCATCGGTTCCTGAGCTATGAGCTCTGGCGGAAGGTTGTAGTCAAAGTCTGAGAGTTTCATGTATGTGGGGGAAATGGAGAATGTTTATAATTGTTGCTTTGGCGCAATACTAAAACCTGACTCGGCTTGTTATACAAGCCTCGTGACGCCGACGCATGCCTGAGTTTGACAAAAGTAGGGGTTCGCCGCAGGCGTTTTTTATTTATTGATTGTTTTTGGGATTTCGCATGCATGCTACTTGGCGTCATCGGTTTTAGTATTGCTACATCTAGAAGTCAGATTTTAGTGCGTCTTCCTAAAGAAATCAAAATAATCTATCTTGAGATACAAAATTCTCTGAGCCGCAGTTAGGGCAGAGCTTTATTCCGAAGTCTTTCTTCCTTGAGAAATTGAATTTGCAGTTATAGCAGTAGTACTTTATCTTATGGACAACCGCTTCCTGCTTCTTCTTGAATTCCATATCAGCGAGCTCTCTCTTCCTTATGCTGCTACATTCGCCACAGTAGAGAGATTCTCCAGATATCACCATAGAATGTTCAGGATATTCAAAACCACACCTATCGCAGCCTCGTGCATCTTCCTGTATCTCTTCTTCGCTGCTTAGCCTATCTTTGAACCAGTCGATAATCCCCATTTTCACCATTTCAGAGGTCAGAACTCCTTTATAAATTTTTCATTGCAGTATTTAAACAGGTCGTAAACCGGTCTTAAATGCAGGTATCAGAAGCGTGTAAATCACAATTGTGTTATAAAGAAAGATTGAATACGGCAGCCGGGACTTACGGTACAAGCCATTGAGCTTGAACATTCGAACCCGGGTAGCGACCTCACTCGCCTGATTTTCGCATGTGGCTAAGCGAACGCAGAGAGCGCATGCCGCATCTTGCGTGTCAACCGAGCGTAACCAGTTGGGAGGGTCGAATCGTTTCGTGCTCGCACGAAGCCAGCATAAAGCGCAGCTTTGCGCGTGTACCACTTGATCACTGCCGTATATGCTCTGAGGTTATCACTTCCTCTTTTTAATATTTTTCTTTGCTTTTCATGTCTTTAAGAATCAGTGATTGAAAATATCTTATTTGTTTAGCTTCTACCCTGGCAGCACCACGCTGCTAAGCCGCTTTGCCGGCAAGGACTCGCTTATTTCAGCATAAGAGCCTGACGGTTCACTGACTACCACTGGACAAGTGGCCGGTATCAGCTTCTATAACTAACCGACGCTGGAGCGGTGGCGCTGCCAGAAATAGCTAAACAAATACAAAATATCTATATTGTTCACCAGATAAAAGGGATGAATCTCTTTGTGCGTCGCATATATCCAATATAGTTCTTGCCCAGTTTCTTTGTGAGTACTTCTTCTTCGAACTTGACCCTATAAAATCCGGCAATCGGAAGGGATACCAGTGCAATGATCATTGCGGAATAACTATGCATCATCAGACATAATCCTAAGGTCATGAGCCCAAAACCTGTATACATCGGATGGCGTACATAATGGTAGAGTCCTGTAGTTATCATCTTGTGATCCTTCAAGATGCGTACTGTCAATGAGAACTGCTTACCTAGCTGATGCTGTGCCACAAGACGCAATGATACCCCTGCTATAAACATGAAAAGTCCGGTGATTATGATCGAGAGGTAATAATCAGGTACTCTTATCAGGTTCTCTATCACTATAGCTATAAGTAGACTTCCAAATATCAGAACTATTGCAGGCAAGGTATTCTTGTCGTCTGCTTTTGCTTTGCCAAAACCGAAGTAAGAAGCAAGTTTTGCTCTCTTTTTTTTGTCCATGATATATGTCCAACAAGGACTCGGGTTTAAATATCTTTTTCATGAGACTACTGGCTTATCTGCTGCAGTGTCTGGTTAGAAATACCAAAATAATCAATACTGGGCAATCAGTCCTTTGCCCTGACCTTGAACTTCTTCTCTGATATCTGGTCAACTGTATGACTGTTCAGGCCATGCTTTTCAGTCCAGGCTTTTGCAGCTGCCTCTGACTTGAATGCTTTAGGCTTTGGAGGTGGTCCTTCGCCTTTTTTAGGCCTTTTCTTGCCTTGTCTTTTACTGTAATATCTTGAACTCATCTTGATATCCGGGATTTTGAAGTGGTATATAAATGTTAGTCTTTAAGCTACTCTTCTTCGTTATCTTCCTCGTCAAAGTCTCCATAACCATCATCATCCCAGCCGTCGTCTTCAGGAACCATGTATGACCCCCCAATATACTGTTAATCAGATAGTAAAAAAATCATTAATATTTTGCAGCCAGCTTGACATCGCTTGCTTTTACTGTGACTCGTCCTGAATGCACTGAAAGCTTCACAGCACGTTCAGCGATCTCGCCCGCTATATCTTCGATGACATCCTTCAAAGCTGCCTTGGCCTTGTCTGAAGCTCGTTCTGCACCACAGTTCTTCAGAATCTTTTCCATAGCTGCTAAAGGAAGCAATTTTTGTGTTGCCATTTCATTCCCTCCAAAATATCTACTTAAAGCGAAAACAACCAATATTCCGCTTTTTTATATGAAATAGACGTCATTATTTTTAATAGTTTCGGTTTTAGGAGGGATTCTTGTGCATTTTTGCGTTTTACGGGCTGTTTTGGCGTTTTTTTAGCATATTGGGGTAATAATGATTTTGCGCAATGTGTTTGTTTTTGTTGTCCCTTATTAGTGATAAAAAAGAGAAAGATTTATAAACTATGCCTTTTCATGCCCTCTTATGAGCCTTGATGATATACTTGCCAGAATATTGAAAGAGGGTATCAGTTCTATTCTCATAGTTGATGATCTGTGCGACTTGGACGCTCCACACGATGACGTGTATAATGAGCACATAGAGAATGAATCTACTCTTGAATCGTTCATAATTCAAAAAGGATTAGCTAAACAAGAATGTTATCCACGTATATTTGATGTAAGTCACGAAAAAGTGCAGAATCCTTCTGGAAATGATAGCTGGTACTTCAATTTAAAAGAATCCAAATCACCTGTTGATCTGATACTTGTCAGTTCTAACTTTAACTTGATTGAAGCAGCGCCAACACTTGCGCGTTCATCCGCGACAGTAAAAAAACTCAAGAGTGAATTCCCTGGCGTGGAAATAGTGTACTTTGCCCCTCATTATGATAGTGATGTTGTGAACAGGGTGTTGAATCAAGTCCTGCCCATCTTCGTAGCTCAAGAAGCGCAGGATGTGATGGAAAGAATCGATTTCGAAAAGTTTCCTACTTTAATGCATTATCTTTGCCATAAAGTCACTGGTAGGTCTTATGTCAGACGAGCGAACTCCAGTCTTTCGTCGCAGCAGCATCAGTATAAGAACAAGTTATGGCAAGATCAATATGTCAAATATATAGATGAATCCCTGCGTGCAGGAAATTCGCAGACCAGTACTGATTACCGCTTCCTGATATTGAGTGACAGGGAAATTGCATTTTTAGGAGACTATCAACCTAGTGCCGATGAGAAGGTAAATGTCTTAGGTTTAGATTGCGCATTTCGTTTGCAACATCTTTAATACACATAAACTTGCAAAGAACTACAACTTTTTCCTCAAAACGCTTGGTGTAACGTGAATAAGATTCGACAAAATCTAATTCTTCAACGCCATCATAACCGCAAGAACAAACAATATCAAAATAAGCAAACCAAACATATGTCTTAGAACATGCCAGATCCAAATCTCTTATCCTGCGCTTACGTTTCTTATGAATATGCCTGCATCTCTTGCCGCAAACAGGACATTTCCCTGTCTTGCCAGTTCTTTTAAGAACCATCAAAATGCTGTCATTGTCTACAAAACTATCGCAAAATTTATATCCAGAAAACTGATACAAATCTCTAAGCCGAAATCGTTGGTTTGAGTGCTTCATAACATCAAATTCAACGGTTTCGGTTTTTAAATCTTCAGAACAATCCTAGAAGAACCATATTTTTTTATATTCTGATCTCTTCCTGTATGAGTGAGTATACATCATCGATAGTGCCTGAACCATCAATGATTGTGATCTTGTACTCTGGGTATTCCTCAAGCAATGGCAAGGTCTTCTTCCTGTAAGTATCAAGCCGGTGCTTTATCGTTTCAACATCCTGGTCATCAGCCCTCCCTTCAAGCTTTCCGCGCGAAAGTATCCTGTCAATCAGCATCTGGTCCGGTGCATCCAGATATATCAATCTCTTGACGTGGAACGTGCTGTCTATAAGAAGCACCTGAGGCACTGTCCTTGGTATCCCATCCAGAATTATGTATTGCTTTTCTGGATCGTAAGCGCCAGCCTTTATTTCCGTGTCAATCATCTCACCGAACATCTTCATGACCAGTTCATCAGGGACGAAATTTCCTCCGTCGATGAGCGAACGCACTTTAGCGCCGATGTCAGTACCTGTGTCGATGTTGCGGAAACGGTCGCCTGTAGAGAAATGGAAATAATCTCCGGTCTTTGCGAGAAGCTTTGCCTGTGTCCCTTTTCCCACACCCGGTGGGCCGAATATCAGTGTAGCGAGGTAGCGATTCATTGTATCATATCGCAACATGTCAGGATATTTAAATTTAGCTCATCTTGGCACAACCACACAGCGAGGTGAGCAGGCCAGTCAACAGCTGGTTTGCGCATTGAGAAAAAAGAGCAGTAATAGCTTTTTAAAGTGCCTTGCTGTGTAATCATTTATGGATAATATATCATGAGGGAGGAATTCAATATGGGATATCCTGACTATGTGAAAGAATCTGATCATATATTGGAAGCTGTGGGTGACCAAACTACGTGCAATGGGATCTGTCTCACAGACATAGTCAACAAGACTGTTGAATTTGCGGCATCGCCAGCGGGCATTGCAATCGGAGCGGGTGCAGGTGCCGCAATATTGACTGCTGTGATAACAAACTACATCCAGCAGAGGGAAGCGAACATCTTTCCTGAAATATTCTCACATTCTGACCGGATACAGGATACTAATGAGGCAGTTGAGTTCTATTCTGCTGTGAATGATATGACCATGTCAGTTATGAGAGCATGGAACCTGGCAAGGAGCGCAAAGGCTTATCCTGTCTTCACAAAGGAGATGGGCAGACAAGATGTCAACCGATACTTACAGAAGGTAGATTACAACGGAAAAGCTATCCTGAATAATCTTGGCAGGCACAGGGGATTGGCAGATGCATCTGCAGAAGCTGCTGATATGTTCAAGACATCATGGAAATACACAAGTGAGGATAATTATATCTATGTCCCGGTCACATCTATCGATTCAAAAGGCAAGACACATACCCGGCTTGAACGCAGGTATAGCAATACTGATCACTATTTCACATTCTATCCTGAAAATGCTAAGTCAGCGCAGGAAAAGCTCTCAGATATCCTGAATATCTACGAACCTGCTGAATTGTATAATCCAAGCCTTGCGGTACAGATCACTCCTGATGGCAATGATATGAAAAGCATCAGCAGGACAGTATATGAGGATGAGGCGAAGTTCGAATCGTTAGATGCAATGACAGACATATTCACGCAGTGGGCGAAGAAGGCAAAGATCGTCCCTGCCCTTTCAGGTGTGAGTGATACTCTCAGATATCTTGACAATGGTGTGCAGGAATCTTTCTCTGTCATAAATGCTTCTGATTCAAGATACCATTACAACACGACATCCAGAAGCCACAGCGGGCCTGAAGGTTACAGGAGGACAAAAGAGCTCAGGAACGCATGCAAGCTGATGTCTGGCAATATCAGGGATCTTGAGTCATCTGTAAAGATGGCGATGGCAAGCGCAGATTCATTGCAGAAACTGCTTGACAGCCCGAATGTGAAAAAAAAGATTAAGCCGAAGAAGACCGCACATGCCGCTCTTGATATCGCTGTCGAGACATACCTGGCATCATTCCCTGATTCCGCCATCAAGATGGACCAACGGGTAAGCACAGGCTGGACCGTCTTCCTAGCATTAGGTATAGGGGTCGCTGCAGGGATTGCCGCTTACGTGTTCAATCCAGCGTCAGGTGTGTTCTGATAAAGATCAAAATCTTAAAAAACAAAAAAGATTTCAGCCAGCAGCTGCAGCCCTCCTTGCGAAGAGTGCCACTGCCAGCTGCCTCAGTGCGTACATGCCTATGATCATTGCCAGCAACAGGTAGCACAACTGCTCTGAGTACACATCGATGAACAGGCCGAACAGCGGTGAGAACACCGTGAAACTCAACATGCCTGACATCGACATGATGGATAAGACTGTCGCTCGGTTCTCTGACTTCGAGTACCTGTTCATCCATTCCGAAAATATCGGCGACGTGATACCTGCAGTCAGGTCTATCAATATTGCCCAGACCAAAAGATAAGGTCCTCTTGCCAGGAATACCAATAGGTAGAGCAAAGCCCGAAAGCCTGCAGATATCGCCAGCAAGTCAAGATGGCCCAGCTTCTTCTCAAACCTGTGTGCCAGCTTGTTGCCTATCCCGTGCGCGACCGATAATGTCATTATGGCGACGCCAAGATACTCAACAGGCAGCCCCATGCCAGTCAACATCGGCTGGTAGAGCAGGAACGCCATGAACCCTGTAAGCGTAGTGGCTGCTCCGAAATACATCAGGTTCCTCAGCTTCTTGTGCTGGACAGTGAAGACCATCGCTTCCTTTATCATATCCAGGTATGCGGTGCTCTCCTGCTTGTCGCGTCTCGGTTCTTCCAGGAAAAATAGAGGCACCATCGACAGCGAGATAGGCAATGCTGATACCAGGTAAGGCAATGCAAGACTGTGTTTTGCCATCAAGCCACCTGCTACTGAACAGGCACCCATCACGAATGACTGTAGAGCATATGCTGTGCCCAGCGCTCTCTTGTATCTCTTCTCCTGCTTAGCCTCTGCGAGAGTATCGTATATGAACGCCTCTCCAGTGCCATGGAACGCTGCGCTTGACACTGCAAAGACTATCTCTGCGAGCAATATGTGCACAAAGGTCGATGAATAGCCGTATGATACAAAGCCGAGCGCGTAAAGCACTGTGGACAGTATCAAAGTGCGCTTCCTTCCTACCTTGTCTGCAAAAGCTCCTGATGGGATCGTCAGGATGAGCTCTGTTGCTGTATACACTGCCTGCGTGACAAATATCTCGAATGAAGAGAGACCTTTGTCTATCAGGAACAGCATGAATATCGGCATGACGAAATTCATGGTGCAAAATATCCTGAATGTATAGTACAGCCGGATGTTCCTTTTCCATTTCATCTGTTTCTTCATTTTTCATCTGATCATCTCTTGTTGGCAGTGTCTTAAGAGCGCGGCGGGCCTTGTTGATTAGTCGCAGAGCTCGAGCTAGAATGTTTCTTGCAATAGCTCCAGCAGAAAGGACGGCCAGTGTGTGGTTCAAGAGCAATAATGCTCTGGGCCGTACGCGGCTTTGCTTTGTTTTGCCGCGTCCGGAACACAGGACAGACTACTGTCTTATCGTAGTTTGTCCACTGGCTGCTTTAGTCCTTATGATAAAGAGCTGAAGCTAAGCCATCACTGGTGCTCCGGCACCAAGAAAATAGCAGGGGCTAGCAGAATCCATACTTTTTCTAATGAGTGTATTCGTATCTGTAGCCATTAAAATCACAGTATGAGTGGGTTTTGAGGTTGTATTTAAGGGTTTCGGTTTGTCACTACTTGTTTGTGACAGTATTGTCTGATAAGGGCTATAACCCCCGGCCTTGCGCGGATATTAGCTGGCAGGGTTTATTTTATTGAAATAGGATAGTCTTCTTCTGTTGTGGAGGATGATTCTGGCTGTTACTTGGCTTAGTTTGGCTGTTGGTCTTCTTTTTGTTATTAGGCTGTATTTGGTCTTAAAACTGGCGTGGAAGCTCTCTGAGTGGCTTCTCTGGTGGTATTCTGTGAGCCAGTGCATCACGTCGAGTAGGAGTTCGAGGTACATGTGTTTCCACGCAAGAGTGCCGTTGAGATTGTTGTTAGACTTTGGGAATACGTATGGGGTCATGCCTTTTTCTGCTATTTTTCTCACTAATTCTCTGTCGTTAAATCCTGCGTCCAATCTTAAGCTGTCTCCATGCACTCCGTCTATTAGTTTATGCATCGCTTTGCATTCTTGTTCCCCGTTAACGTCAAAAGCCTGGACGATTTCTCTTGAATCGACTATGCTAGTCATGTAGTCTCCTGCTTTTTTGTCTGTTTCGTAGTTTTGTTTTCTGCTTGTCTCGAGGCCCGTACCGTCTCCGCTTAGTTTACCGTCGGAATGCTTAGTTTTCTCAAAAACTTGCTTCAGGATGTGCACCACCTCTATTTTATCATAAGCATCACCGATAGTTCTATCATCCAAATGCTCACCTATTCCTAAAAATGGACTGAGAATGGACAACCATCCTTGAGCATTTCTCTCTGTAAAACCAAGCGCTTCAGCAGTAAGAATCGCTTTCACAAGCGATTTTGGGTTTGTAAGAGGCTTTCCAACCTTTCCCTTAAAAATGGGAGTCTCTATCTCATCCACAGTATCACGTATGAATTCCAGCGTTTCCTTAGCCTCCTCGATCCGGGAAAGATTATACTCAGGCCAAGAAATAGACCTCATTTCCTCAGGCTCATAGAAATCCTTCTCTCTCTCAACAGAGGAACCACAGCCCTAAATTGCTTGTTTGGCAGTCTTGAAATAATCATCACCTCTTTCAAACACACAATATGTGCCTAACTAGTATTTACTTTTTTCTATACTACAAAACACAAAAACTTAAATATAACATGTGCCTAATAAATTATGATGATGGCATACATCCGAAAAAAGAAAGTCAAAGGCAAAACATACTACTACATAGTCGAAGGAATATACGAAGAAACAAAAAAAACACCAAAACAAAAAGTCATAAAATATCTAGGAAATATCGAAAACATCCTACAAAAATTCAAATTCTGGGAAGAAAACCATTAAACTGGATGAATATCCGCGCAAGGCC
>JBDRET010000027.1:0-5959 GCA_043819495.1 Candidatus Woesearchaeota archaeon | reverse complement strand
CATGCTGCTTTTTACCCTCATCATACAATTTTACAATCAACTCCCGCTCCTTAATCTGTGCAGATTTCATAAAAAAATCACCTCTACACACCACAAAAACTAACTACTATATAAAACAAACGATTTATGTCCTTGACTAATTTGATTGTTAAAGCTCGGCACATACCATGGCATTCAGGCCGTTTCATTTACCGAGGTTTAACACCAACATACCGCGCCCTTTAGGGCACGGTTGTTGATTGGAACAATAAAAACAACTGAGACCACTAAATAGTAAAAAAAATACTGAAAAAAATACTTTTATATACCCATCACCAAGCTA
This sequence comes from Candidatus Woesearchaeota archaeon, assembly GCA_043819495.1. Classification (GTDB taxonomy): domain Archaea; phylum Nanobdellota; class Nanobdellia; order Woesearchaeales; family UBA11576; genus JABMQF01. Next base: position 5,637 of record JBDRET010000027.1, on the reverse strand, counting down.
TATGCAAGCAGATGGGAAGTGTAATATTCAAGAGACCGCCCCTACGTAAACTGAAAAAAGAGGGTCTGTTCGGTGTAGACCTTCATTTCCATACAAAGTATTCTTTGGATGCAGTATCACGCATACCTACCGCAATAAAAAAAGCAGAAAAAAAAGGTTTCGGTTTTGCAATAACTGACCATAATACGGTCAAGGGAGTCATCTCATCTTACCGCCTACGTAAACACGCACTCATAATCCCAGGTATAGAGGTGACATGCAAGAACGGAAACCACATATTAGCATATTTCTACGCACACACCGAGCTTGAAGAGTTCTTCGAGAAGATGATTAAGCCCCATCTGAAGAAGAATCCATTCTTTACAGACTTATCACTATCAGAAGTCATTGATTCTACCACAGACTACAACTGCGTGACCTGTGCTCCACACCCTTTTGCGCCAGGTGCAGTGTCGATGAAGAACACAGGAGTCTCAAAGGTTATCGAAAAGAAGCTTGACGCAATAGAGGTACTGAATGGATATAATCTGAGACAGCGGAATATGAAGGCCATCTATTGGGCATCTAAATTGAATAAAGGAGTGACTGGAGGATCTGATGGACATTCGACATTCGAGCTGGGCAATGTCCTCACATTGACACACAGCACTGACATTGATAACATATTCAATGAGATCAAGCGGAACAAGGCGATGGTGATGGGAAGGGAAGAGAACATGGTTCTCAAGGCAATGAACACAGTAAGTAAAGGCGGAACGTACATAAACAACTGCAAGAAGAGACATATTACAAAAAAGCTGATCACCTCTCAGTTCGGCGTAGAGTACAACTATTTCAGGAAGCGTTTCAGCAACAATAAAGTAAAGAAATTCTTAGAGGAACATAAAAAAGAGTTCGCGAAAGAAGGTGAATAGACAGATTTTTTGTTTATGAAAAAAACGTATTTGTTTAGCTATTATGGTCAGCACCGCCACCGCTCTTTGCGTATCCGCTGACAATCACAGCGAATGGGGCTGCACTTCTATTGTAATCTACGCATATTGCGCAAGCCGAACTTCAGGATGCGAAGCAGCCTGAAGGCTTACAACGCGAAGCGTTGAAAGAGGCAAGCACGGTAAAAAGAAAGATTGGTTAGCATGCCTACACCAGTCTAGCAGCGTGGCTGTGCTGGCCTTTTTGAGCTAAACAAATACAAAAAAAACAGGTTCCCTAAATTACAGTCCCGATCAGGCCAATGAAGAAGAACCGGGGTATTCTAGTGAGTGCACTTGTCACCACAAAAGGCAAAAAATCCATATCATAGATCCCCGCAGTCCAACAGACAGAACTATAGGGTATCGGAGACAACGCTCCAACAATCACTGCCCAGATGCCATACTTCCTGAACAGTCCTCGCCCTTTCCTCAGATGGGTCTTTCCGAACCACTTGACAAACCCATCTTCTCCGAGCGCTTTGCCGAAGGTATATCCAATTGAACCCGCAACACAACTTGCTATACCACCTATTAACGCGGCCAGCCAGAGATTTGCTCCTCCAAACGTAGAACTCAACACAAGGATGTCAGGAGATATAGGCTGGATAATAGTATCCATCAGTACAACAAGCACAAACAATCCAAAAAAGCCATACATCGATATGAACAATTGCGAGAACGCCTTAAGTTCACTGTAAAACATAAAAAACAAGAAAAATATGAATGTAGCAACGATGAAAAAAGAGTACTTAGTCCAAATTTCAAAAACACGCTTCATCTTCCGATGTACCGTATAAAATAATATATCCGTTTGAATATCAAGATAGACCTAACCGCAGCCCGCCTAAGTAGACTACCTGATGCAATCGCAAGTATGTAATCAGCAATATCATATGGAGAGAGCATCTGGCTCCTCCCCGGCTTGCGCTTATACGAATTGAAGAACTCAGTATCGACCCGCGCAGGGAATATAGTGGAAGTCCTTATGCCATATTTTCTCATCTCCCACTTTATCGACCTTTGAAAACCAGTCACTCCATGCTTTGAAGCACAGTACGCAGAATAGTTTGGAGCACCATATAGCCCTGCAACTGAAGAGACTGTGATTAGATGACCTTTTATCTTCTTACGGATCATCTGCTTAAGTGCTTCTTTAGTACACAAGAACACGCCTGTAAGATTTGTATTTATGACAGAGAGCCAGTCATCAAGGCTGATATCACACACACCAGATTTCAGCCCTCTACCTGCGTTATTTACCAGAATATCCACCCTATGAAACCGATTCTCAGCAGTCTCAAACAATCTTTTCACGTCTTTCTCCGACGTGACATCAGTCTTCACACATACGCAATTTTTGTTAAACTTCGATATGTACTTCTGCAGATCATGAAGCCTATCCACCCTTCTCGCAGCAAGAACAACGCTTGCACCCCTCTTTGCAAATTCAAGCGCAGTAGCTTTTCCTATCCCGCTGCTCGCTCCAGTTATCACAACAACTTTACCTTTAAATGTGACCATTTGCGCTCAACCATATTACTGTATCTTTTATTGTCTGATCAAACCCTATCTCAGGCACCCACCCGAATGCTTGCTGCGCATTTGAGTTGTCAAAATATCTGAACTTGAAAGCAGAATCAATATTGTCCGCGCTTAATCCAAGCCGTTTTTGCAGGATTGTCTCTGTCAAGAGCATCAGCCTGAAAAGAGGTTCATTAAGATATTTCGGTATTCCAAATCTGGGGGGTTTTACCTCAAGCACTTTAGCAATAGATCGATTCATGTCCTCAAATGATAGATTATGTCCTGAAAGAAGAAAATTTCCTGTACAGATGTCACTCTTCAGACAATCGACTATGCCTCGAGCAACATCACGAACATCGATCACATTGGTCCCTCCAGGCATGTTGAAAGGAATTTTCCTGTCACGCAGAGCAGTTATGAGACGTGATGAATTATTCACATCCCCCGGACCATAAAGAAGTCCAGGATACACTATGACTGCATCTAACCCTTTTTTTCGATACTCTTCAACCTGGACATCCGCAAGATGTTTCGTAAGCATATAATATTTTCTTCTGGACTCTGCAGTCTCCCAATCAAAAATGAATGACTCATCAATAGGTTTATCCGCATCATCATTATATCCTAATGCAGCGACAGAACTGACATGTATGAATCGCCTGACACCATTCGAATACGCAAGATCAAGCACATTTCTTGTCCCAGTCACATTGACATCATTCAGCAGATCTTCATCTATCAGGGCAAAAGATACCACCCCTGCAAGATGTATCACTGCATCTACATCACTGAAATCCTCAGCCAAGGAATCAGGATTACATATGTCCTTACCAAGAAGTATGTCTACAGAAGGATGATTCGTAAAGTCAAACACAGGATGCGGATTGGGTCTAAGATCAAGTACTTTGACTTTGATATCTGGAAAAGTATACAATATGTTCTTTATGACGTATTGACCTAAAAAACCACAGCCTCCTGTCAATAACACAGTATTCAAGCTCATGGATAGAGAGTAATCTGGCCGTTTATAAATTCTTCTTTACAAAAAGAGAATAATCTATTGCGGCGATTAAACCTATTAAAGCCACAGGATATAGTACATATAAGAAGTTATTAAAACCCGCCAATAACCAAAGCACAGCTACAAACTGCCCAAAAGTAGTCAACTTGCTTGGCCAATGTGAAACAGTCTTTTTAAGCATCTTATTTTTCTTATGTTTTGATACTACTATCATCGTGAGTATAGGGACGGTTATATCTCGTATCATCAACAAAGGTAGCTGCCATAAGCTCAAAAAAGATTGTACAACCAGATATATTAGAACAGATCCAAAAAAGAACTTATCACAAAATCCATCTATTACCGAACCATATAAAGTAGGTCCTTTCCTTCTTGCAACAGGGCCATCCAATACATCAGTCAGACCCCCAAAAATAAAAAAGATTGATGCAAGCAAAACATTATCAAAATAGGCTATTACCAATATTGCAAAAGGAAGTCTCAATAATGACAATATATTTGCAGGGTGTGTAAACTCATCAACAAGTAATTGACGGGTGGATTTAGATTTTCGAATCACACATAATCATCCCACAAACGATCTAAAACCGATAAACTCAATAAAAATAATAAATAGACTCAATACTATTTAAAATAGCATTTCACAAAGAATCATAAGTCTTCTTCATCAACAAAGCATCTTCCTCTATATTAGGGCTTTCACACACCACGACACCTTTTATCTTAAAGTCCTTGAATGCTCTCATCAACTCTTTATATCTGAAATCAGATTCCTTGAGAACTAGATGCTTCTTCTCTCCCTTCGGACCATAATCTATGCCTGCCATGTGGATATGCATCTGCTTCAATGCATCTTTACCAAGCCTTTTCTCAACATCGGAGAGTATACTTGAAAACTCGTCATAAGTATTCAGTTTACCTGTCCGCGCATGTAAATGTGCAAAATCAATGCAGGGCAATACCTGTTCAACATCTTGGGACAATTGTATCGTCTCTTTGAGACTTCCCCATTGTGTAGGCTTGCCTGTTGTCTCAGGTCTGACCCAAAGCGAGACGTCCTCATCCTGCAATGTCTTGATGATTTTTTTGAACTCTTCCTTGACCCTCGTGTATACTTGACCAGGATCCTGACCGAGAAAATATGCTGCATGGAATGTTACAGAATAAGCTCCTGCTGCACTTGCCACTCTTGCAGTATCAAGCACCCTCTTCACACTGGCTTCTCTTTTCTCTTGCTCAATCGCATTAAGGTTGATGTAATACGGACCGTGTGCTGTAAGCACCACATCGTTCTTCTGTGCCGCAGTCCCCACCTGCACCGCAAGTTCTTTGCTCATTCTCACTCCACGAACAAACTCAAGCTCCATACTTTCCAGACCTAACTTGCGCACGACCTCTACCCCTGCCAGACTGCTTCTCTCTTTTGAAGCTATCGGAGTGCCTGCAGTTCCGAATCTCAGTGTAGATATATCCATCATGACCACCAGATATGATATCAGGGCATTTTCATAATGCCTTTTTAAAGCGCCAAGATTTAAATATCTTTTGATGTTTTTACAGGATACGTTAAGGGGAGGAGCAATATGACAGAGCAGGTTTATCTTAAGGACAGCTACAAGAAGGAATTTGAGTCGACAGTCACGAAAGTTGATGGAAAAGACATAATTCTGGATAAGACAATATTTTATCCTTCAAGCGGCGGCCAGCCAGGGGACATAGGAGCATTGGTCGTTGATGGTAAAGAATACCAGGTAATATCTACAAAGAAGTCAGGCCCTGATATAGTGCATGAGGTCGATGCCCAAGGCATAAAACCAGGAGATACAGCGACATCACTCATAGACTGGTCAAGGAGATACAGGTTCATGCGCGGACACACTGCCTGTCACATCCTCAGCTTCATCGTCCACGAGAAGACTGGTGCATTGATAACCGGAAACCAGATTGCAGAGGATAAATGCAGGATAGATTTTGATCTGGAGAACTTTGACAAGGAACAGATGAATAGGTTTGAGAGCAAGACTAATGATATAATCTCAGAAGGGGTGGATGTTGACACGAAATTTCTTCCACGCGAGGAAGCGTTACAGATACCTTCAGTCATGAAGCTCAAGAACG
>JBDRET010000026.1:0-3268 GCA_043819495.1 Candidatus Woesearchaeota archaeon | reverse complement strand
CGTTCTTGAGCTTCATGACTGAAGGTATCTGTAACGCTTCCTCGCGTGGAAGAAATTTCGTGTCAACATCCACCCCTTCTGAGATTATATCATTAGTCTTGCTCTCAAACCTATTCATCTGTTCCTTGTCAAAGTTCTCCATATTGAAATCAATCCTGCTCTTATCCTCTGTAATCTGATTTCCTGTTATCAAGGATCCTGTGTCTTTTTCAACTACTGTTGACAGGATGTGGCAGGCTGTGTGATAACGCATTAGCCTGTAACGTCTTGACCAATCTATGAGTGCAGTTGCATAATCTCCTACTTTGATCCCTTCAGTATCTACTTCATGGACTATGTCAGGTCCTGCTTTCTTGGTTACGAGAACACGGTATTCTTTACCATCAACAACGAGAGCACCTAATCTCCAGGTTGGCCTCCGCTTGTGGGGTAGAAGATTGTCTTGTCAAGAGTGATGTTCTTTCCATCTACTTTGGTGACTGTCGATTCAAACTCTTTCTTATAGCTGTCTTTAAGATATATCTGTTCAGTCATATGAGCCATCTCCTTATATAGACTGAAAAAACATCAAAAGATATTTAAATCTTAGCGATTTAAAAAGGAATTATGAAAAGAGGGTATATACACGTCTATACTGGCGATGGAGGCGGTAAGACTACTGCTGCGTTAGGTGTTGCACTACGTTCACTTGGTCACGGTAGAAGAGTTGCTGTAGTACAATTCATGAAGGGCAAAAAAGACCTTGGCGAATGGGAAATACAGATGAGACTGGGGGAGAAGCTCGGTAGTCATTATCATATATACCAATTCGGCAAGGATGGTGAATTGGATGTCAAACGAGTCTCACAGGAAGATAAAGATCGTGCAAATCAGGCACTGGGATTTGCGAAAGCAGAGATGCTTGAGAAACTTAAACCACAACTTCTTATATTGGATGAGATAAACCTTGCTGCAGCGCGAGGATTAGTGAGTGTAGATGATGTCATCTCTATGCTGAAATTTGTCCCTCATGGCGTTGATATATATCTTACTGGACGTAAAGCTCCCAGGAAGTTCAGACAGATTGCTGATTTTGTCACGGTGATAAAGGACAAGAAACGTCCTAAGTATATTCCGGTCAGGAAAGGTATTGATTATTGAGCTTTGTAGGTTGAGACAATCAAGGTATGAACTTTTCTTTCACCTTTCGATATATCTGTTCACCAAGCAGGTGGCAATGTCCTTTCTGTTCAAGGATAGAACCTGTCGGGACATAACCTGTCACTCCAAGAGGTGTGAAGCTTTTCACAGGAGTACCTGACCGCATCAATTCATACGAGACCATGCTGGCAAGTCCTACTTCAGGATTGTGTGCTTCTGTGACAAATACGTGATTGTCCTGAGATGCAGTGCAGACACCTGCAATATCAAATGGTCTGAAATATGCTATATTGACAACTGTAGGATCGAATCCATCTTTCTTTAACATCTCTGCAGCAATCAGTGATTCCCAGACCTCCTGCCCTGTGGTCAGTATAGTCAGTCCTTTACCTTGCATAAGAATACTTGCTTTTCCTGCTTCGGGCAGGGTATCTTCAGAGTATAGCGTCGGTACTTTTGGTCTGCCGAGCCTTACATAAAACATATCTCCTTTCTCTAAAGAATATTCAATCGCTTGATGTGCCTGCATTATGTCTGCAGGATTGGCTATGGTCCCTATGTTGTACAGGCCTCTCCATGCTCCAAGGTTCTCGGTCATAAGATGAGTGGGTCCATCCTCTCCGATGAATTCTGAGTGTGTCATGATGAAACCTATAGGTAGCTTTGCATAATCCGCGATGCGTATCGCGGATAATGGTATATATGTGAATGCATCGAATGTGGATACTACTGGTCGGAAGCCTTTAGCTGCAAGTCCTGCAGCCTCTAATGTGGCTTCCATCTCGTCAATACCTACATCATAAAATCTTTCAGGGAACCTTTTTGCGAACTTATCTACCTTTACAGATGAGCCTATGTCAGGTATCAGGACGACCAAACGCTTGTCTTTATCTCCTAGTTCTGCAAGGATCTCATTAGCATTCCTTGTCGCTTCACTCTCTCTGCCTAGTCCTCTCATCTTCAGGCGCTCCATGGCATCCTGTACATCCTGTTGTCGTAGGGAGCATAGGCTGTTAGATCTACTGAATGTTTTTGGTTCAAGACCTAACTCTTTCATAGCTTGCTTGTAATGATCATCATCTAAGGGAGAGCCGTGCCAACCGCTCTTGTCCTGTTCCATGAAAGACACTCCTTCACCTTTTTTGGAATAATATATTATCATGAATGGCCCGTCAATCTCTTCTGCTTCCAGATAGTGCTCTATAAGTTCAGGCATATTGTCAGCGCTTCTGATCGGCATCTCAAGCGTCTTGATAGAGTCAATCTTTTTCTCAAAATCATTACAAAGATCTCCTGTCAGGTTTTTTGTATTGTTGTCCATCACAAAGCAGACATCAAGTCCCTCTTCAATAGCACGGTTCATCGCACTCAATACATAAGGTTCATCCATCTCACCATCACCGAGGAATACATATACTTTCTTATCGGCACTCTTCAGTCTCTCTGCTTTTGCCATGCCGTTTGCTATGCCTGCTCCTTGACCGAGGACGCCAGAAGGAACGCGCTGGACTCGTGTATCTGAGTGACCTGCAAGCCCTCCAAGTTTTCTGAATTCTGACATCTCTTCATCAGTTATGTTGCCGAACCTGTGTCCTATCGAGTAGAGTACAGGAGTGCAATGGCCTTTAGAGAGGTGGGGTTCGGATAGTCCGTCATACGCTGACATGAAATAAGCCAGCATAGGTTTTACCAAAGAGAGGCTTCCGCCGCAATGGCCAGAACCTGCGTCATGCACGAGTGTGAGGACATCCCCTTTAATCTCTTTTACCAATTGTTCTAGATCCGATTCAGGAATCTTCTTTATTTCGTCAACACGTATGTCCATGCCCATATATTACACCTCCATGAATGTGAGTCATCATCTGACTTCTTATTGCTTGTTCAGGTATCTTATAAAAACGTTTGTTGTCTTCGTATGTTGACGATTGCTGACGATAATTATATAAACCGAATTTGATTTTTAAACAGATCATGAAACCTGATAGACTTCGTTTTGGAACTGCAGGCACTCCGATAGCTTCAAAAGAGAGAAGCAGTCTGGCAGGGGTAGAGGTCGTGCGCAAGTTAGGTCTGGAAAGTATGGAGCTTGAGTTTGTTCGTGGAGTGAGAATGAGCAAAGAACTTGCGG
>JBDRET010000025.1:0-44233 GCA_043819495.1 Candidatus Woesearchaeota archaeon | reverse complement strand
TTATTTTCATTAACTTTTTAAGGTCCACTACATACGTTACCATCCTGGGGTCTCCCCACTCCCAACGTTTTATTAGTCATAGAACGAAAACAGTGGGGAAACCCACTTATAACCCTAATCCCCTAACTTGCAAACAAGCCCGCTATGGATAGCACCATCACGCTCAATCACACCAAAGAATATGGCCTAAAACCAATATTTTCAGTTAAGTTTTTAAATGAGTCCGTTTTAATCCCGTCGATGCCTACAATATTACTAGCAGGATGTGCAATTCTGAAAGACGGAAAACTTCTTCTTATTAGGAAGACCGATAAGGATATCTGGGAACTTCCTGGAGGACCTGTCAAACAGAAAGGTGATGATGAACAGGCAGCAATATCCAAAACTCAAGAACAGATAGGCATATCACCTGAAGTGATACAGCAATTCACGCTTCTTGAATATCAGAACAACGGGAACAATATAGAAGCAGCAATATTCGAATCATACATAGAGTCCGATGCGACATTCATCCCTGGTGAAGGGATTGACGAGATCAAGTGGTTCGAAACAGAAAGCATCGATACAGAGAAGATCGGTGATGATGTCAAAGCAGTGCTTGAAGAGATCTAATACCGCCATCGAATACATCTACTGATATCATGATTCATTTCTCAAAGACATTCTGTATATCTACTAACACTCTCCTTTCATAATCTGAGACTTTCTCTCCTTCATCTTTCTCTGTGTCAAGCAGAGTCATGAGTGTCTCGACAAGAGCTTTCTCTTCCTGTGCATCAAGTTCCAAAGAACGGATCTGTCCGACATGCTCCTCGATGACTGACCTCTCTGCCTCTTCTGCACTATCTGCACTGACTTTTATCTCCTCAAACTCATTTGATGAGAGCTTGCTCGTGTTCTTCATCACAGAATACGCTCCTTTTTCATGAATTCTTTCGATTGCCAGACCTAAGTCGATATCAGAAGTGTTTCCTGAATCCAGTTGTCCATAGAGCCTTATCAGGACGATGGAATCCTTGACAGTCTTTGCCATCACCTCATCAAGCAGGAGTTCAGTCCCTTGTTGTGGAGTCTTATTGCTGCAATCGATACTCAAGGTCACGACAGGTGCAAGATCAATCTTATGATAGGCTATCTTTCCATCATCCAGCGCACCATCATAAGAATAATACCCTCCACACCCAAGTTTTTCGAGCTCTGAGAAACTATTCGGGAATGTCGGCCCGGGATATACTACCTTCTTGTATCCTTCAATGCTTGCCTCTTTGACTATGTGGACATGTCCTCCAGCATAGTAATCAAAGCCGCGCGGAAGCAATGATATGGGTGCCGCTTCCATCTTTGCAAGCTCCTCTGGCTTAAGTTCTGTAAGCGCTGTATGGAACATGAATATCTTAAAGCCAGTTTCCTGTTCAAGATTCTTTGTGATAAGGCCTTCATAATGCGATCTCTCAAGCATCCCTTTCTTACCTATCATCCCAGTTATCTTTGCACCAGTCTTAGGATCAACAGTGAGATTGAGCTCCAATTTTCCTTCGACTGATCTTCCTCTGCAGACATTCTTTACAAGATCAGCTTCTTCAAGCACTTCAAGCATGGTCTTGCCGGAGGGTGAGAAATCATGGCTCCCTGCGATAGTGTATACTGGTATATCTGCATCCTTGAGACGCTTAAGCTGCGTCACAGCGATCTTCAGGGTCTCAATAGGTGGAAGGCTGGTATTGAACAGGTCTCCTGCCATGAGAACAAAATCAACTCTCTCAGAAAGTGCACGGGATATTACCCCTACAAAGGCCCTAGTGCTGAGTTCTCTCATTTTAGGGTCTCTCCAACTCCCAAGATGCACATCTGCCATATGTATGAATTTCATGATATTTGATAGTTTAAGCTCGTTATTTAATGTTACCATCATAATCACAATAGAAGCTTAAAAAGCACAATTCAAGCATTTCAGACCTTAAAATGCCATCTCTACCACTCCTAATAGTTCCTGGCAAAATAAAAACATTTAAATATCTGTTTAATTGAACATTTGTAAGTGACGAAACTTTCGGGGGGAACGTTTTGGTTAATGATGAAACAGTTAATGATACACTTGCAGATATCCTGTTCAATGAGTTTTGCAGACCTGTTGATACTGATGTAGATCATATCAATTCAATCAGATATGATGAGGCACTCATAGTACTTACATATGTTCTTGCTGAATACTCTAAAGCAGATGAAGCTGGTAAGCCAGATTCTTACACTCTTCCAGATGGATTCGCACCACAGAGCAGGATGAAAGAATTATTTGAAAAAGCATTCAAACAGGAGTATGATTGGACGCCAGAGACAGAATCGATGAAGCACAAGAAGTGCAGCATCATTTACACCAATATCAAACAGGTGTCTGATGGCTACAGAACTACTCTTTCTGGAAAGATACAGGATATTGATACGCTGATACATGATGGGTTGAACAATCAATGTGCGAGTCATGGTGGAAGGATCGATAGACCCATAAGCCATGAAGACAAGTTCATTGAACAGAACTAACTTACTGGCAGTCTTCTAGATTGTCTGGAGACCATACTTATCGACATTATGTACCCCTCCACGACCTTTCGTCTTACGGATATGCTCCACTGCATCATTCATCACTTTTCTTATGAGTTTGACTTCATCTGCGCTTTTGCATACGATCGGTCGCTTTTGGAATCCGACATATCCCATGGTGAATCCTAGACGTATTATCCTTCCAGTGTTCAATCTTGAAGATACTCCTTGGACAGTCTTCTTGAGCGTCTCGCTGAATAGCATATAGGCAGTCTTCAATCGCATAGGACTAAAGAAATCCGTACCAGTTATCTCTCTGGCACCATCAAGTACTTTCCAATTGCTAAAATCAGCTGACTTCTTATTGGCTACCCTGACAAGAGTAAAAATGCCTTTCCAGAATTTATCCCTATTTGCGGGAGTCAAAGGCACATATGGTCTCTGCTGGACCTCTGTAGACTGGTAATATGAATTATCAACAAAAGATACTCTTCTTTTCTTCTGGAGACTGTTTTGTATGTGGTCCTCCATGACCTTCTTGTCTTCTATCAGGTAGGGTATCCAGTCGACAGTCCGGGTATTATTCACGTAGAGAGCATCATCGCCTCTGCTCATGAGAGTTCGATTTATGCTCTCAAGGAACTTGCGGTGGTCTTTTTCACGGATATTCCCTCTTTCTGAATGTAACGGGTAGCTTAGCCAGATCTCATCTCCCTGTTTTGTCATCCTAAGGCTCAACTTATGATCTTCAGGAACGCCAGAATTGAATACCTCATCAAATTTGGTGAATATGAGCTTAAGCAAAGAGTGATAATACGTGTCCTGATTATCTGGCCGGTATAGCTTATTGAAAGCATTGAATCCATCGACCTCTATGAACGTCATGATCTGCGGCCCCTCTATCATCATCATTCCAGGTAAGAGCTCATCATATGCATCTTCTCTCAATGCCTTTATGAATCGCAGCTCATAACTCTTAGCGATGTGCCTTTTCTGGAGGACTGCATCATAGAATCTCTCCTTTAACTCATGAAGTCTATGCGAATCGCTCTCATCCATCCGTCCGTCTTTCTTAAGCGCTTTAGCTGACCGCAGAAAATCGATAAATTCTTCAGTGAACTTGTTGTCCATCCCTATCTGATGCGCAACCCTGCTGATCATGAGCCCTTCAAACTCATCCTCAGGTATGTAGTTAGTTCCAAGAAGTACAGGATCAATCTTATCATGATACAAAAGTATGAGAGGATATTTCTTGGCCGCATCAATAAGTATATCTTTCTCCTGCCTATCAAAAACAGGACTAGGCACATCAGGGATGCCAGCATCAGAACGCCTCTGAACGATCTCTTTCATCAGGGCCTCTTTCATCTTAGGGTATACTTCCTTCTCAAGATACTCTGCTTTAGCAGACGCTGATTTCACCGCTTCATCTATTTCCAGTGCTATCCTCTTCTCAAGTATCTTGACGTCAGCGAGAAGATGCTCGCGGTTTATCCTTCCATCAATGCCTTTTGGAGCTATCGGGATGTCTTCATTCAGGTAATCTACCGGAGAGAAATTCAAGGCTTCGATCGCAGACCTGAATTCAGTCCTCATATTGCCGATACTGATCTCAGAATAACCTGCAAGCAACACCGTGTTCAACTGATTGAAGCGATCCCAATCATGGGTATTCTTGAATCGTCCACCCTGTTTTTTCATCATGATATCATGGATGACTGCAGGAAGCTCTTCAAGTACCGGTTTAAGCTCCTCTTTTGGGACGCCAACAATCTTGAATCTTGTCCTTCCAAGTACGGTAACCACTCCTTTACCTTCAATCATCCTTCCTTTTTTCTTTGACCCTGTCTTTGTGAAATCTCTTCTCAATCTCTTATCAAGTTCATCATAGCAGGTATCAATGAGTGCATCACCTAATTTGTGAGATGCATCAAGGCTGTTGCATGCAGTCATGTCGATATTTATCAGTACTACAGGTATCTTATCACCGAGATTCTTGATCTCTTCTGTCCCTTGTATATATAGGTTCAATGCAAGCTCTGTCCCTAATTGTGATGCCCGCTCGTTACCTGTGAATTCTGCATGGTATATGCTGAGTAGTTTCTTTATCTCATCTTCTGCCTTGTCGATCTCATCATCACTTAACCCTTCGAGCCGGGATATCATGGATTCTATCTTCACAGTCAGTGCTTCCCAATCATGCCAGAAAGGTTCCACGTGCTGCAGTAAGGAATACTCCGTCTTGGTAAGTTCACGCAGATCGATCTCAGAATACGCCTGCTGTCCTGCACCCTTCTTCTTAAGAGCATCCAATATCTTCTTCTGTTCCTGGAGATCAAGGTTTATCTTACGCAGGAACTCCAGTATTTGTACCGATTCAAGTTCTGCTTTATCGACAAGTTCACCATCCGGTCCTGTGAACCCAAAGTGTGCCTTGACAAGGTCGCTGTATCGGGTGTGCTTATCTGGCTTTGTTCCTGAATCATGTATCTCTTGCTCTTGCTTATTGATGAGTTCAGCCAGATCTGCTATAAGTTTGATCTGTGAATCGACAATGTCACACATACTATTGAACTGCTCCTCTACCTGTTTTATCTTGCCTTTGTTGAACTCTTCTTTCCAGTCTTCTGAAAGCAGTGCCTTTTTCTTATTGAAAGCACTATGGATATTGCTGACTATACTTATCAGCTGAGCCCTGGAATTCATCTCGTGGACTTCGAATCTTCTCATAAGATGGATATAGGATACTGAATTTAAATAGTTTCTGTAAAAGCAAAGCAGAACATCAGAAGAGCATCAGGAAAATAACAATAAATCAGAAAGAACCATTCAAGCCATTCAAGCTATTCGAGCTATTCAAGCCTTACACCATTAAAAGATGAAGATTTCCCTCCAGTATCAGAAGATGATCTCTTTGAATATTCCTCAAATAAAGGGATCTTTATCGGAGTCGCAAATTTCACGAAATTGCTGGTCACTAGCGCCTCACCAGTATCTAATGATGCTATGTTACGATCATCCTGGGAAAGGTCCTGTGAAGCTGATTCGATTATTGCCTGACGTTCAGGTTTCATCTCAGTGCCGAGGATTATCTTAGTGTTCATATTGGCCAGTATCTCTCTGGGTATCAGTGAAGGCAGCTGGGTTATCGCAATCAGGCCGACCTGAAACTTCCTGCCTTCACGCGCTATGGTGCTGAATATGTTCGGACCTGACTCAAGGACATCTTTTCCCAGCACCCGTGGAGCCTCTTCAATTATTATTGACACTACAGGTTTATCGTCCAGCTGACCCTTGTATTTATACCTCTTGTACCTATTGAATATTTCGGAAGTTACCATGCTGCCTATCATTATCTCTACAGCACCACCAAATCCGGATGTGTCGACTATGACTGTCTTGCCTTTCTCGACATCATCCGCCATATCATTTATTGTGGTCTCCCCTGCAGAAAGGTCAAACACCCCATTGCAGGACAGTCGATCTTCATTGAACTCAAGATTGAGAAGATGTGATAGCCTTCGTTTGAGCACACCTACTGTTGCTTCATGGAAATGGAATCCTGACTCAAGCTCCTTTTCTGATATGACTGCTTCTATCCATTTATTGCCATACTTCTTGTAGAATGCGTTCATGGCCTGCACTTGTGGATCGGAGAAGCTGACAGCACCCCTGAAATGTTCAGGTTTGACCTGTTTGATGTTGATCTTGAGTGTGCACGCACCAGGAGGTGGATCTCGAGGGGTATAATAAGACACTTTGCTGGATGCGGGATGGTCCTTGAGCCCTTTTCCGTTCCGGCCATAATATTCATCATGCGGGTCGAGCACGACCACACCGCAATAATCCTTATCTACTATGCTCCATAGCATTACCTTGACCAGGTTGCTCTTGCCTCTTCCTGTAGTTGCAGTAAGAAGGACATGGTGTGAGAATACCTTATCTCCTGGAAGGCTTATCGGAACATCCAGCATCTTAGAGCCTGACCTTAGGTTTCCGAGATAGACTGGTTTTGCAGGCGCAGTCATGAAACGGAGGTCTTCCTCTTCTACCTGTCTCACTTCACCGAAGAATATCGGAAGCTGTTTACAGAGCTGCACTTTGCCTCCTGCAAGGACCGCGATAGGTTTTGCATGGGCGATGGTATAGTTGCGTATGTTCGCGTCAAAGAAAGATACATCAGTACCATCTTCAAGATTCATCCCGGATACCAGCTCAAGATTTGAAGATGATATCTGGCTGCCATATGTAAGGTCATACACCTGCAGCAGGGATTTCTGATCCCCTTCACCGCATATGAGAAGCTCTCCTATCTCAAGAGCGTGCTCAGACTTCTGGCGTATGCTTATATTCCCCAGCTCTCCCCCGACTACCTGGCCTTTTATCATGATAAGGAATAATCTTCAGTGATATATAATACTTACCGTGGAGAAATGGTCGAATCAGATATGGTTTTGTATCATAGAAGTGATGAAAAGAAATTAAAAAAAATAAAAAATAAAATCAAAAAAGAAAGTTTACTTCTTCTTTGCTGCTTTTTTCTTGACAGGCTTCTTGGCTGCTTTCTTCTTAGCAACCTTCTTGACTACTTTCTTCTTAGCAGCCTTCTTCTTTCTCTTTGCTCCGCCCCTGACCATCTTGGCGCAAGCGATGTCGCCCTGTTTGTCGATGAAGTAGAGGAAACCTGATGTTTTCTTAACTCCGACCTTTGCGACTTTCTGTATCTTGCCAGCTTTCTTGCCCTTACCGCGAGACATCTTTGCGCAGGATACGTCACCCTGTTTATCGACGAAGTAAAGGTATCCTGGTTCTTTCTTAATTCCAACTTTTGCTACTTTTTGTGCCATGTTAACTGACCTCCTTTCAAATTTAGAATACCCTTCCTGAATAATACTAGTATTTAAATGTTTTGATTATTGCCCGTCGATGACCGTCGATAAGTCACAATTTTCTCGTGGAGAACTTAGTACTGATTGGACAAGCAGATGATATATCGACTACCTATTCCTGAATTCCTTCGATGTCTCGATACGGACAATCTCGCTTATCTCTTCCCGAGATATTGCGCAGCCATGCAGCTTCACACCCCAAAGTAACGAATCTACCAGGATCTTATCTGCACCCTCTCCCTCGGGAAGATACTTATTGAGTATCCCTTTCTCGTACGCCACCATGACAAGCTCGACAGAACGTATCACCCTGATATTTTTGAGCCAGTTCTTGAGCTTGCTAAGATTGGTCTTGTTTATCGTGACCTTGATCCGGGACTTATGCTCCAGCATCTTTGCTATCTGCTCAGGGGATTCTATGAGCAGCTTTGTCGTCCTCTCATCTATGGCTACGGCTGATGAGTTCAGGACTATGGCAGTCGCAAGGACCTCCATCTCAGCATAATGGACTATACGTACCCAATTGCCCTTGCTCTTGAAAGTATGGTTTGCAAGCTCAAGAAGCTCTTCTGCAAGAAGCTGTATCTTGGGTGTCTCGATGACATTAAGAACAGCATTTCGTATGCGGAACACGACCTGCAATGCCTCAAACTTGAACCTCTTTGAATTGATGGGCCTATCCACCAGCTCGACCTTCACTGCTTGAGGTATGTAGAAATCCCCTTCAAAGATCTCCTTGAGATAATCAAGTGTCCAGAGCAGATTATTCGTAGTGAGGCTTATTACTGGTCCGGCATCGAATACTATTGACTTCATTTTGATCATGACCCTATACAATTATTGGCATCATGAGGGATATCATGATGAGTATCATTTAGACACGAATAATGATCTGGCGAACCTGAGCCTTTCAGCCACATCAGATTTTTGCTGTGGCTCATCATGGATCCTTGTCTTCCCTATGTAACTGAGCAGTTCCCATTGCCCTATCCCGAAAAGGTCTGCGACCCGGGCTATGCTTATCCCTTGAGCATATATGCTGGTCCCTTTCTTTATCTGGGCCTTCTCTATCACTTTTTCGACATATATCTTTGACTCTTTCTCCACAGTGGAGATGAAGTCGAAGAGATTCTTCATCTTCTCCCTATATTCAAGAGGATCATCATTCTCAACAGAGAACTGCGCACTCCCTAGCAGGACTCGGGTCTGTTCAGCATGCTCCGAATCAAAACCCCATCTTTCCAGGAGCTTGGATATCGCATAGAGTATCACTGCCAAAGAAAGTGAATCCTCATCCTGATAGACTGTCAGGTTATAGATGGCATTTTCGCTTATTGACTTGAGTTTGTTTGAGTCCCCGCTGTTTATGTATCTCTGGGCCTTCTTGAGTATCCTGACAAGGTCTTTCTTGATTGCAGCAGGAATAGCCTCTTTCATGGTCAAAACCCTGATTTAGGCGTATTTAAAGCTTTCTACCGTTTCGTACTGAAATGCTTAAAAATAAATGGAATCGTCGAGGCAAAGTTTTTAAACTTCTGGAATTTAATGCCAAAGACAGGTGATATGATGTCCATAAAGGATCTACAAGCAAGACAGACCAATGTTGAAGTCGAAGGTGAAATCCTTGAAGTTGGTCAGGTAAGAGAATTCAGCAAGTTCGGAAAACAGGGCAAGGTAGCTAATGCCAAACTTAAGGATAATACTGGCGAAGTGAAACTTTCATTATGGAATGAGCAGATAGACCAGGTGAAAAAAGGCGACAGGGTAAAAGTGATGAAAGGTTACGTCGGAGAATTCCAAGGGGAGCTTCAGCTCACTACAGGGAAGTTCGGAACTCTTGAAGTGACTAAAGGTGATTCTCCAAGTGAGCTATCACAGGAAGCAGCCACAGGACCTGCTCCAGAACCAAAACCAGTCACACAGGCACCTTCTGAGCCATCTCCCGCTGCAGAACCTGAAGTAAAAAAAGAGCCTGACCAGACGCTGGACGTCGAGGAAGAAGACCTCAGCTGATTCACCAAAAGGTATATAAATAGACCTAAAATCCTTCTTAACACCATAATTGGGACGGTAGCTCAATCTGGGAGAGCACACGGCTGAAGGCTGTGGTTGACCAGTTTCGGCATGAAAACCGAAAGGTATGACTGGCAGATACCGTGTTGTTCGGGGTTCAAATCATCATGCGGATAGCATGGTTGTGAAAGTCCCCGCCGTCCCACTTTATTTCTAATCCATAACTTCAATCTAGTTAGACTGCTGAAATGGACGGCAGGGACCAGCACCTACGGGGAACGCGCGTCCCCGCCGTCTCACTTTATTTCTAACTTTTTAAGTCAAACAGCAAAAATAGTGTCAACGCCACCTAGCGAGCTGAAGAGCACTGAATCAATAACTGATGCAGTTGAGCAAAAACAAACCAGAACACAAACAGAGCGAGCGTGGCATTGACACTAAAGCAGAGATAAATATTAAGAATTCAGACAACAAAAGAAAAAATCACTTCCTCTTCTTCTTAGAAGCACTGTGCCGCTCAAAACTTTCTGGCACATCTATTACGTATTTGCCCTCAGCAAGCTTGAAAACTACCGGATTCTCTTTATTGAACAGCTGTACAAGATCAAGCTCAAACTTTCCAGGTTCAGTTATGCGCACGGATTCAAGGTCAAGGACCACTGCCTCATCACCTTCCCTGTCAGCACCGACAACATCAAGGACATCTTCTTCTATCTGGAGTTTCTGTTCCTCAGTGAGATTGTTGTTTATGGTCTTGGCCCTATCTATAGATTCCTGTTTGACAAAGAACCAGAGTCTTGAACCGCACTCACATCCCTTTTTCAGAAGTGTAGAATCGCCATCATCGTGAAGCTTACCGCATCTTACGCATTGGTGTGGCATCTTATCTCAGCCTTGCTTCTTTTTCTTAGACGGTCTCTTGGATTTGATTTTAGCGTCTGTAGTGAACAGCTGTATCTTATTAGGGTCTTTCTTGATCTCCTTTACTACTGATGCAGGCCCTACTATCGTGAGGCCTTGTCTATCACCAAGAAGGACATTTATGAACTGCTGCTTTGCTTTCCTGAAGAATGCCATGTTATGCGACTCAGGATATATGACTGCAAGCTCGATGCCTTTGAATTCAGAATTGATCTCTTCCATCGTTGTCTTGATGAGTTCTGTCTCTTCTTCTTTCCGTAGACGGCCTTCCAGGAGGACGATCTTATCCTCTTTGACTGCATTGAGCAGTTTTCGTATCCTTCCTATCGAGCTAAGACCTTCAATCTCAATGTATGGAATAAATTGTAGTGTCAATCCCATTTTCTGCATTCACCCTGCTAGCACGAACAATGCTTCATAGAACTCGTCCATGTTCTTGCCCTTTTTTGCTGATATCCCTATGACTTCATACTGTGGGAATGCTGCCTTTATCTTCTTGATCTTGGCCTTCTTCAGGTCAATCTTGTTTCCTACCACAAGGACCGGTATGTTCCGTGCTGCAAGATTCCCTATTATTGTTATATTGACCTGCGAGAATGGATCTTTCGTAGCATCAAGGACCACAAGGACAACATCCATCGTATCAATCCACTTTATTGAATCTATGACTCCCCTAGTCGCCTCTTTAGCCCTGCGCTTAGACTCTTCTTCAGAAAGTCCTTTCTTCATGAAATCTTCATAATCTATCTTGGTAGCTATTCCAGGAGTATCGACAAGATTGAAGAGCAATGACTTCCCATCTTTCTCTACCTTGATGCTCTCTTTGATCTGTATCTCTCTTGTCTCGTGTTCTATATTAGAAACAAGGCCCATCTCTTCACCTATCCAATCCATGCAGATACGATTGGCAAGAGTAGTCTTTCCTCCATTAGGCGGGCCATAGATGCCCATCTTAAGCTGCCTTCGCCTCCTGAAGATATCCTTAAAGACCTTTTTTATGAATTTCGTGACGAAATTTATCATTCAAACACCGTATCGTATTTGTCGCTTATTCCTGCGACGCTAACAGTTCAAAAAATTCGAAGTCGGTTTATATAGTTTTCGGTTGGTTGTTGAATAGATTTCGGAGATTGACAGGACGACAACAGAGATTGAGTAGATTCCTGATTATTACGTGTACACAAAAAAAGAGGATTCACTTGAACTTGAGGCTATTGCTCACTATATGCTTGACAAGCTTGACATCTTTCTCTATGACTTCTTCTCTGAGTTCCATCCGGGCAGAAGCTTTTACCATTCGCGTGAACCCGACAACCATCCGGGGAGATATCTCAACAAGATATTTGTCTTCATTCGCCTTTATATCTGAGATGAAATCGACAATTTCCTGTTCAAATCTTGAAGGCAGCCGCACATCAGGGATCGCGTGTGCACGTTTGACATAAGAACACAGGAACGCGAGATCTTGCGGACTCATGCCCTGTTTCTTCTTCTGCAGCAGCGCTTTAGTGACTTTCTTGAACTCCTCGGCATCATGTTTCCTGACAAGGAACGTGAGATGGAACCTTGATAGCAAAGCAGTATCAAAAGGCAGCTGCTTCTTCAGGCCATCGACAGTTGTCGCTGTGAACTTATCACCTTTAGGGTTTGCAGTGGCAAGAACAGATATGCGGGCATCAAACTTGAACGAATGGCCTCCTTTATCATAAGAGACAAAACCTTTCTCCATAGCGTTATAGAGGCTGGCTCTTGATTCCTCTTTCATGAGATTGAGCTCATCTATCGCGCATAATCCTTTATCTGCCATAGGCAATAGCCCTTTGACGACCTCTTTACCCTTGACAGTTACAGCAAGGCCTACTCCTGATGTTCCTGAACCTAGACCCATCGATGAGATCGTTGCAAGATCTGCCGCTGCACTGAGTATCTGGGTCTTGCCTGTGCCAGGGTCTCCAAGTAAGAGTATATGTATGTGCTCAGGTGTGAATAGCTGCAGTGCCACTGCTTTCTTCACGTCATCAAAACCGACAATATTCGGAGCGATCACTGATGCGCATTTTTCGTGCACTACTGCTGAGAATTTTTCAAACATGAATGCTTCTGTATTGGTCCTTATAGAGTTATTTATCTCAGAGACTATATCAACGACATCAGGACTCTTGCTCTTGCTTATCACTTTAGGGACGAGCGCATCATTGAGGAGCCCTCCGACAGAGAATGGTTCTTCTTCTATGATCACTTTACGTTCTTTTAAGAGTCCATTCAGGAGTCTCTGCTGTTTTTTGGAGACATGTCCTTCTAAAGAATCCAGATTCTTGCACTCTTCCAAAGAGAGTTTTCTCATCCTTCTTACGACATCGAGTATGTTTGCCATCGTTACAGAATAAAGACGTATTCAGTATAAAAAGATTATTGCCCTGGCGGCATCTGTTGCTGCCTGGATGCTGATTGTGGCGGCGGGACCCTTACCTGTTGCGCTATTGCCAATTTCTGCTGTGCATCAATTATTACCATATCTGCAGTCTTATCATCCCATCCTATCTCAAGAAGATGTGTGCGTACCTGGTCCCAGGTATACCCTTGTGTCAGGACCTGCTGTACATAGTTCTTGAGTTCAGTTATTTCAGGGTTTTCTCCTCCTGCACTTATTGCTCCGGGCATTGCAGCAACTCCTGCTTCTCCGGGAACAGTGACAGGAGGTGTTCCGGGCATGTCTGGTCTCTTGCTTCCGCCTTTCATGAGGACTGCAGCAGCACATCCAAAAACAACGACGACCAGTACAACTGCGATGATGATTATCATGCTCATGCTTAGTCCCAGCATCCCAGCGGGCGATTCACTGAAGACTCCTGTCTCATCCTCAAATCCTCCTTCTGCAATGTGGCTTGCGAGCAGCTTCTTCTGAGAGCTTGTGAGATCATCGATGCAACAGGACATATCACCATCAATGAGCTGTTCAGGTGTTGACATCGTGTTCAATGCATTGCAATATTTCATCTTGAATATGGAATCACATTTTACGTTGCCTCCAAGCTCCACTATCTTGGATTCGAGTATCTCAAAATCGCGGTTCATAGCACCTTCAGATATCGCGCGTGGAGATGGGTTGTCGACAATCTTTGTGAAAGAATCATAATCAGGGAACTGGACAACTATATCTTCCATGGTGAGACCTGAACAGTAATCGACCATCTCTGCGATATCCCATCCGGAATTTGACTTTACTGCCTGAAGAGAGAGCGGCTGTTCAGGATCATTGATCACTATGCACATGCTTGATTGGGTCACCTGGCTGAACAGGGCAGAACTCTCAAGAGCAGTCTGCAATTTAGCTTTTGCAGTCTCTGCATCCAGGACCGCATGGCCTGTCAGGCTGACAGAATTTGTGATGACAAAATAAAGGCCTAAACTTATCATGACTATGAATAGACCATGTATGAAGAATGCCTTTGTCCGTTCACCTTTCTTTTTCATATTATGACCGACCAGCATCGATGCGCAATGATCATGGCATCAGCTTATGTCTGAAAACTTGAGCTCACCTGCAACAAGACGCCTGAGAGTATCAGGTAATTGATCTATCTTCACACGTTTCTGCTCTGTGGAATCCCTCTCGCGTATGGTGACATCTTCTTTTTCAAGAGAATCAAAATCTACCGTAACGCAGAATGGCGTACCTAGCTCATCCATACGCGCATATCGTCTCCCGACGCTTCCTGATTTATCATAGAAGCAGAAGAGGTCATCTTTCAGTGCAGAATACACTTCCTTTGCCTTATCATTCAGCTTGTTCACCAGAGGGAACACTGCAACTTTTATTGGTGCAAGCTTAGGATGGAGATGTAGGACTATGTTTCCTCTCTCCTTATCATCATGATATGCATCGAACATGAATACCAGGAAACTCCTGTCTACTCCAAGACTGGGTTCTGCGACGACATGCGGCACTATCTTCTTCTTAGTCTCCTCATCAAATATACTGAGGTCTTTGCCGCTGTGTTTCATGTGCTGCTGGAGATCAAAGTCACCCCGGTCTGCGATTCCCTCAAGCTCTTTCCAGCCCCAGGGGAACAGATACTCAAGATCCCAACAGTCTGAAGAGTAATGTGCAAGCTCATCTTTCTTGTGCTGTCTTACCCTGAACCCTTTTCTCTTGGCACCAAGACCAAAGAACCATTTCAGCTCTGTAGCGAGCCAGTACGCATGCCATGGACTCTTGATTATCCCTTTGTCAAGTGCCTCTTTGACAGTCATCTCTACTGAATCTGTCCCATCATTCTGCATCTCTGCAGAATAGACCATCAATGAGTCCTGCAATACTTCATCGATATAAGGGCAATCCATATACTTATCGGGATGTATGAAATATTCTATCTCCATCTGTTCGAACTCTCTGCACCTGAACAGGAAATGCCTTGGTGCTATCTCGTTCCTGAATGCCTTTCCCATCTGGGCTATGCCGCATGGGAGCTTGAGCCTTGAAGTATCAAATACATTCCTGAATTCTGAGAATATTATCTGTGCAGTCTCTGCCCGCAGGTATGCTTTTGAATCATCTGACTGTACAGGACCGACATTTGTTGTGAACATGAGATTGAACTGCCTCGGTTCAGAAAGGTCGTTGCCTTTTGGAGATTTGACATTGTTCTCTTTTATCAATCTGCCCAGGTCTTCTGCGCTCAGGCCATCTGCCTGTATTCCCAATGCCTCTTCGATGATATGGTCTGCCCTGAACCGCTCATGGGACTTAAGATCCTCTACAAGGATATCACCGAACTTATCTGCATGTCCTGAAGCGACCCATACTTTCGGGTTAGATATTATGCTGCCATCTATCCCTACAATATCGTCACGTGATTGCACATGATACTTCCACCATGCATTCTTCAGGTTATTCTTCAGCTCTGCGCCATATGGGCCATAATCAAAGAATCCTGCCATCCCTCCATATATCTCAGAACTGGGATAAACGAATCCTTTTCTCTTGCAGAAGACTGCCATATCATCGATATTCATGCTGGCAACCGCATCAGAATTCTTTTCTGTACTGTCTGACCCTTTGTCTGTCTTATCTGAACTGTTTTCTGTATTTTCTGTCATCAATCTGCACCGATATAGATTTCACTACCTGAATCATTGTTTTAGGGTTTTCCATTTATATAGTTTGTGCTGTTTTAGTCAAACAAAAAAAGCGTTCATGCAACCTGATGAACGATTAACATACACACCAAAAAATGCAGGAATCACGCTTTGCAATGATTCCCCAGAACACTTACTGCTCTGATGGCTTCGCAGACCTCCGCGCTGCCGCCGCATGCTTAAGTACGTAATTTAAAGCGCTCAGAGCAATCTGCTCTGGCGCCCAAAACTTCTTTGAAGTTTGTGGTTTCGCCGCAGGCGTTCTTTATTTATTGATTAATTTCAGTCATTCTCATGTATGCTAACCACAAACGTACAACGTTTGAGCATGCCAAAGCAGAACTGCTTTGTGCATTGGCAGCAACGGTCAGAACTCTGCTTCAACTTAAATCACTAGCTTTACTGCTTTAATAAAGAAATCAAAAAACTAAAAAACTATCTCTTGAGATAATCAAGCTCTTCAGAATCAAGATCCAGCTCATCCGCAATCTTGGAAAGTATTGCATTGTCTTTACCTTTCTTGAACATCGCCTTTATGAATGGGTACGTACTCTTTACGACTTCCTTCTTTGATGAGTGTGTCTTTTCTGCTATCTTCTCGCATATCGCGAGTCTCTTCTGGTACTTGCGATTTGCGATGTATATCTTCAGTAGCCGTTCGGTCTGTACATAATCGACCATCTTTCTGTATTTCTCATCTTTGGATACTGCGACTCCTGCGCTGATGTAATCATTCACATAAGTGAGGAATCTCCAGTGCTGCCATCGCATTATCCTTCTGCTCATGATATTTGCTTTTGATACAAAATCATATGCCCTTGCAAGGTCTGCGGGCTTCTCATATTCCTTAGGAAGATTCTCATCCACCCACAGGATACAGTTATTGAGGTCTTCGCTCACAGTATCAAAAGACTTCCTTGCGATCACTGGATCTGTCGTCTTGAATATCTTTGTCAGTGCAGTGGTTATCTCTTCTGCCCGTTCCCTGTCTGATAGGGCATCGAGGTCTTTGCATTTCAGCACACCTCCTGAACTGAGCATCTGAAGATCATTGACTGCAGAACGCACATCACCACCACAACGTCGGGAGAGTGATTTGAGCGCATCCTCTTCGTAATCGATATTCTCGATGTCAGCTATTTTCTTGAGTGTCTCGAATATATCTGAACTTTGGAGCACGCCGAATTCTACAAGCGCAACCTTCTTACGCAATGCAGAGAATTTCTTGTCGAATGGGTCATTAGCAGTAAGGACTATTGGAAAAGCGGTCTCATCAATCACATTACATATCTCAGGTATTCCCCCCCTATCCTTTGTACCTGAGACTCCATCTATCTCATCTATCAGTATGATCTTTCCTTTGAAGAACAATGACATCTGTTTTGACGCAGTTCCTATGATGCTCGCGATGCTGTCACCTGTCCGGAAGTCTGAAGCATTGAGCTCTACCATCTCAAGCCCAAGATCATTGGCGAGTGCATAGACAGAACAGGTCTTACCGCAACCTGTTGGCCCATAAAGGAACATCCCCTTTTTCCTCTCGTTCTTGAAATTGAGGACGAATCGTTTCAGTTCAGCAGCAGCCCTATCTTGTCCTCGGACTTCTTTGATGCTCTTAGGGACATGTTTCTGCGTCCATGGTTTGACC
Source organism: Candidatus Woesearchaeota archaeon (assembly GCA_043819495.1). Classification (GTDB taxonomy): domain Archaea; phylum Nanobdellota; class Nanobdellia; order Woesearchaeales; family UBA11576; genus JABMQF01. Next base: position 27,085 of record JBDRET010000025.1, on the reverse strand, counting down.
CGTTCTTTCATGCAAGGTAAGAACCGGGGACGGTTTATTAAGTTTTATTGTTAAAAATAGTCATATCAAGCAGATACTTACAATGTAAGTAATATTTATAAACTTCATACTTACAATGTAAGTAGAAGTCCAAAAAGGAATAGAAATGAAAGATATACAGAAATCACCCCATATACCCACCTAAACGTTTAAATACAAAATGGAAAACACATGATCCATGACAGACCTGCCTAACAAATATGATGCTCATGCAGAAGAGAAAAGGCTGCAGGAGTTTTGGGAATCTGAAGGCACATACAGATTTGACCCTGAATCAGACAAGGCAATATTCTCTATCGATACCCCTCCACCCACAGTATCAGGAAAGATGCACATGGGGCACGCTTTTGGCAACAGCCAGCAGGATTTCATCGCACGTTACAAACGGATGAAGGGATTCAATGTCCTTCAGCCATTCGGCACAGATGATAATGGTCTTCCGACCCAGACATTGATCCAGAAGATGAAGAAAGTGAGTGCACGGCAGATGGGAAGGACTGAGTTCAGGAAACTCTGCAATGAGACCCTTCAAAACGAGCTCAGGCCAGAGTACACATCAGACTGGAAGCGCCTGGGTATCAGTTGTGACTTTAACGTAAAATATTCGACAATCGATCCTCACTGTCAGAAGATATCGCAAAAATCTTTCCTTGACCTTTACAAAGCAGGCCGCCAGTACAGAAGAGAAGCTCCTGCGATGTATTGTCCTAAATGCCAGACAGCAATATCTCAGGTAGAGTGCATTGACATTGAGCTGGATTCATTCTTCAATGATATAATATTCAAGGTCGGTGATGAGAAGCTGACTATAGCTACCACAAGACCAGAGCTTCTTCCTGCCTGCGTATCTGTATTCTATCATCCTGAAGACAAGAGATACCAGCACCTGAAAGGCAAGATGGCAAAAGTCCCTCTGTTCAATCACGAAGTCCCCATAATGGAAGATGAACGTGCGGATCCAGAGAAAGGCACAGGTATAGTGATGTGCTGTACATTCGGAGACTCTACAGATATGGAATGGCAGAAAGCGCACAACCTCCCTATCAAAGAGGCTATCGGCAAGGACGGTAATATGACTGCGCTTGCAGGTAAGTATGAAGGTATGAAGATTGAAGAAGCACGTAAAGCGATCATAGCAGATATGAAGACAGAAGGTCTTCTCACAGCACAGAAACCGATAAAGCATGCAGTCAATGCTCACGAGAGATGTGATACTCCGATTGAGTTCGTCCATTCAAAGCAGTGGTTCATCAAGTATCTTGATCTCAAGGATGACATGTTAAGATGGGGTGGAGAGTTCAACTGGTTCCCTCACCACATGAAGAACAGGTATGATAACTGGGTGCAGGGACTGCAATGGGACTGGTGCGTCTCAAGACAGATATACTTTGGAATCCCGATCCCCGTATGGTACTGCAAGAAATGTGATGCTGTTGTTGCTGCAGATGAGAAGGATCTTCCTGTCGACCCATTAGAAGATGCTCCGCCAGTGGACAAGTGTCCTAAATGCGGCTGCACAGAATTTGAGGGAGAAAGCGACATACTCAATACCTGGGCGACATCATCGCTCACGCCGACAATTGTCAAGGAGCTATTCAAAGGGAAGCTCTGCTACGATGAGCTTATCAGCAATCCTATGAGCCTGCGGCCTCAAGGTCACGACATAATCTCATTCTGGCTGTTCAATACTGTGGTCAAGAGCTACATGCATTTTGAGATGAAGCCATGGAATGATTGTTTCATCAATGGATGGATGCTTGACCCTAAAGGCAAGAAGATGTCCAAGTCAAAAGGGAATGTGATAGAGCCACAGATGATGATACAGAAGTACTGCGCTGATGCCCTGCGTTATCTTGCAGGCAGTTCCAAGCTTGGTGATGATCTCAGTTTCCAGGAGAAAGAGATGGTCACAGGACAGAAGATGGTCAATAAAGTATGGAACGCGACAAGGTTCGCGATAATGGGTCTTGAAGGGTTTGACCCGTCCACAAGATTTGAGGATGTGGAACTTAGGCCTATGGACCGATGGGCTTTATCAAAGCTGCAGAAAGTCATCACAGATGCGACAGAGAGTTTTGAGAAGTATGAATACTCAAAAGCATTCGCTGTCACGACTAAACTGTTTTGGGGCACAATATGTGATAATTATCTTGAGTTCTGCAAGGACAGGCTATACAACCCGGAATCCAGGGGCGAAGAACAGAAGCTTGCAGCACAGTTCACGCTATATCACCTGTTCAATGATACATTGAAGATGATAGCTCCGATAATGCCGCACATAACAGAATCAGTATACCAGCTTCACTTCGTAGAGAAGGAAGGTGTCAAATCGATACATCTGGCAAGATGGCCAGAAGTGCAGGGGCACATGCTGAATGAACAGGCAGAAGTTGTCGGGGATATCCTTGTCGACATAATCGGTGCAGTGCGCAAATTCAAGTCAGAGAATAAGGTGTCGCTTAAGGCTCCTGTGAAACTGACCATAGAGTGTGATGAAGAGCACAAAGAGAAGATTCAGGGAGCACAGAAAGACCTTACATCGACGGCGAATGCAACAGAGCTTATCTTTGGCACTGCGACCATCCAGCTTGAGAATCACGAGAATATCAAAGTGGCTATTGAGTTGGTAGAAGAAGAGAAGAAAGAGCAGACTGTATGAAACCTGAAATAGATAAGATAAAAGATAGGAACAGAAGAGTAGAACAAGATAAGGCTTGGGAAACAAGCAAGACACGCAGGATAATCATCTCAATGATGACTTATATCATCATAGTGCTTTTTCTTTTTATGATAGATGTACCAAAGCCGTGGCTTAATGCTCTTATCCCTACTGCAGGATTTGTATTATCAACATTGACGCTTCCCGTCTTCAAAAGGGCATGGCTCAGAAAGATCCACAAGAGATGATCATACTTTCTTTAACGTACTCCCTTCTGGACTGTCCTTTATCGTGAAACCAGCATCTTTTATCTTGTCGCGGAGAACATCTGCATCTTTCCAGCGTTTTTCAGCTCGAGCAGCATCTCGCTCTTTCAGGAGATCAAGAACATCATCAGGCACATCAACCACATCACGTTTCATCTCCTTAAGTCCAAACCCTAATACTTCATCAAAACGGTAGAGTAGCTCAAGCTTCTCTCCAGGATTAAGCTCATTATCCCTGAGGACTGACCACAGGACAGACAATGACTGTGAAGTATTGAGGTCATCATCAAGAGCGGTCTTAAACTCAGCAAAATACATATCAGTCTTATCGCGCTGATACACAGATTCATTTGAGAGTTCCTGTCCCTTTAGCTCAAGTATCTTCTCTTTCATCCTATTGAACGTGTTCTTCGCGCCATTAAGACCTTCAAAACTGAACTTGAGCTGCTGCTTGTAATGTGCGCCAAGACAGAAATATCTGTATACCGATGGATCATATCCTTCATCCACAAGTTTCTGCAGGGTCAGGAAGTCCCCTTCTGATTTTGCCATCTTTCCTTTATCGACAACAAGGAATGCATTGTGCATCCAGTACTTGACCCAGGGATGCTTCCCTGTTGCTGCTTCTGACTGTGCTATCTCATTAGTATGATGTATCGGGACATGGTCCTCACCACCGCAGTGGATGTCGAACTGCTCTCCGAGATATTTCATGGACATTGCACTGCATTCAAGATGCCATCCGGGAAATCCCTTTCCCCATGGACTGTCCCATTGCATGTCTTGATTTCCGAATTTTGAGTTGGTGAACCAGAGGACAAAATCTGCATGGTTCTTCTTTCCTGCATCTCCTTCAACACGGGCCTGTTTCTCCGCATCCATATCCATCCGTGCGAGTTCAGCATAGTTCTCGAATTTGGAGACATCGAAATAGATGTTTCCACCGGCTTCATAAGTATAACCATTAGCTTCTATCCTCTCGACGAGAGCTATCATCTCATTGATATGGTCTGTCGCATTACAGACTACAGTAGGTCGCAGTATCCCTAACCTATCAGTATCATTAAAGAATGCTTCAGTATAGAACTTCGCGACATCCCAGACACTCTTGCCTTCGCGCTTGGCACCTTTGGCCATCTTGTCTTCTCCTTCATCAGAATCTGATGTGAGGTGACCTACGTCAGTGATGTTCATGACATGATTGACCTTGTTCCCATCAAGCTCCAGCACGCGCCTCAGTATGTCATTGAATATATAAGCGCGCAGATTGCCGATGTGAGCATAATGATAGACTGTAGGACCACAGCAATAGAGCCCTGCTTTTCCAGGCAAGATAGGCTCGAACTCTTCTTTCTTCCGTGTGAGTGTGTTGTAGATTCTTAATGCCATCTTGTACTCCATATGGACCTGAAATGTCAGTACTTATCCCACCACTTGCGCAGTTTCTTCTTGGACTCAAGCTCACCTTGCTTGCCTGATCTGAAGGTCTCCACAGTTATTGTACTGTCATAACCATAACGTTTGAGCTCCTTTATTACTTTTACCCAAGATATCCTTCCTGCACCGAGTTTGATGTGGTTATCATTCACCCCATAGTTATCAGAGAAGTGAAGATGACTCACTCTTCCTTTATATTTTCGGAGATAATAGTCGATACGCCAGTTGTTTTTTCCGATATTTGCATGGCCTAGATCGACATGGACTTTCAATTTGGGATACTTATTCATCAGGTCTGCATATAGTCTCCTGTTGATAGGATTATAGAAACAGGTCCCTCCGTTTTCTACCATAAGCTCCACACCAAGTTTTTTCGCTTCAGCCAAAAGTTCGCGATACATATCAAATAAGTACTTCTTCGCGTCCTTATATTCTGCTTCTGTGCATTTGAATGAATGCGTAGTTATCTTCTTTGCGCCACACTTTGCAAGTGCTCGCATCGTATTTATTATTGCTTTAGTGCTTGCTTCTCTCAGTTCAGGAAAGAAAGAATCTTTAGGAAATTTCCAATCACCCATATGTCCGACAACGCCAAGCTTGTACTTCCTGATTATCCTGCGTATCCGTGATGGATTAACCATATGCGGCAATGAGTCAGCAGGTTCAAGAGTGAGGTCAACAAAATCAAAACCTTTTTTTCCAATCCACTCTATCTCTTTATATACATCAAGATAAGGATTGTTCATTCGTCCTATCTGCATAGGATTACCTCTTTATTTCTTCTTGCACACGAATATGCAATGATCCTTCTCGTAAGGGTCAAGCTCTTTGTAATCGACGATTATCATGTGTTTCTCAAGATATGCTCTGACTTCCTGGAATACCTGTCTGGGCTTCTTTGCGACATCGACGCTCCTTGCCTTGACCGCAAGCACGCCAAAGCCGCCTCTCTTTAGGAAAGCATTGCAGTTCTTGAGGAATATCTCTGCCTGGTCTCTCTGTGCGATATCCTGGAACACGCAATCTACGAGCGCGACCTGCCCTGCATATCTCTCAGGGTGTTTTGCATCTGCGATTATAGGTGACATGTTCTTCCTGAGCTCACAGAGATAGACAAGATTCCTTGTAGTACGGGGAGCAAAATCAAGCACGAAAACAAATCCTTCTTCTCCGACGACATCAGATACGTGGCTTGATGTGGTTCCTGTGCTGGCCCCAAGATATAGAACTTTGCTGCCAGGATACATCCCTAACTGAGTGATATTCTTTGCAAGCGCTGCACCTAATTTTGATCTTGTGAATGACCATTCCCTGTATTCCTCATCGTCCAAGCGGTAAGTATGTTCTCCGTATACTGTCTTTCCCGGAGTGAGATTCTTCGTCAGGAATATTATCTTCTTCCCTTTCTTCTCGGTGTATATCCCTTTGAGCCTGCTTTCCCTGATGGTCATTTGAGCTTCTCCTCCAATGCTTTCCTTAGGTCATCACCGATAAAGTTTCCCTTGAAGAAGTCTATCTTTGCGGCTATTGATATCTTATCAGCGACCATCCTTGCTGCTTTGCCTCTGGATGTGCTCTTGGCGCGGGATACGAGAGGATGGTTGATTATGAGTCCGAACTTGGGGGATTTGGATCCTGTCTTGATGTGCCTGAACAATGCTTTCTCTGCTCCGAGCAATTGCACTGTCGACGCAGGGAATAATGATAATTTCTCAAGGCTTCCTGCATGTGCCAATAGTTTTGCCCCGATCATGGCTCCAGCTACTGCGTTCACATTAGGCATGAGTTCTTTCATCAGTTTCTCCACGTATTCTGTCTGTTCAGACCTGAGAGATACGAGCGACGTGATGCCAACAGCAAGCTTAATGATAGGTTCAAGGTCTTCATCACTGAACTCTGCGCCCATGGAAAGTTCTTTTTTGAGACCGATATCATTGAGCAGTTCATCACGTGATTTTTGCTGTATTATCTCTGCGAATTTCTCATGGCTCTCTATCGACTTTGAGAATTCAGGATTGTACAGTTCATACCATTCTCTGAGACGTTTGGCAAGGGTATTGATGACCTTGTCTATCTCACTTATATTGTTGGATGCCTGTATTATCAGATGATCCCTTCGCACAGATTCTGCTATCTCTCTCTTTGTGATTATGATAGATGCTTCTCGCATACGTTTAAGATAGCTCATAGAAGAGAGCTGCTCAAGGAATTGTACCGGAGGTACTTTGCCGCGCAGGACTTCTGCACCAGGGTTCTTTGCAAGCATTTCCTTCTCAGGTCCTATCTCTTCGCATTTCATTATGCAGGCATGATTTGACAGGACTTCAGCATCACTGAATAGTGTTTCAGCTGCTATCTTATTGTCCTTGAACAGGAAAGTTCCTATGCAATTTGAGACTATCAGCGCATCCATGTCTGCGGATGAATCCGACTCCGTTTATATAACTTTTTGTTTAACGAATTTGGACGTTAAAATCCTTTAAACACCAGTTTAACGATGTTTAACTGTTATTCGGTCATTAGAAAAGTATTTAAAGCGACTTCGTTTACAGAACAAAAAGAAGTGAGTGAGATGCTAGAGATACGTATTCATGGAAGAGGTGGACAAGGTGCTGTTACTGCAGCCCAGATTCTAGCCATATCTGCATTCCATGATGGCAAGCAGAGCCAGGCATTCCCAAAGTTCGGTGTAGAGAGAAGAGGGGCTCCTGTTGAAGCATTCTGCCGTATAGATGACACTCCAATAAATGTAAGGAGCCAGGTATACACTCCTGATCTTCTCATGATTCTTGAACCTTCACTCATGCAGGCAGTAGATGTCACTGCAGGACTGAAAGAAGGGGCTACGATAATCGTCAATACATCACAGCCCGTCACTGATAAGAAATACGAGAAGTTCAAGGTATCATGTGTTGATGCAAGCAAGGTAGCTCTTGATATATTCAAGGCAGATATAGTCAACACCGCCATATTGGGAGCATTCTCAAAAGTGACTGGTGTCGTGACTCTTGATGCTATCAATAAGTCTATTGAAGAGCGATTTGCAGGAAGAGCTCATATAATCGAACTCAACAAGGAAGCAGTCAAACGCGTTTACGATCAGGTACAATAATATGGCATCAGAACCAAAAAAAGGCGAAGGTAAGAACCTCCCGATAGGTGCAGTGATAACCACTCCTGGAAACTCTGACGAGAACAAGACTGGTGGCTGGCGCTCATTAAGGCCTGTCTGGAACAAGGAGAAATGCACGCAGTGCATGATCTGCTGGATGTATTGTCCTGACATGGCGATCCCTCAGAAGAACGGCAAGCGTCTTGAGACTGATTTTGATTTTTGCAAAGGCTGCGGCATATGCAAGACTGAATGTGTCTTCGGCGCATTGACGATGGAGAAAGAGAAGAAGTGAGACCTTGCTCGATGGGTGAAGACAAGATAAGGATAATATATGTCACTTGCCCTGACAAGGGCGGCCATTTGGAAGTCATGCAGAAATAGCAGTAAAGCTTACGCTTTTTCATGATACGCCCTGAAGGGCTGCCTGTTTACCCTCCGGTCAGGAACAGAAGCTACGCTGGAAGAAAGATCGCTTCTATATCTTAGAATCAAGGACCTCTGACAACCTCCTGACGATCTTGATTATTTTTTCCTTGTTGAGTTCAATATAGTTCTTGTGTATCATAAAACCTTCGTATGATATCCTGTTCCTGTAGTCCCTCATCTGCTGCAGGAATTCTCTAGTCTGCTCGTCGAAGCTGTACTGCTCTGCAATATAGTCTATCAGTTCTTTATGAGCCCCCTCTCCCTTGACCTTGATCCCTTCAACAAATGTTATCGCTTCCATCAGCTTGTGTATTATGTTATAGTAATCGTCAAGGGTGTTAGTAGGGTATTTTTCCATATCTGTAGTGTTAAGCCTCTGAAGAGTGATATCCACCATCTTTCTGAGGGCTTCTGATTTCTGCTTGTCCGGTTGGATCTTCGTGATCATCTGTAACCCTCCAGAAACCCTGCCAAGACAACGCCGTTTATGATGTTATTCTTCAGCTCTTTCGGGAAAGCGCTAAAATTTTCATTGAAGTGAAACTGTATCTTCCTGCGTAGCGTTTTTTCAAATCTGGCAACATCCAATTCATCTCTCTTACACCCGACAAAAATGTCTATGTCGCTCTCTTCTGTGTCTTCGCCTTTCTGATAGCTTCCAAAAACAACTATTGCAGTCGGCATCAGTCTGTCTTCTATGAACTCTACAAGCCCGGACTCCAAGAGGGACGTGATATTGTAGATCTTCTTGTACTTCCTGTACTCTTTGCTGTCAAGGTCTGCTTTGTACAGCGGGAAGATCCTGCCTCTTTTCTTTTGTAGTGTCTCTTTGACGATTCCCTGCTTAACCAGTTCAATAAGATTTTTCTTGAGTGATGTGTGGGCCAGATTGATCTCTCTGCTCATCTCCATCAAGTATTGCTCCTTCGTAGGGTTGATGAAAAATAATGCTACAGTGTTCCACAAGTTACTTTTTTGTAACATGTATTACACAAATGTAATATGAGTATATAAAGATTTCGTTACTTTTTTGTAACACATACTACATTTTTATAATTAATTTCGATGAAAATCGAACAGGAGACGTCAAGAACAAGAATGACAATACAGAAAGAACAATGAACAGCAGATAACGCAGACTCGCTTTTAACAGGCGAGTCTGCGGGATTGCAGATGGTGCAATCCGCAACAGAAGGTGCTACATCCCCATCTTAAAAGAAGAGGTTTTGCACCACCTGCAAAAAACCTACCTCTTTTTTGATGCGCGCTATCTACGTATCCCCCTGTTAGAAACAGGCACTGAAGCAGGGTATTGCAGAAAATAAAAACAATAAGAAATTAAAAAATATTAAAGAAGAAATAAAAAAGAATTAATTGTACTTGAAGTCAAATGCACCAGGTCTTTTTTCCAGTTTCGCTTCCATCCTATCTCCAAGTTCCTTCATCCTGGCTTCATAGTCATCATCAACCTTTACCTTATCTCTCGTAGCATCAGGCATAGGGTTACAGACGCCATCCCCGCCTGGAATGATATTGGTTCCATCATACTCAGGTGTTGCGGGATTGTCAGTCAAATCCAATATTTGAGTGCACATATTTGTTCCTATTTCATGATATACCTATGAGAATAAGGTTTTCCGTTTCTTCTTGGCTTCTCTGTGCAGACAACATGATCGTTCTTCTTCAGATCAATCAAGTAATACATAGCGGTCTTTAATGACCTTTTGGATTTTTTCGCAAGTAACTGCTTCGTTATGAATCCATGTTTCTTTTGGACTGTCTTGGCGCACTCCAATGCAAACTCTAACCGACCATTTCTTGCTGCAGAAGGGAACTTATAGCTTTTGATTGCCAGATCGAGCAATTCCCTCTTATGCTCAACATCAAAATCGATAAGCTTTCGGAATCTCTTCAGATTCTCGATACGATATATGGAAAGTTCCCAATCCGCCCTATCTCCTCTGTGCGCTCCTAGAGATATCTTTGAGTCAATACCTAAACTAGCGAGAAGCTTCTGTAGATCGACAAGGGATCTGTGAGTATATTTAAGAGGATTTTTTCTGGCTCTTTGTTTAGACACCTTGATCAGACAGGTCTGTTTGACTTGAAGTCTTCTATCTTTCAGCCGCACATTCCCCTCATCATTGAAGAATTGGCGGATGAATACAGCACGCAACCTCTTATTCAGATTAAAGATGAAGGTAGGTATCCCATAGTTTGTCTTGCTCTTATATCCTGATTTTATTCCCAACAAAGATACCAGTATCCCGACAATCTTTGGAAAATGTAATTGATATGTCTTATCAGTCCTATAGTACAACTTCGTATCCACTCCTCCAAATATGTCCCTTGCAGAATTCAACACGATATTTATCAAAGATTCATCCTGATTATTATACCTGACATTCAACTGACTGTTTAACTCACCATCACCCATTATTGCTGCAATAAAACGGACTCCAGATTCAGTCGCAAAGTTGATCGGAAAATTAGGTCTTTTTATCCCAACATCAGTAAATTTAGCACTAGTTATAAGTTCAGCATTCTCCTGAAAATCAACCATAGGAATGTCCATATTCAAAGAAAAGTCATTAAGGAATGAAAGTGAAGTCTTATTTCCTATTTCCATACGATACAACTGAGACTTTACATGTTCAGGGAGTATTGTATTGGATTTTTTTATGAATCTGATTATTTCATCAATCAAGATTTTATTTATCTTAACATACACATTTCCCGAAGGTATATCTTCAAGGTTTATTTTTTCCATACTACCCAATTAACACCCAATATCATATAAAAGAAATACCAATATTTAAATATTCCTAAACAAAAATCAGCAACATGACAAAGAAAGTGACTGAAGCATCACAAGCAGTCGCCGAAGCCGTCAAGTTGTGCAGACCAGCAGTCATTCCGGTATATCCTATAACACCACAGAGAATTTAAGTGATCTTGAATTCGTGGAAACGCATATTCCGGAAAAGATTTCTGAATTCGTCAACGACGGCGAGCTCGATTGTGAACTGATATATGTAGAGTCTGAACACTCAGCACTCTCAGCAGCGCTTGGAGCATCCGCAACAGGTGTAAGGTCATACACAGCGACCGCATCACAGGGACTTGCATTGATGCATGAGATATTGCATATAGTCTCAGGTATGCGACTGCCTGTCGTGATGAATGTCGCTAACAGGGCGCTTTCAGCACCTATCAATATCTGGAATGATCATCAGGACTCGATGTCTGCAAGAGACACGAGCTGGATACAGCTTTATGTCGAGTCTTCCCAGGAGGCTTTTGATACTACAATAATGGCATTCAAGATAGCAGAGGCGCATGAAGTGCTCCTCCCTGTCATGGTCTGTCTTGATGGATTCACATTATCTCATGTCTACGAACCTGTCGATGTGCCTGAACAGAAGGAAGTTGACAAGTTCCTGCCAAGATTCAAGCCGCTGTTCAAGCTGGATACCAAGAGACCGTGCACTATGGGGCCAGTAGGTTTCCCTGACACGTTCATGGATTTCAAGAAGGAACAGCAGGATGCGATGACTGCATCTATTGATATGATCAAGAAGGTCAACGAGGAATTTGGAAAGCAGTTCGGGAGAATGTATGGCGATGGGCTGCTGGAAAAATATATGCTGGATGATGCAGAATATGTATTCATCGGACTTGGAACTATATGCGGCACAGCAAGAGTAGTCATAGACGACCTGAGAAAGAAAGGGAAGAAAGTAGGCATGCTCAAGATGAAAGCATTCAGGCCTTTCCCTGAAAAAGGATTGATTGATGCATTGAAAGGTGCAAAAGCCGTGGCAGTATATGACAGGTCAGTATCATTCGGCCATAAAGGGGCAGTATTCGCTGAGATCACATCAGCTTTCAATGAGATCAACAAGAAACCCGTGTTCCATTCATTCATTGCAGGTCTCGGAGGAAGAGACGTCACGCTACAGCACATAGAAGATTCATTCGATAAGATAAGCAGAGAGAAGACATCGACGACTGAGTGGCTACTATAGATACAGGTAAGGTTTGACATAGATGACAGTACATCACATGATTAAAGAGACAGATCAGCGGCATTCCTGCCCTTATTGCGGAAAAGACACAAAAGTGCCCGGATGGAGATCAAAGTTTGATAATAATATGCATTACAAGGAGATTGTATGCAAATGTGGTCATAAGGTGAGCATGAAAGTGGATTACATGAGCTGTGGAAATGACCATTGGAACAAGAACCTTGACAAGAGGATTGAGGAGGTTGATGCAGAATCGAAGAAAGGATGATAAACGCATTGTCTGAAAAGGAGCTTTTATCTTCTGGTCACAGTGCCTGTGCAGGTTGTGCAGCCCCTCTGGTATCAAGGATAATCCTCAAGGTCGGCGGTTCGGATACGATAATCTGCAGCGCCACAGGATGTATGGAAGTCTTCACGACACCATATCCAAGGACATCCTGGCAGGTCCCATGGATACATGCAGCATTCGAGAACGCATCAGCTGTAGCATCAGGAGTTGAACGTGCGCTCGTGACACAGGGCCTGCGGGACAAGACAAATGTTGTCATTCTCGGTGGAGATGGAAGCACATTTGACATAGGGTTTGGCTCTCTTAGCGGTATGCTTGAACGTGGACATAAGATGACCTATGTATGTTATGATAATGAGGCATACATGAATACTGGCATCCAACGGAGCGGTGCGACACCAAAATACGCTAATACTACTACTACCCCTGGCGGGAAAAAGATCCATGGCAAGAAAGAATTTGAGAAACAGCTTCCGTTCATAGTTGCAGCCCATGGTGCATATGTCGCGACTGCAAATGTTGCATTCCCTCAGGATCTCGCAAATAAGATCAAGAAATCATTCGCATTTGATGGACCTTCATACATACAGGTATTTGCTCCCTGCCCGACAGGATGGAAACACCCTACGGATCAGACGATAGAGCTGGCAAAGCTCGCATTCAAGACAAATGCCCACCCGCTCTATGAGATTGAAGGTGGAGTGTTCAAACTGAACAGGAAACCTGCACAGAAATTACCTGTCGAAGAGTACCTTATGCGTCAGGGAAGATTCAAGCACATGTCAAAAGAGGATCTTGCTGATGTACAGAAGCACGTTGATGACAACTGGGAACGATTCCTTAAGCTTGACGAGTCAGGGTTGAAACTGTTCTGAGAATTTTTCTTTTTCTGTATTTGTTTAGCTACATATAGCAGCACTGCCGCTTCTGCGTCGGTCAGATGAACAGTCAAAAACCGGCGTCGTCTGAATCATACATCGTTAAGGCATCAGCCTTCATCTATATTATTCTGAATATCCTGCCGGCAATGCGACCGAGCAGCGCAGTGCTGCCAGATTCAAGAAGCTAACAAAAACTTATAATGTATTATTAGATGGTGTATTGAGAAGCTATTCGCTTCAAGCGCCCAGTCCTATGAACACGACACCCAACAGTATAAATCCTATCCCTGACCACTTCCAGAGATTCATCTTCTCTTTCAGGATCTTTATGGATAGCAGGACTGTCCATGCATAACCTAATGATGCGAGAGGATAAAGGACAGAAAGTTCGCCTCCTTTCAATCCTGCAAGGAAGAATATTGTTGACAGGCCATATAATGCTACACCTATGAACAATCGGGTATTGGTGATTATCGATTTGAACTGCCTATGTAGCCTATCAGCACCTAACTTGAAGAATAATGCGCCAAATGCTCCTATGAACGTCGCGAATATTACGAGTCCTGCAGCCCAGAGTTCTGTTGCCATCTTTACCTGAGCTTAAGCGCCCCTCCTCTGCTTCCTTTTCCTATTGCTGAGACACCAAGCAATATGCTCGCCACCCCGACACTGCGCAGGATCCCTACAGGTTCATCAAGAAATGATACTGAGAGCATCAGGACCCATACAAAACTTAATGCAACTACAGGGTATAGTACTGAGAGCTCCCCGTACTTCAATGCTATCACGAGGAGTATTGCACCTATACCATACATGAAGAATCCCAAAAGAAGATGATAATTTGTCACCACACCCCAGAAAGTCGGGACAAACGCATTCAATCCCAACTTGAAAAGCAATTGCCCTGCTGCAGTCAATAATGTGCAGAATGCTACAAGCGCTATTGCCCAGGGTCTTGTGTGTGCCATTGTGATTATACCACTGATAAAAACGCCAATCAAAAGAAGGAAGTGGCGTCTGTTTACTTCTTTATGAATACCTCAATCATCGCTGCGAATGCAGGTCGTGTCACAAAGACACCGATTGAGATACCTAATATTGTAGTGAGTGCAAATCCTTTGAGAAGTCCTGCACCTGCGAAAAGCAGAGGCACCATTGCAGCTATACTTGTGAAATAAGCTACCATTATTACGAAGAATGCGCGTTTGATCCGCTCTTTCCAGCCGAACTTCTGCGACTCGCCGCGGAGGGTCTCGTCTGCGATGACTATCTGGTCATCGACTCCTGTACCTACTGCAACTATTATTCCTGCGATTGCGGCCATGTCGATATTCCACTGGATCAACGCAGCCACACCAAATATTATCGCGACTTCAGATACCATCGTGATCAGCATAGGGACTGCGATGCTTGCCTTCCTATATCGTGCAAAGACAACCACTGACACCGCAAGCAAAGCTGCAATCGCCATGATGAATGCGTTCTTGACAAAGTCTTCACCTAAGACTGGCGAGACTGCATCTGTCTTCTGGACTACCATCTTTACTGGAAGTGAACCTGTTATCAATATTGTCTGCAGGCGCTTCATATTATTGAGTGCATCGAATGTCGCGTCCTGCCTTGTCGCTCCTGCGCCGCTGCCTGATATGCTGATATCTGTTGCAGCTCTTCCTTTCAGGTCTGCTCCGATATTGAGCTCATCGACCAGTGCATCATCAAGATACAAGTATATCTTTTCACTAAGGTATTCCTGACCATTATCATCAAGTATGACATCAAGGTCTTTTGTAAGATTCGCGTGTGCTTGTGCTGCTGCAGGTGAAAGTGAGATTGAGAATCTGAATGAGCATGACCATTGGTTCACTGAAGCTTGTGCGCATCCTCTCTGAGGATCTATCCCGGAGCAATCTGCACTCCTGCACACATAAGTTATGTCATTTCCGCCTTTGAAAGCAGTATTGTTACCTACCTTTGCCTCGAACTTTCCTTGTCTTGCTATGAGGTCGCGGACCTCTTCCTGGTTCGCGCCTGCAATCTCGATAAGGACGTACTGAGCACCTTCAAGATCAGATGCTTCTCTGACTATGACATCACTGAGTCCGAAGACATTGAGCCTTTCCTTCAGGTTGGATATCACTACATCCAGATCATCTGCAGAGATCTTTGTCTCAGGCTGAAGCAGGACCCTTGTCCCGCCCTGGAGATCAAGGCCTTTCCTTATGTTTGTCGTAGGCGCATCATAGACTGTGATTCCTGGGCTTTCTGTGCCGACCACTTCTGACCGTGTCTTCTGTACAGGGACTGTGACATTAGTTGTCTCATTGACCTCGCGCACAACTTTCGTGCCGTTCTTGTAACTGAATGTCTTATTCACTAATGATGTCTCTTCATGAGTCTCGTTATACCACTCATCAAGATATGTGATTTCAACTATCGGTATTGTCTGTAATTGATAGAATCCTTTTGTTGTTTTGATCTGGACTGTCCTGTTAGGCTTAAGTTCTGAGACCAGTGCCTCGTAGTCCTGGAAAGACCTGACAGGTTCATTATTGATGGATATTATGACTTCCCGTGACATGGGTGGTGCAGTAGGTGGGGGACTCGCAATGCCTGCAAGGCTTGCTGAACTGTTACTTAGGACGCTTCGTATGGCTGCTCCTTCTGCACCCGTGTTTGGATGTAGGGCAACTATAGATAATACTACAAAGACTGCCAGGATGATTATCCTTACACTTTTCAGCAGCTGTTTTAGTTTATCGTTCATTTTCTTCAAAGTCTGCATCTACAACATTTTCATTGTAATCTGCAAGTGTCGCTGATGTACGTTTCTTTGCCTTGTACTCCATATACATCCTGAGTATCCCTGCGTTCTGGATCCAGGTGTTGATTATATCAAAGAACAATCCGATGAGCAATATGAGCATGATCTGCCGTAATGTCTCTGATTGGGTGAATATGAGAGATACTGCGATTGCTGCGATAGATGTGAATGTCATGGTGAGTCCAGTTTTCATGGCGCCGATCAGCCTGTCAAATACTGTCCCTTCCTCTCTCTTCAGGATACGGGTAGTCAGGAGGACATCTGTATCGACTGAGTATCCTATCAACATGAGAAGTGCGGCAATCCCTGCAGTCTCTATCCTTATCTGGAACAGGTCTATGACTGCTACTGTCATGAGTATGTCTGATACTGCAGATAATATCACTGCGAAAGATGGTATGAATGTCTTGAATGATAAGAAAACAACGATAGACATCAGGACGAATGCTATGAGTATGGCGAGCAAGGTCTGCGTGAAGAAAGCCTGTCCAAGTGCTGATCCCATTGTCTCGAGACTGAACTTGTCTATCTCTCCGACTTCAGATTTTATCTGCTCAAGAAGGACATCTCCATCGACATCAGATGCGTCTACGATGAATCCCAGGCTCACACCCGCACGTTTCATCGACCTTACCTGTATGCTTGATTGTGGAAATTCTGAACGTAATATATTCTGAAGATCATCAATCTCTACTGGTCCCTCGTACGGCACGGTTATGGTGACTCCACCTTTTAGGGATACTCCTCTTGGTATGACCTCTCCGGTGACTGCGGTATGCACTCCTATGATCAGTATCGATATGACAAGAAGTATTATGGTGAACCACATGGATCTTTTATAATTATGTTCATATAGATGTAGAAGCTTGTTTGCTATGCCTTTTTTATGGGCTCCTTTGTGCGACTCACTGTGCTCATGAGATGTAACAGCTGCTTGTCCTGGTTTTGCTTCAAGCGTCTCATCCGGCTTATACTTCTTTCCTTGCCTTCTGAGAATCCTTCTTTCACGTCTAGACATAACTGCTTGGAAAAATCAGTTCTTAATAAATGTTTCTAACAATAAAAAGAACTGAGGGCTGAAACCGCATTTAAAGAGCATTTAGGACGGGCTGTACTTTCTGGACGCGATCATCTGTTGACTTTCCTTTAAAAGCTATTGCTGCTTTGACAAGCCCAAAGAACAGAGGGGCAGGCTCAAGGAGCATAGACTTAAGTTCTGGATGTGCCTGAGTGGCTATAAAATAAGGATGATCATTGAGTTCGATGAACTCTGCAAGCTTCCCATCTTCCGAAGCTCCGGATATTATGAGGCCTCCCGAATTCAGTTTTTGATGGTAATCAGGATTCACTTCATATCTGTGCCTGTGGCGTTCCCATACTATCTCAGAATTATATAGATTGTATGCAAGGGTCCCTGGATTGAGTATCGCTTTGTATGCTCCCAATCTCATCGTCCCCCCTTTATCTGTGATGCCTTTCTGATCTGGCAGTATGTCAACTACAGGGTGCTTTGCAGCAGGATCGATCTCTGTTGAATTTGCACCTGCAAGCATGCAGCCATTACGGGCAAACTCAATCACTGCCAGCTGTAGCCCAAGACAGATACCAAGGAATGGAAGGTCATTCTCACGGGCATATTTTATCACTTGTATCTTCCCTTCAGTCCCGCGTGTCCCAAATCCTCCGGGAACTATCATGCCGCTAACGCCTGCCAATGCCTCTTCAGCAGTCAGCTGTCCATCTTCTATCTTTGTCGTCTCTATCCATCTGACATTTATCTTATGTTTTGTATGTGCTGAGCAGTGCATCAATGATTCTATTATGCTTGCATAACTGTCCTCAAGCTTTGTGTACTTGCCACATATCGCTATCGTGATCTCTTTTTCGAGATTATCAAGATTATGTACCAGCGATTCCCATGACCGAAGATTAGGTGGGGAATATATCCCTAATTTTTTATGTATTATCTCTGACAGTCCCTGCTTCTCAAAGACCAAGGGTATCTTGTATACATTGTCGACATCAACACCAGTTATGACTGCCTCTTCATCGACATCGCAGAAAGTAGCTATCTTCTTGCTTATCGAAGGATCAAGATATTCTGAACATCTTGCGATGATTATATCCGGCTGTATCCCTCTCTGACGGAGAAGGTTTACGCTCTGTTGTGTGGGTTTTGATTTCTGCTCGTTTACGCCTGAAGGTACCGGGACATAAGTCAGGTGTATGTACATCATGTTGTGCTCGCCGACCTCTTTCCTGAGCTGTCGCACTGCCTCAATATAGAGCTCATTCTCTATATCACCTACAGTCCCCCCTACCTCTATGAGAAGTATGTCTGCTTTCTCTTTCTCGACCACACCATGTATCTTGCTCTTTATCAGGTCCACCACGTGCGGCACGTACTGGACAGTCTTGCCAAGATAATCACCACGCCTTTCCTTCTGTCGTATCTCAGCAAATATCTTGCCCATGGTGAGATTCCATCCGAACTTGCACGTGACTCCTAAGAATCGTTCATAGTGGCCAAAATCCATATCCACTTCCCCGCCATCGTCAAGGACAAATACCTCTCCGTGTTCGATCGGATTCATGGTTCCCGGATCAGTGTTCAGGTAACCGTCGAGTTTCATCGGTACAACATTCAGTTTAGTTGAAAGAAGATGTCCGATGCTTGCTGCTGCTATCCCTTTGCCAAGACCAGAAAGAACTCCGCCCGTGACTACGATATATTTTGTGGATTCTCTATTACGCATACGGGGTTAACATAAAAAAGTGGGTGTATTTAAAGTTTTACTGTAATCAGCTGATGACTAATTATGGAGAACTCTCAAGCGTGACTGATGCTTGACTGATACCGACTCACGCAAATGCGCTCAATAGCCCTGTGAACACTTTCCAGCCATCAAAGCCAGGTATCGGGAGCATATTGAACACGAACAAGAAAAGGTTGATGCGGGCAGTCATGGATATCACTGCAGCATACTTCTTGTATCTCTTGTACAGGTACTTACTTTTCAGCATATATCTTGCACCTGCAAAAAGAACAAGATTCACGAATGGTCCTGCGAATGCTATCGCTGAGAATTGTGCATCAGTCAGTCCCACACCACCTATCGATACATATGCAGGTACAAAGAATATGAAGCCAAAATTCAGCAGTTTGAGAACCATGCCTAATCCGAGCCAGAAATATGCTGCATTGAAGACCGCAGTCGCTCCAAAAGATATTGCCAGGAGCTTATGTCCCAGCTCATGCAATATTATTGCAGGAGCAGTTATTATGATAGCAAGCACAAAACCGTTATCCAGATAACTGAAGCGGGAGCTTAAGCGAGAACCTGTTCTGGTCTTATTATACTGTGCAAGAGGGTCATAGTTGGTCGCGTCAATGACCTGCCGCATCCTTGGAAGGAACACATCTTTGAATATGAAGCCAAGGGCTAACGTCATCACGACAATGTCAAATAGCTCACTCATTGAGAACAGCATTTTCAGTATCTGGTGGTATTGTGTGCGTATTTAAATCTTACTTTATAAAAGAAGTATTTGTTTAGCTTTATTTGGCAGCACTACCGCTCTTAGCGCCGGTCATGTCAAGAAACAAAAACCGGCCACTTGTTGAGTGATGAGCAAGAAGGCTTTAGCCTTTATCGATATGCTGCTCGTTTTCTGCCGGCAATACTATCTAGCAGCGTAGTGCTGCTATGGTAGGGCTAAACAAATACAAATGATCATAAAATAATAGTTGTATGATAGAGGGTCACAAACACCTCTGAGACTATCAAAAATATCCTCTTTTACACATACACTTTTATATAATCTCTTCTGCCACTTTTTTCACTAAAGTGCACGAGGTACTATTATGAGCGAAAAAACTACCAAAACAGACAAAGACCGCGTTGTAAAAGACGGGGACGTCGCATGCGTCCATTACACAGGAAAACTGGATACAGGAGAGGTTTTTGACTCTTCAAAAGACAGGGAACCACTGGAATTCATTGTGGGGTCAGGACAGCTGATAAAAGGGTTTGATACTAACGTAGTAGGCATGAAGAAAGGGGATAAGAAGGACATCAAACTGAGTCCTGCCGAGGCGTATGGAGACCGTGATGAACGGAGGATCCAGGAAGTTCCACGGAATGTGCTTCCAAAGGAACCAGAGCCAAAAGAAGGTATGATGCTCACTCTTACAGCTCCGACAGGTCAGATGTTTCCTGCAGTGATACATAAGGTCAAACAAGATGTAGTTGCTGTAGATATGAATCATCCGCTTGCAGGTAAGACATTGAATTTCGAGATTGAGCTTGTGGATATCAAGGACAAGAAAGATGATCCAGATGAAGATTCTGCAGAAGACTGCTGCGATAGCGGCTGTTCCTGCAATCACAAGCATTGAAGCTGTCCGAAAGATTTAAATAATAACAAACCCAGAATACGCTCAGATACAGTGAAAGCTGTATATAGAGGCAGAAATATGAAAAAAGAGAGCGACGTATCTAAAACACTTGCTCTAGTTCTGATAATATTGACTGTGATGATTTCTGCCACAAGTACCTGGGTCCTTATTACCAACTCTATGAGTCCGCAGCCGGAACAATCAGGATTGAACAAGGTGATGATACTTCTGCACATAATCAAAGGTCCGGTAAATGAACCTATGCAGACAGATTACAATTCAGGAGATGTAAAACTTTTCATATCAGACAATGGAGGTTAGTTAGATGGGTGAAGATCTTTCAAACAAGACACTTGCGATTCTTCTTGGTGTATCTATAGTGATATCACTGGGTGGACTGTTAATATTCATGACACAAGGAGGAGAGCAGGTCACTGGTGCAGCGATCTCACCCGTAGCGCTAGCAAGGATTAACATAACCTCAAGAGCATCGATAAACTGGACAGTATATACTGTCGATTGGGGCACTGGATTCGTGAATGACACTTATGATTATTGCCAGATGGATACAGAAGGTGGGTATAGCACTCCTAACTGCAGTAATTTCACCGCAGTCTATGAAGGGTTAAGACTAGTCAATGATGGAAACAGGAAAGTGTCCGTGAACCTGTCATCTAACGTGAGTGCAGCAGATTTCCTTGGAGGGACAGGTCCATTGTTCCAGTGGAGACTCACCAATAATGAGACGAACTCATGTGGAGACCCTGGACCGGGAGCGACCTGTACACCGAATGCTTCACTGCCTAACTATCAGACATACACTGATGTGAGCACTGCACCTGTAGAGGTCTGTCCTTGTTTCTTCTTCGGTAACGAGAATGACACGATCAATACAGAGCTTCTGGTAAGAGTACCTTCAGATTCATATACTGGCGTCCGTGAGGCTACATTGACTGCAGTCGCCACAGTGATCTGAGATGAAGATGCAAGATGCTGTCTGACAACAAGAAGAGGTTTGTATACGCTTTACCTCTAGTCTTGATTGTCCTTTTGGCATTGAGAACTGAAGCTATAGGAATATCTCCTGCAGATGCTTATGTAAACTTTGTCCCGAACTATGAGTATGTGATTGATTATTCTATAACCTCATACAGGCCATTTGATTTCTATACAGAAGGTCCGCTAAGTGAGTACACGCGGATAGAAGAGCTCTCTCATTCCGACACTCAGGGAAGCTTCAGGGTATACCTGACTCTTCCTGATGATTATGATCCTCCAGGAAAACACAGGATGTACGTCGCTGCTAAAGAGCGGTTAAGTCCTGGTACTGTGAATACGATTGCGGCGATAAGGGGTTTCATCGAGATTGATGTCCCGTTCCCAGGTTATTATGCGGAAATGCAGGTGAATGTTCCTGATGTGAATGTAGGTGAACCGATCCAGATATCTGCGACAGTCCTTAACAGAGGTAAGCTGAACATAAGCACAGCAAAGATTGAGATGAAGGTGACTGCAGAAGGAAAGAACCTCTTGAGTATGGAATCAGAAAACTTCGCTATAGATACTACAGGAGGTTACACGTTCTACAAGATCATAGAAGGTGATGAACTCAAAGCAGGTACCTATCTGCTTGAAGCGGATCTGTTCTATGAAGGAAAAAAAAAGACAGTGGAAGAAGAATTCAAGGTAGGGACTTTTGATGTCAACATCGTGAATTACACGAGACAGATGTTCAACAATACCGTAAACCTCTTCGAAATTAATGTGGAAAGCCTCTGGAACAACAGGATAGACACTGTCTATATGGACTTGAGCATAATGAACGGGTCTAAAGTATTCTCTACAGTCAAGACCCCTCCTTTTGACTTGCTCCCCTGGCAGACCAAGAGATCAGAAGTGTATTGGAATACTGACGGAATCCCCTTAGGAGAATATACTCTGGAGATAGTCATCCATTATGGTTCTGAGACGCGTACAGAGAACAGAAAGATATATATTGTCCAGGAGCTGCTTCCAGAGTTAGAGACTCCTGTACCTGTCTCGACTGTAGTCCTCGTCACCATCGCATTGATGCTTGTGATATTCAACATATACTTCATCGTGACGCGTCGCAAGAAAGACGATAAGGGACAGGAAAAGAGTAAAGGTAAGAAAGAGAGCAAGAGCGGATAAGGTGCCAAGATGCGTGAAGATCTTTCAAACAAGACATTGACGATCATCGTAATAATCACTCTCGCTGTAGCTTTCTCCAGCACCATGTTATTCTATTCTAAATTCAAAGGTGACAAGCTGACTGCTGCCGCGACGACGGATCAGGCAGTGGCAAGGCTCAACATAACCAGCAGGGCATCTATCAATTTCACCATATCAAGTGTTGATTGGGGAAGTGGTTATGTCAACGAGACAGTATATTACTGCCAGCTGAACACTGAAGGGCTGAATGACCCTGGCAACTGTACCAACTTTACGACAGTGAGCGAAGGTCTCAGGATAGAGAATGATGGCAATAGGAATGTCCAGCTCAACATATCTACAAATAACACAGCAGCACAGTTCCTTGGAGGCACTGGCCCGCTCTACCAATGGAAATTCGGATTCAATGAGAGTGACAGCTGCGGAAGTGCAGGAGTCGGTTCTACCTGCGTCACGAATGCTTCAGCGCTGAATTATCAATCATACACGACAACCCCAACCACATCTGTAGAGGTATGTCCTTGCTTCAGGTCAGATAATACCAACGACGTGCTGAATCTGGAATTGCAGCTGCGCGTACCTTCTGATTCATTCACCGGGCTGCGCGAGAGTACGATAACTGCTGTCGCAACAGCAAGATGATATGAGTTCTAAAAAAGATGATAATATGAAAAAGCAGAATCTTATATTGATCATGACCTGCATCGCATTCATGACTATGGGCATAGTCCTTCTTTTCTTCTCACTGTTTGCTGTCTACAAGGTATATGAGCTCCCGATGAAGCTTGAGATATCAGAGCAGTCATCGTTCAATACAGACACTGATGCTCTGAATTTCGGGAAGGCGCAGATAGGGAACTCGAATTCAAGGATGATAATGATATCTCATGACTACAGCAGGCCTCTGCTGATCACATTCAAGAAAGAAGGTGACATCTCGCCGTTCATAGTGATACCTGAGCAGTTCTATCTTGAACCAGGACTCTCAAAAGAAGTGACTCTGACTGCAAAGATACCTCCAGGTGCTGTGCTGGGTGGATACTCAGGCAGATTGACAGTTTATTTCAGACGGATATAAATCAGATATGAGCACCCCTATAGAAATTGATTCTTGAAGAATTTCGCTTTCTGATCCTATTTTTCTCTTTTGCTCACGTACACCCGAAATCCGGATCTCTTTGCTATATCTTCGACATTCCCGAATATCTCTTCCATCTTCTGGCTCAGATGCTTTCCCCCTTTCTGATGTCTTGCGACTATCTGCAGCATTCCTCCTTTCTTGAGATGCTGGAATGACTGTTCTATCATGTCAAAGCAGATCTGTTTCCCTGCAGTCTGTGGAGGATTAAGAATTATAGTATCAAATGACCTGCCTTCAAATTTTGGGCTTGAGAATATGCTGCTCTGGATGATTTCAGATTTTATCTTATGCAGCTCAGCATTCATCCTTGCAAGCTTTACCGCTCGCTTGTTGACATCACTCATGATGATATTGATAGATGGATATCGTTTCTTGAGTGCTATCCCTGCTATCCCATACCCGCAACCGAGGTCAAGGACTTCCCATCCTTTCTCGATGATCGCTGATTCGATGAGCAGTTTTGTCCCTGAATCAAGCTGCTTTGGTGAGAATACCCCTCCTGCAGTATATAGCTCAAGCTGCACCCCTCCGACAGTCATCATGACTTTTGTCGGCTTGAATGGGGATGTCTGTTCTTCGGTATAATAATGTTCAACCATCTTTCTTTACCTCACGCCCCTTTACCTCAGGTCTATCAGATATCTTATCCATAGGTGCAGATTTCGTGTCAGTATGTGCTGATCCTGTTCCCGGTCGACTATCAGTATCATCTACAGCATCTTGATAGTTTACGGGTGCTGCAGGCTTTTTTTTGATCCTATAGCCCATGAATATTACCACCCCTATAAGTATTATTACTAAAACCACGAGGTAATTATTATTCTGGATATCCAACTCTTCTGTCGGTGAGATTGCTTTTCCTGTGAGGAGACCTGCTTCTCGTGCAACTATCCTGTTAGGATAGACATCCAATGCAAATATCTTCTGGGATACCTTATTAGCATAGAAAAGTGTGATTGTAGCAGTATATGGTCCGGGCATCACATCTTTTGTGTACCAGTAACCTTCAAGTGCTCTTAGCTCTTGTGACGGTATATCTACTGCAACAGTATTGAATTTCGTCTGTTCTTTGCCGTCGCTATCTGTTATCTGCATCTCGGCATGCACATTCTTGAGTTCTGTGCTCCACATGTTCTGGAGAAGGATGTCGAATTTAGCTACATCTCCAAGGGTGAATTCATCTACGACCAGGCTTTTTATCGCTATCTCAAGCTCACCGATGGTGAGCGGTACCTCCATACGTATCTGTTTTCCGTCATAGTTCAGATGGACCACCACATAATATACTCCTGCATCGTATGATTTTGTTGAAGTGACTGAGAACTTGAAATCCTCCTGGACATCGATACTTACCGACTCAGACTGTATCTTCTCAAGTTCCTCCCCGCCAAAAGTGTATATCCTGACATCGACAGATGCTTTCATTATCTTCTCTTTCCCTTTGTTGAATACTGGGATCGCTATCGATACTGGCTTTCCTACTGCAGTATCCAGCACATTGACTTTAGCTTCGGCGTATTTGGATGGATAAGGCACTTCTATTATGAGCTTTGATATGACTGCAAGATCTGCCTTGACTACTGCACCCTGTCCAGGGAGTGTGGGAGTGGAACCGACTGCAACGATATCGATGACATGCTGCCCTGCGACATCCAGGCTATCTGGCATTGTGAACTCGATAGGTACCGTTCTGGATTCATCTGTACTTGAGAACTTGAATACCTGCTGTCCGATCTTGATGTTATCTGTGAATTCTCCTTTTGAATAGACAAGCACTTCAAGCTCTTCATGCCCGTTGTTCTTTATATCCAGATCATAAGATATGACTTGGCCCGAATTGAATTCTATAACTTTTTTGGATGGAGCAACACCTATGGCGTATGCAGGTGATACGATGAATACCAGCATCATCACTATGAGGATGACGATTCTTGCAGTCCTGCAATCCCTCATAGTTTTATTGCCTATCATGATTGTTCACCATAGAATACAAGTCCTGTTATCTTCTCACCAGGAGGCTCATCGAGCGGGACGTGTACCTTGACATCTATCTTGGCAGTATCATTCGTATCATGCCAGTCAAAGAAGTCTATTATTATCTGAAGCGCGGTCAGGTCTATCCAATCCATAGCAGACCCTGTCCAGTTGAATGTGAGTCCTTCTGTCGACTCATTGACTTTTATCTGGAAATCAGAACTTGTGGCTGATCCACCTGTGAAGAAGCTCTGGTTTGAACTTACGTTCACGACATCAGTATGGACATTGCCATCGCTCTGAATCAGGAATGGAGGAGGATTGTTATCAGTAGTTTCATTTGTCTGGTCATTATCAGCATCTCCAAAATCTATCGTATCTACTATGAATGATAGTGCCACGTATGGCTGTATTGAGAAGTTCCACGAGTCTGACCATTCACCGTAGAAATAACCATCAAATGCCTTGACACTCCAATTGTATACACCGCATTCGTCATATGTCCCGAGCTCGACTACAGGAGTATAGTTTGTTGACGTTATATTGGTATCATAGATGTCAGCGCAGAATTCACTGGTTATGTTTATATCATATGCTAATGTCTGGTTATCAGGATCATATGCTGGTTCCCAGATGAATGTGAATGTCCTGTTGACAAGAGTATCATTCCCATCATTAGGATAGGTAAGGTTCACCTTGGATGGAGGGTTTCCTGCAGATGTGGTAAGATTGTTGGTCATCTCAGCATCCTGGCCTTTGGATTTCCCGACATAATGGCCTTCATGGGTCTCATTAGTAGAACTCCCTGGTATGTCGACGACAAACCAGAACTTGGCAGTCTCACCTGCATCGATGTCAGATACTGTCTTGTTCGGAGGGTCAGAGTCCCATATCAGTTTCTGTGTCCCTGCTTCACTGCCTGATACTATTGTCGGGACAAATGGGTCGATCAGTATGGACCCGTTCACCTGTGTTATGTTAGGAGAGTCAAGCCCTGTGAGGTCTATTGACCAGTCATCCTGGATGTTGTCATAATATGGGTCACGCAATATGCCTCGTGTCAGATCATTGATCTGTGTCACGAATATCTCGAACCTGTATGATCTGCTGACACTCAAGTTTATGCTCTCAAGATCATAGAACTCACCCATAAGCGTTCCATTATCGCGCCGTTCGGTCTCGCTAAGGAACGTGACATCCCAGACACGCAGCATCTCGTCGTAATCAGGGGCTTTTCCTGCTCCTGCGCCAGGGTCGCCGGGACTGAGATATACAGTCGCCCAGTTCGGTCCATCCGGGAGGTCCTGTGTTATGAAGAAGTCATTATTTGTGCACGTCCTATTGTCGAAATTCCAGTTCACGCACTTCCAGAAGTGAAGTTCAGTATCAGCACCATACGTGAAATTGAGGACGGTCT